>NZ_JBHSDY010000007.1:0-352846 GCF_042651965.1 Castellaniella hirudinis
CTTCGACATGAAAAACACCCCAAAGGTTGGATCGGTGTCCAACTTTTGGGGGGCAGTTCATTGGGGGGCGCATTTTGCCTTGGGACGGCCCGTCGGCAAAATAGATCAGGCGGCGGCCTTGAGCGCCTGGATCTTGTCGGTGGCTTCCCAGCTGAATTCCGGTTCGCTGCGGCCGAAGTGGCCGTAGGCGGCGGACTTGGTGTAGATGGGGCGCAGCAGGTCGAGCATGTTGACGATGCCCTTGGGGCGCAGGTCGAAATGTTCGCGCACCAGGCGCGCGATCTGGTCGTCGGGGATCACGCCCGTGCCTTCGGTGTAGACCGTGATGTTGATCGGCTCGGCCACACCGATGGCGTAGCTGACCTGCACCTGGCACTGGCGGGCCAGGCCGGCGGCCACGATGTTCTTGGCCACGTAGCGCGCTGCATAGGCGGCGGAACGGTCGACCTTGGACGGATCCTTGCCGGAGAACGCGCCGCCGCCGTGCGGGCAGGCGCCGCCGTAGGTGTCGACGATGATCTTGCGGCCCGTCAGGCCGCAGTCGCCCTGCGGACCGCCGATGACGAACTTGCCGGTGGGGTTGACCAGGAATTTGGTCTTGTCCGTGAGCAGGCCGTCGGCGAAGACCGGGCGGATGATGTGTTCGATGACGGCGTCGCGGATGTCGGCCTGGGAGATGTCGGGATGATGCTGGGTGGACACCACCACGGTATCGACCTCGGCCGGCTTGCCGTCGACGTAGCGGAAGGTGACCTGGGATTTGGCATCCGGGCGCAGCCAGGGCAGACGGCCGTCCTTGCGCAGTTCGGCCTGGCGCTGCACGATGCGGTGCGCGTACCAGATCGGCGCGGGCATCAGGTCGGGGGTTTCGTCGCAGGCGTAGCCGAACATCAGGCCCTGGTCACCGGCGCCCTGGTTCAGGATGTCTTCCGGCGAACGGTCCACGCCCTGGGCGATGTCGGGGGATTGCTTGTCGTAGGCGACCAGCACCGCGCAGCCCTTGTAGTCGATGCCGTAGTCGGTGTTGTCGTAGCCGATGCGGCGGATCGTGTCGCGGGCGACCTGGATGTAGTCGACGTTGGCGCGCGAGGTGATCTCGCCGGCCAACACGACCAGGCCGGTATTGCAGAGGGTTTCGGCGGCAACGCGGGAGTTCGGGTCTTGTTCGAGCAGCGCGTCGAGGATGGCGTCGGAAATCTGGTCGGCGACCTTGTCGGGGTGGCCTTCGGAGACGGATTCGGAGGTAAAGAGAAAATCGTTGTTTGCCACAGCGATACGTCCTGTAAGAACGCCGGGTTGGCCGGCGAGAGGTTGAACGAAACGCGTTGCACCTCTGGATGTATCGGGGCGCGACGCTTTAGCGGAAAAAAGCCCGGACGGATTGCGCCGTCAGGTGATCGCTCCGCAAGTTGTCGGGTTAACTCAGCGATCCCCGCCATTTTAAGCGAAAATGGCGTTTGTCCCAAAGAAAGCATACCCCCGGTGTGGTGTTTGTGCGATGCGCGCATTCGCGCGGACCGCGTGGCGCGCCGGGGACAAACGCCACTCGATCCCTCATGCCGTTGTTCCTCGTCCGCCTGCTGGCCGCGCTGCCTCTGTCCTGGCTTCAGGCCATCGGCCGGCTGCTCGGCACGGTCGTCTACCTGTTCCCGGGCCGCTATCGCCGCCGCCTGAGGACCCACGCCGCGCAGGCCGGCTACACCGACCCGGCCTTCGGTCGCCGCGCGGCCGCCGAATCCGGCGCCATGATTCTGGAAATCCCCAAAGTCTGGTGGCGCACCCCGCAATGCCTGGCCCTGACGGGCGGCGACCAGGAATCCGTGGTGCGCGAGGCCCTGGCCGAAGGCCGGGGTGTGCTGTACCTGACGCCCCACCTGGGCTGCTTCGAGATCACCGCCCGCCACCTGACGCAATACGGTCCGCTGACGGTGATGTTCCGCCCCTCGCGCAGCCCGGTGCTGGACCCCATCGTCGAGTCCGCACGCGACATGCACAACCTGCGCGCCGTGCCGGCCAACCGCAACGGCGTGCGCGAATTCGTGCGCGCCTTGAAACGCGGCGAGGCCGTGGGCATGCTGCCCGATCAGGTGCCGCGCGAAGGCGACGGTGTCTGGCTGCCCTTCTTCGGCCGCTATGCCCTGACCATGACCCTGGCCGCGCGCCTGGCGCTGCAAACAGGCGTGGCCGTGATCCTGACCGCAGGCGAACGCCTGCCGGGCGGACGCGGCTGGCGCATCCACTACTTGCGCCTGGCCGAACCGCTGCCCGCCACGCCCGAAGCCCTGGCCGCCGCCATCAACCAGGCGATGGAAGCCTTGATCCGGCGCTTTCCGGAACAATATCTGTGGAGCTACAACCGCTACAAGATCCCGGATGATGCCCCGCCCATGCCTGAAGAACCTGCATCGGCGACGCATGGACCGGCTTGAGCGCCCGGTTTCCGCCCGACGGATCCAAAGATTCCCTGAGTACCTGGTCTCCATCGCTGCCCGATCCTGATTTTTCCGATATGGCTTTCGATAAAAAACCCCTGCTGCGCGCCGTCCTGGGCTATTTCGGCCGCTGTTCCGACCGCACGCGGCTGCGCTGGGGACGCCTCCTGGGGCGGCTGACGCCGCACCTGCTGCGCTCCCGCGCTCACATCGTCCGGGTGAACCTGGAGCGCTGCTTTCCCGACCTGGCGCCGGCCGAGCGGGACGCCCTGGCGCACCGCCATTTCCGCCTGCTGGCCCAGTCCGTCGTGGATCGGGGCCTGTGCTGGTTCGGCACGCCCGAGCGCATTCTGGACACGGTCGAACTGCATGGCGAACAGCATCTGCAAACGCTGCTGGACCAGGGGCGCCGCATCCTGATGTTCGCGCCGCACCTCATCGCCCTGGACGCCGCCGCCACGCGCCTGACCCTGTTTCTGAAGGAATCCGCCACGCTGTACACGCGCCAGAGCGACGCCGACGTGGACGAGATCGTGCGCCTGGGACGCGGGCGCTTCAACCAGGTCCACCTGGTCAGCCGCCACGACGGCGTGCGCGGCCTGATCCGGCATCTGCGCAAAGGCATTCCCGTGTACTACCTGCCGGACATGGATTTCGGCCGCCAGGGCAGCGCCTTCATCCCTTTTTTCGGCGTGCCCGCCGCCACCCTGCTGTCGGCCGCCCAGATCGCCGCCGCCTGGGACGCCGCGGTAGTGCCCGTCATCAGCCGCCTGGACCCCGACACGGGCCGCTACCGCGTGGACGTCGGCCCGCCGGTGGAGCGCTTCCCCGGTGAAGACGACCCCGAAACCGCCACCGCGCGCCTGAACACCCTGATCGAAGACGAGGTCCGCCGCGACCCGGCGCAATACTATTGGGTGCACCGGCGCTTCAAGACCCGGCCGGAGGGAGAGCAAGGGTTTTATTAGTCAATCCTTGCGTATTTGAGCGGATAATGTCCCGATGATCTGGAACTTCACCAAAATGCACGGCGCGGGCAACGATTTCGTGGTCCTGGACGGCGTGCGCCAGTCCATCGAGCTGACGCCTGTCCGCGCCCGGGCGCTGGCCGACCGGCATTTCGGCGTCGGCGCCGACCAGATCCTGCTGGTCGAAAACCCGCTGCACCCGGACGCGGACTTCCGCTACCGGATCTTCAACGCCGATGGCGGCGAAGTCGAGCATTGCGGCAATGGCGCGCGCTGCTTCGTGCGCTTCGTGCACGAACAAGGCCTGTCGCGGCGCAATCCGCTGCGCGCCGAAATTTCCACCGGGCTGATCGTGCTGCACGAAGCCGACGACGGCCAAGTCAGCGCAGACATGGGCCGCACCGCCTTTACCCCGCCGGACCTGGCCTTCGATCCGGCCGGCCTGGACACCCGGGGCTGCAGCGAAGACACCCTGTACCGGCTGGATCTCCCGCCCGAGGCGGGCGAGGTCTGGTGCTCGCTGGTGGCGATCTCCAACCCCCATGCCGTGGTCCAGGTGGACGACGTGGACACGCACCCCGTCGCCCGCCAGGGGCCCGCCATCGAATCCCACCCCCGCTTCGCCCAGCGCGTCAACGCCGGTTTCATGCAAGTGATTGACCGCCGCCACATCCGGCTGCGGGTCTACGAGCGCGGCGCCGGCGAGACCCTGGCCTGCGGCACCGGCGCCTGCGCCGCCGCCGTCGCCGGTATCCGGCGCGGCCTGCTGGACAGCCCGGTGCGGGTGGACACTCGGGGCGGCGCCCTGCAAATCGACTGGGACGGCCAGGTACTGCGCATGCAAGGCCCGGCGACCACGGTTTTTCATGGTCAAATCGACATCGACGCCCTGACCGCGACCCTCTGACTCACGGAAAAGCCCATATGACGCAGGATGCCTTCACCGCCCAGGACGTGGCGGACTATCTCAGCCGCAACCCCGATTTCTTCGAGGTGCACGCCGACGTATTCGCCTCGATGAACGTGCCCCACCCTCACCAGGCGCGCGCGATCTCGCTGGGGGAACGGCAGATTCTGACGCTGCGCGCGCGCGTCAAGGAACACGAACACCGGCTGATGCAGTTGCTGCACAATGCCGGCGGCAACGAACGCATCAACCAGTCGCTCATGCAGTGGTGCGCGCGCATGCTGGCCGAGCCCGACGCCGAGCGCATCCCGGCCCACATCATCCGCAGCCTGTCGGATCAGTTCGACCTCAGCGCCATCGCGCTGCGGGTCTGGGACCTGCCGGCGCTGGCGGACAGCGAGTTCGCCCAGGACATCGACGCCGACATCCGCGCCTATGCCGACACGCTGGAGCAGCCTTACTGCGGCCCGCGCAAGGACCAGGAACCCGCCCGCTGGCTGGCGTCCGAACCCGCTTCGCTGGCGATCCTGCCCCTGCGCACGGTGAACGGCGCGGCGCCGGTCGGCCTGCTGGTCCTGGGCTCGGACGATGGCGGCCGCTTCACGCCGGACATGGGCACGGCCTTTCTGTCGCTGATCGCCTCGCTGGCGGGGGCGGCCCTGGGGCGGCTGGCCCGGCCGGCGCCCGAAGCGGCCTGAGGCCGTACGCGGGGGGCCGGCGCTCATGGACGACGCGCTCACGGAAGCCTGGCTGGCCGAGCTGGGGGCGCAGCAACGCTATTCCGATCACACGATCGCCGCCTACCGCCGCGACCTGCGGGCGCTGCGGCAATGTTTTCCCGGCCAACCGCTGGACGCGCTGGACGAGGCCCGGATCCGCCAGGCCCTGGGGCGGCTGCATGCCTCCGGGCTGCAGCCCCGCAGCCTGGCACGCGCCCTGGCCGCCTGGCGCAGCTACTACGAATGGCGCGCCCCCGCCGCCGGCCTGACGCGCAACCCGGCCCACGGCGTGCGTGCGCCCCGCATTCCGCACAGCCTGCCCAAAGCCCTGTCCGTGGATCAGGCCCAGGCCCTGCTGGACCGCAGCCAGTTGCCGCCCGCCGAAACGCCGGTCGAACGGCGCGACATGGCGATGTTCGAGATCCTGTATTCCGGCGGCCTGCGACTGTCTGAACTGATCGGCCTGGACTGGCAGCCGGTGCGCACGCCGGGCCACGCGTCGCATAGCTGGATTCTGGCCGACGAGGGCGAGGCCGTCGTCCGGGGCAAGGGCGGCAAGACCCGCATCGTGCCGCTGGGGCGCCAGGCCCTGGCCGCCCTGCAGGCCTGGCTGGAAGTCCGCGACGGCATGCTGAACCCCAAGTCCGACGAAGACGCACGGGCCGCGCTGTTCCTGGGCGAACGCGGCCAACGCATCAGCCCGCGCGTGGTGCAGTTGCGTCTACAGGCCCTGGCGCAACGCGTCGGCCTGCCGCTGCACGTGCATCCGCACAGCCTGCGGCACAGCTTCGCCAGCCACTTGCTGCAATCCGCCCAGGACCTGCGCGCCGTCCAGGAATTGCTGGGACACGCCAATATCTCCACGACCCAGATCTACACCCGGCTGGACTTCCAGCACCTGGCCGCCAGCTACGACCAGGCGCATCCGCGGGCGAAGCGCAAGACGGAGGACAAGTCCGGACACTGAGCAGTCCCTGCGGATGAGGCGGGACTGCCTACGGCGCCTGAAACGCCTGCAGCAACTGCTGCGTATTCCAGCGGAACATGCCCAGATAGGTCGAGGCCTCGTGCCCCGGCAAGTCCAGCGTGTCCGCGTACAGCGCGCCGCCCGGCTTCACGCCGGTTTCGGCCGCGATCTGCTGCAAGGCGCGCGCGTTGCCGCCCTGCTCCAGGAACAGCGCCCGGATATGATGCGCGCGGATGCGTGTCACCAGATCCGCCATCGCGCGCGCGGACGGCTCCGCCTCGCTGGACAGGCCGACCACCGACAGGACCTCGATGCCGTAGGCCGCGCCGAAATAGCCGAAGGCGTCGTGCGAAGTCGCCAGCACGCGCCGGTCGGCGGGGACGGCCGCCAGTCGTTGGCGCCAGTCGGCATCGGCCCGTTGCAAAGCCTGCACATAGGCCTCGGCACGCGCCTCGTAGGCGGCGGCGTGGGCCGGATCGGCCTCGGCCAGCCCGCGCGCGATGTTGCGCGCATAGATCACGCCATTGGCCAGATCCTGCCAGGCATGGGGATCGACGCCGCCATGGTCGTGGGCCGCGTGATCGTGATCGTGATCGTGATCGTGATCGTGATCGTGATCGTGATCGTGGTCGTGGTCGTGGTCACCCGCATCATCCACATGCGCGTGGCCATGATCCGCCGCCCCGTGTTCATGCGCCTCACGCGCCGACTCCTCATCATCCAGGCGCCTGGGCTGCACGCCCCGCGAAGCCTCGATCACGGCCCCCTTGAAACCGGCCGCCTCGACCAGGCGCGGCATCCAGGATTCGAAACCCAGGCCGTTGACCACCAGCACCCGGGCGCGGCCCAGGGCGCGCGCATCCTTGGGCGTCGGCTCGAAAGTATGGGCATCACGCATCGGCCCGACGAGCACGTCCAGGCGGATGTCGTCCCCGCCCACCTCGCGCACGATGTCGCCCAGGATCGAGAACGAGGCCACCACGGGCAGGCGGGCGTCCTCGGACGCGCCTGCGGCCTGGACGGCTGACGGCGCGATGCCCACTGCCACGCACAGAGCCAGCGCGGTCCCCGCCAGCCACGCACCGAGCGCGCCCGGCCCTCGCCTCACAACCCGCGCACCGCCCTGCATCACCAAGCGCGGGCCGAGGACAAGCAATCGGTATTCTTTCATCAATGACCTTCCTTCATGGATTGCAACAACCGGGTACGGCGCGCGCGCGATTCACGCAGGGCCAGCAGGACGCCGCCGTGCGGCCCGAACGCGACCGAAATGAAATGGAGCACGCCCGCCGACAAAATGATGGCCGGCGAGGCAGGCACGTCCGCGTAGTAGGACACCAGCAGGCCCGCGTAGGACGCCAGGGCGCCCAGCGCAGCCGCCAGCACCATCTGGGCGCCCACCGGCCGCGCCCAGAACCGGGCCGCCGTCGCGGGCAGCATCATGATGCCCACCACCATCAGGGTGCCCAGCACCTGGAAGCCCGCCACCAGGTTCAGCACCAGCAGCAACAGGAAACCGATATGCGCCCAGGCCCCTGCCCGCCCCTCGGCACGCAGGAAGCCGGGGTCCAGGCATTCCACCGCCAGCACGCGCAGCAGCGCGGCCAGCGCCAGCAGCGTCACGCTGCTGACCACAGTGACCAGAATCAGGGCCGCATCGCTCAAGCCCAGCACCGTGCCGAACAGCACGTGGATCAGGTCCATATTGGTGCCTTTCAGGGACACCAGCAGCACCCCCAGGCCCAGGGACACCAGATAGAAAGCCGCAAAGCTGGCGTCCTCGCGCAGCGGCGTCATGCGCGACACCAGACCAGCCAGCACCGCCACCGCGACGCCGGTGACCAGTCCGCCCAGCGTCATGGCCGTCATGGACAGACCCGCCGTCAGAAAACCGACCGCCACGCCCGGCAGAATGGCGTGCGCCATGGCATCACCCATCAGGCTGAGGCGGCGCAGCACCAGGAACACCCCCAGCGGCCCGGCGGCGAAGGCCAGCGCCAAAGCGCCCGCCAGGGCGCGGCGCATGAAGCCGAATTCAATGAAGGGCTGCGCCAGCAGATTCCACAAGTCCATCAGGCGGCCTCCCCGGCGCACAGGTGGCGGGCCAGGTGCAGATTGGAGGCGCACAGCACCTGGCCGCTCTCGCCCCAGCCCACGACCTGCCCCGCCAGCAGCAGGGTCTGCGGAAAATAGGCGCGCACCATGTCCAGGTCATGCAGCACGGCGATCAGGGTGCGCCCCTCGCCATGCCATTGGTGCAACAGGGCCAGCAGATCCTCGGTCGTGGCCCGATCCACGGCGGCAAAGGGCTCGTCCAGCAGAATCACCCGCGCGTCGCGCAGCATCAGGCGCGCGAACAGCGCACGCTGCCGCTGGCCGCCCGACAGGGTATTCACAGGCTGACGGCCAAAACCGGCCAGGCCCACGGCGCGCAGCGCGGCTTCGACGGCGTCCCGGCCCGCGTCGTCCAGGCCGCGCCAGGCGCCCAGCCGATGCCAGGCCCCCATGGCCACCAGATCGAAGGTGCTGATGGGGAAATCGAGATCCAGTTCGGCCGACTGCGGCAGGCAGGCCAGATCGCCCGCAAGCGCCGGATCGATCCGGATGCGCCCCCGGGCGGGGTTCAGGCGACCCGAGATGGCCTTGACCAGCGTGGACTTCCCGGCCCCGTTCGGCCCCACCACCGCCGTCAAGGAGCCCTGGGGAAACACGCCGCTGGCATCACGCACCGCGATCCGGTCGCGCCAACCCAGCCAGACCTGCTGCAATTCGATGGCAGGCGGCGCCTCGCCGGGTGCCGGGCTCACCACCATTGCAACGCCCATCCGGTCAGCAGCCACAGGAATGCCACGGCCAGCGCGGCGCGGCGCATGCGCTGGCCGGCCGACATCAGCAGGGAAGAACCGCGATAGCGGCCCGGTCTGGAAAACAGGGAAGAGAGGGACATGATGATCCGTGGTCGGCGTCCGGGAGACGTCCAAGGTTTGTTATGTTATAACATAACCATCATGAACACGAAGGCCCATTCCCACACCCACACCGAGATCACCGCGCGCCTGGACACAGCCGAACGGCTCTGCGCCCAGCGCGGTTCGCGGTTGACGCCCCTGCGGCGCCTGGTGCTGGAAACGCTGCTGCGTCATCACGGCAGCCTCAAGGCCTACGAACTGCTCGACGCCCTGCGGGCCGCCCAGCCCGGCGCCGCGCCCCCTACGGTCTACCGGGCGCTGGACTTCCTGACGGAGCAGGGCCTGATCCACCGGCTGGACGCCATCAACGCCTGGAGCGCCTGTACTGACGCGGGCGGCCAGCCCCACGACGTGCTGATCGTCTGCACCCGCTGCGGCAATGTGGCCGAACTCAGCGACCCCGAGCTGGGCCGCCGTCTGGCCGACTGCGTCGCCCAGGCCGGCTTTACCCTGAGCGGCCAGGAAACCGAACTGCGCGCGCTCTGTCCTCGCTGCCGGCAAGGCTGAAACGCCGGCCGCGCGCCGGCCGATTGCTTTACTTCAACGGCGCAGCCCCCTATAGTCCATAAAAAAGCACCTGGGCGGCTCGGCGACGACCGACGGAACGCAAGACGGATGACTGCGGACCGCCCTCTGCACAGGGAGACTTCCACATGGCACTGGATACGAGCAGCCTGACGCGCCTGTCCGTCAATCTGTACGACGCCTGCTATGACGCCGGCGCCTGGCCGCTGGCCGCCCAGGCGCTGCGCGACTGCCTGGACAGCATGGCCGCCACCCTGGTCGTGCGCCAGGGCGCGGACTTCGAGACCGTGCACAGCGATTGCGACGCCGACTTCTCCCAACGGTACTGGCGGGATTTCTCCACGCAGGACCCCATGCTGACCGGCCCCGCGCCCGCCCACCGGATCTATTGCGACCAGACCGTCATGGACCGCTCCCGTTTTCAGCGCTCCGCCCTGTTCAACGACTGGCTGCGGCCGCAGGATCGCCACAGCATCCTGCTGATCAAGATCCCCGACGCACAGGGCGAAATCGCCGCCATCTTCGCGCTCAATCGGGGCGGTTCGCAGCCGTGCTACAGCACCGACGATCTGGCGGCCTGCCGGCAGATCGAACCGCTGCTGACCCATGCCGTCCGTCTCCAGGACCGGATCGCCCAATTGCGCGCGCTCGCGGAAACCAGCCGCCACGCTGCACACGGGTCAAGCCGCCTGGACCTCGACATGGACCGCCGCAGGCGGCCCCTGGATCAGGCCGCGGACATGCTGCTGGATCTGCCGCCTGACATCCGCCCGCATCTGCAATCCTTGTTCGACCTCAGTCCCAAGGAGGCCGATCTGGCCTACGCGCTGATGCGCGGCCTGTCCCTGCGCGAAGCCGCCCAGGAACGCCACGTCGGCCTGCCCACCGTGCGCAGCCAACTGGCCAGTCTGCTGCGCAAGACCGGCACGGCCCGCCAGGGTCAGTTGATCGCGCTGCTGGCTCGGGCAACGGCTGCGTAACATATTCTCCCTGGACGGTCTGCAGCCGAGTTTGCCCTAAACCCGGGCCTATGATGTAATCGCATGCTGATCGCCGCCCCCTTCACTGGAACGGTCACTTCTTCCCGGCATCCGGCTACGAGGACGGCGCATCGCACTCGAGGCCATCATGAACACTGCTCCATCCGCCGATTCTCTGATTCCCGTCACCGTACTCACCGGTTTTCTGGGGGCTGGCAAGACCACCCTGCTGCGCCGCATCCTGACGGAATTCCACGGCCAGCGCATCGCCGTCATCGAAAACGAATTCGGCGAAGAGAACATCGACAACGACCTGTTGGTTCAGGACAGCGACGAACAGGTCGTGGAACTGAGCAACGGCTGCGTCTGCTGCACGGTGCGCGGCGACCTGATCCGCACCCTGGGCGACCTCGCCGCCCGGCGCGCCGCCGGCGGCGTGCGCTTCGACCGCGTGATCATCGAGACCACCGGCATGGCCAACCCCGGCCCGGTCTGCCAGACCTTCTTCATGGACGACGACATCGCCGCCACCTACCGGCTGGACGCGGTCATCACGGTCGTGGACGCCAAGCACGGCATGGCCACGCTGGACCGCCAGGAAGAAGCCCAGCGCCAGGTCGGTTTCGCGGACCGCATCCTGGTCTCGAAAAAAGACCTGGTGAACGAGGCCGACTACCAGGCCCTGCGCGCCCGCCTGGTGCGGATCAACCCGCGCGCCTCCATCCAGCCCGCGAACTTCGGTGAAACCGATCTGCACGCCCTGCTGGACGTCAGCGGCTTCGATCTGGACGCCATCCTGGACATCGACCCGGAATTCCTCGCCGAGGAAGCCGCACACGACCACCACGGACACGACCATCACCACGGCCATGACCATCATGATCATGAGCACGACGACGAAGACGGCCATCACGCCTGCGGCCCCGACTGCGGACACGATCACCACCACGCCCATCACGACGACGAGATCGGCGCCTTCGTCTTCCGATCCAAGCGCCCCTTCGACCCGGAACGCCTGGAAGACTTCCTCAGCGGCATCGTCCAGGTCTACGGACCCGACCTGCTGCGTTACAAAGGCATCCTGTACATCAAGGGCATCAATCGCCGCATGCTGTTCCAGGGCGTCCACATGATGTTCGGCGCCGAACCCGGCAAACCCTGGCCTGCCAGTGAAAAACCGAATACCCGCATGGTCTTCATTGGCCGTAAACTGCCTCAGGACATCTTCACCCAGGGGCTCGAACAATGCCTGGCCTGAACTGCGCAACACCGCTGCCTCACCGGATCTTCCGGACGCGGCGGGCAGGGCCCGGCACATAAAAAAGAGGACACGACATGGCTACCAAATCCAGCACCAAGCCGCAGGGCAAGCCGCTTACGGAAAAAGAGCTGCTGGCGATGCCTGAAAAGGACTACATGAACGACGCCCAACTGGCGTTCTTCCGTGAACGCCTGCATCAGCTCGAACACGAAATCCTCACCAATGCGGGCGCCACGACCGAAAATCTGCGTGAAACCCAGTACGTGCCCGATCCGGCCGACCGCGCCACGATCGAGGAAGAACACGCGCTGGAACTGCGCACCCGCGACCGCGAGCGCAAGCTGCTGAAAAAGGTTCAGCAGTCCATCTCCCGCATCGACGCCGGCGAATACGGCTGGTGCGAGGAAACCGGCGAACCCATCGGTGTCGCCCGTCTGCTGGCCCGCCCCACGGCCACCTTGTCGCTCGAAGCGCAAGAGCGCCGCGAAATGCGCCAGAAGCTCTACGGGGATTGAATTCGGCGCCTGACCGCACCATGCTGCGTTGCAAATCTCGCGATAGTCGTACTATCGCTGCGATTTGCGCCTTGCCCGGCACGCCCGGGCATCCGAATTCCGACGGCTTGAATTTCCCCCTGGCCGCCCCCATGTGGTCTTCTCCACCCGAGAGGACCGCATGGAACAATTTCACGCCACCACCATCGTCTGCGTCCGGCGCGGCGAAGAAGTCGCCCTGGGCGGCGACGGCCAGGTCACGCTGGGCAATATCGTCATCAAGGGGACGGCCCGCAAGATCCGCCGCCTCTATCACGACAAGGTCCTGGCCGGTTTCGCCGGCGCCACGGCCGACGCCTTCACCCTGCAGGAACGCTTCGAGGCCAAACTGGAAAAACACCAGGGCCACCTGATGCGCGCCGCCGTCGAACTGACGCGCGACTGGCGCACCGACCGCGTGCTGCGCCGCCTGGAAGCCATGCTGATCGTGGCCGACCGCGAACACACCCTGATCCTGACCGGCAACGGCGACGTGCTGGAACCCGAACACGGCATCGCCGCCATCGGTTCGGGCGGCGCCTATGCCCAGTCGGCGGCGCGCGCCCTGCTGGACGCCACCGACCTGCCCCCCGCCGACGTCGTCAAGAAATCCCTGGAAATCGCCGGGGAGCTCTGCATCTACACCAACCAGAACCACATCGTCGAAACGCTCTAGGCCATTCCCCATGTCTGACGCTACCCCCATGACCCCCAAGGAAATCGTCTCGGAGCTGGACAAGCACATTGTCGGCCAGGACAAGGCCAAGCGTTCGGTCGCCGTGGCGCTGCGCAACCGCTGGCGCCGCCAGCAGGTGCCCGAGCCCCTGCGCCACGAGATCGTCCCTAAAAACATCCTGATGATCGGCCCCACCGGTGTCGGCAAGACCGAGATCGCCCGTCGTCTGGCCCGCCTGGCCAACGCGCCCTTCATCAAGATCGAGGCCACCAAGTTCACCGAAGTCGGCTACGTGGGCCGCGACGTGGACACCATCGTGCGCGATCTGGTCGAGGTCGCCATCAAGCAGACGCGCGAAACCGAGACGCGGCGCGTGCGCACCCAGGCCGAGGACGCCGCCGAAGACCGCATCCTGGACGCCCTGCTGCCGCCGCCGCGCAACGCCCACGGCGAACCCGAGCGCGAGGAAAACAACACCCGCCAGATCTTCCGCAAGCGCCTGCGCGAGGGCAAGCTGGACGATACGCAGATCGACATCGAGGTCGCCCAGACATCGCCGCAGATGGAAATCATGGCGCCGCCGGGCATGGAGGAAATGACCGAGCAATTGCGCGGCATGTTCGCCGGCCTGTCCCAGGGCAAGACCAAGTCGCGCAAGCTGTCCGTCAAGGAAGCCTTCCGCCTGCTGGTCGACGAAGAAGCCGCGCGCCGCATCAACGAGGAAGAACTGCGCACCCACGCCGTGACGCTGGCCGAACAGCACGGCATCGTCTTCCTGGACGAGATCGACAAGATCGCCGCGCGCCAGGAACAGGGCGGCGCCGACGTCTCGCGCCAGGGCGTGCAGCGCGACCTGCTGCCGCTGGTCGAAGGCACGACCGTCAATACCAAGTACGGCATGGTGCGCACCGACCACATCCTGTTCATCGCCTCGGGCGCCTTCCACCTGTCCCGGCCGTCGGACCTGATCCCGGAACTGCAGGGCCGCTTCCCGATCCGGGTGGAACTGGATTCCCTGTCGACCGAGGACTTCGTACGCATCCTGGGCGAGACCGACGCCTCGCTGACCAAGCAGTACCGCGCCCTGCTGGCCACGGAAGACGTCACCCTGGAATTCACCGAAGACGGCGTCCACCGCCTGGCCGAACTGGCCTTCGCGGTCAACGAGCGCACGGAAAACATCGGCGCCCGGCGCCTGTACACGGTGATGGAAAAGCTGCTGGAGGATCTGTCCTTCGAGGCGGCCAGCCCGGGCGCGGAAACCGTGGTGATCGACGCCGCCTACGTGAACGACAAGCTGTCCGAGGCCGCCGGCAGCCAGGACCTGGCGCGCTACGTGTTGTAGGACTAGTTTTTCTTCAACTCAACGATCCGGTACTGGCCGCCGGTCCGCTCGGCCGTGAAACTGACCTTGTCGCCCACCGCGATCCCCGCCAACAGCGCGGGATCCGTGTGGTAGACCAGGGTCATGGCAGGCAGGTCGAGCTTGCCGATGGCGCCATGGCGGATGGCGATCTTGCCGTCGGTCGCATTCACCCGCACGACCTCGCCGCTGGCGCTGGCGCTGGCCTGGACAGGCGCCGCCTGCGCGGCGGCGGGCGGGCTCCAGATACTGGCCGCCGCCAGCACCAGCGCACCTGCCGGGGCGCCTGCCACGGCCAGGGCGCCGAAAGCCGCCGCAAACCGGGCGCACAGAGCACGAAAACGCATGGGCTAAACTCCTTGGTTTTCCCGGGGATGTTCCGCCAGGGCATCCCCAGCATACCGCGAAACAGAGACTCTCTTGCCTACCCCCGTCCCCGGCTACGACCTGCGCCCCGCCACCGCATCCGACATCCCCGCCATCCACGCCCTGATGCTCGAAATGGCGGAATTCGAGAAGCTGACCGATATTTTCCAGGCCACGCACGAGAGCCTGAACCACAGTTTCTTCGGCCCGGAGCCGGCTGCACGCGGCCTGGTCATCACGACGACCGAGGATCCGGCCACGCCCATCGCCTACATCATGTGGTTCCACAACTACTCCAGCTTCCTGGACCGGCGCGGCCTGTACCTGGAGGACGTGTACATCACCCCCGCCCACCGGGGACGCGGCCTGGGCGGCTGGGTGCTCAAGCACCTGGCGGCGCTGGCCGTGGAACTGGGCTGCGGCCGCTTCGAGTGGGTGGTGCTGGACTGGAACGAGAACGCCATCGAGTTCTACAAGCACCACGGCGGCGAGATCCTGGACGACTGGCGCGTGGTGCGCGTCACCGGCGACGCGCTGCGGCAGTTGGCCGGACAAGACTGAGCTGGTCTGAGCAGGACCGGGCACGCGCGCCTCACTTTCCATCAAACCCATCGGGAGTTCCCATGTCGATCCGCGTTTCCATCGTCTCCACCCGCACCGGCGATGACGGCACCACCGGCCTGGGCGACAAGACCCGCGTGCCCAAAGACGCCCCGCGCATCACCGCGCTGGGCGACGTGGACGAGCTGAACAGTGCGATCGGCCTGTGGCGCACGGAGGCGCTGCCGGCCGAGGTGGACGCCCTGCTGAACCGCATCCAGCACGATCTGTTCGACCTGGGCGGCGAACTCTGCATCCCGGACTGGACGGCGCTCAAGAACGAGCACGTGCTGCGGCTGGACGAAGCCCTGGCGCACTACAACGCCGAACTGGGTCCGCTGCAGGAATTCATCCTGCCCGGCGGCTCACGCGCCGCCGCCCACGCCCACATGGCCCGCACCATCGCCCGTCGGGCGGAACGGTCCGTGGTGACGCTCGCGCGCCAGGAAACCGTGAACCCGCCCGTGCTGCATTACCTGAACCGCCTGTCCGACCTGTGCTTCGTGCTGGCGCGCTATCTGAACCGGGCGGCGGGGGTGCCCGATACGCTATGGGAGCGGGACGATCAGCGCTGATCGTCCGAATGCACCTGCAGCGCCTCTAAAAAGCGCGACACCATGTTGTAGGCCGCGATGGTGGCCGTCAGCTCCACCAGTTCCTGGTCCGGGAAATATCCCCGCACGGCCTGGAACACGGCATCGGGCACCTGCACGGCGCGCGTCATCACGTCCGCGTACGCCAGCACGGCGCGTTCGCGCGCATCGAACAGATCCGCCGGGATGGTGTCCAGGGCCAGCGCATCGAGCTGGTCCTGACGCAGCCCCTCGCGCAGGGCGATGGGCGCGTGCTGATCGGCCTCGTAGGGTGCGCGGTTCAGGTGTGCGATGCGCATGATGACCAGTTCGCGGGTCGCGCCGTCCAGGCTGCAATGGTGGCGGATGGCGGTCAGATAGGTCAGCCAGCCCTCCGCCGCAGGAGGACTGTGCAGCAGCATCTGGTACAGGTGCAGCACGCTGCCGCGCTCGGCGACGATGCGGTCCGCCAGCGCGGCCGCCTTGCCCCGGCTCAGGTCGGCGTAGTCGATTCGGGCCATGAAATTCTCCGGAAATATCCCCGGCCCATAGGCCGGAGGCAAAAACAGGACCACGCGGTCCGGGCTCGGCCCGGACACGCGCCACGATCAAACCGGCAGCACCTGGCGCACCGTGCGGTCCAGCCGCGCAACGATCTCGTCGATGTCCGCCGCCGTGCAGATGAAGGGCGGCGCCAGCAGCACGTGATCCCCGTGGACGCCATCGATGGTGCCGCCCATGGGGTACATCATCAGGCCGTTCTCCATGGCCTGGCGCTTCAGCTTCGCATGCGTCTTCAAGGCCGGGTCCAGCACCGACTTGTCGGCCCGGTCGCGCACGAACTCGACGCCCACGAACAGGCCGCGTCCGCGCACGTCGCCAATGTTGGGATGATCGGCGAAGACTTCGCGCAGGCGCGCCCGCAACTGTTCGCCGCGTGCCAGGACATTGGCGAGCAGACCATCGCGCTCGATCACCCGCTGCACCGCCAGGGCGGCGGCGCAGGCCGTGGCGTGGCCCATATAGGTATGGCCGTGCTGGAAGAAGCCGCTGCCGTTCACGATGGTGTCGTAGATGCGGCGGCTGGCCAGCATGGCGCCGATGGGCTGATAGCCCGCCCCCAGGCCCTTGGCGATGGCCAGGATGTCCGGGGCGACGCCGTCCTCGGCGCAAGCGTACAAGTGGCCGGTGCGCCCCATGCCGGACATGACCTCGTCCAGGATCAGCAGCACGCCATGCCGGTCGCAGACTTCGCGGACGCGCTGCAGATAGGTCCGCACCGGCGCCAGTGCGCCGGCCGTGGCGCCGACCACGGTTTCCGCCACGAAGGCCGCCACCCGGTCCGGACCGATTTCCAGGATTTTTTGTTCCAGTTCGTCGGCCAGACGGGACGCGTATTGTTCCTCGGTCTCGTCGGGCCGCTGATCGCGGTAGGGGTAGCAGGGCGAGACGTGATGCGCAGGCGCCAGCATCGGCAGGAAAGGCTCGCGCCGCCAGGCGTTGCCGCCGATGGCCAGCGCGCCCAGCGTATTGCCGTGATAGCTTTGGCGGCGGGCGATGAACTGGCTGCGCTGCGTTTCCCCGCGCTCGACGAAATACTGACGGGCCAGCTTCAAGGCCGCCTCGACCGCCTCGGACCCGCCGGACACGAAAT
Source organism: Castellaniella hirudinis (assembly GCF_042651965.1). Classification (NCBI taxonomy): domain Bacteria; kingdom Pseudomonadati; phylum Pseudomonadota; class Betaproteobacteria; order Burkholderiales; family Alcaligenaceae; genus Castellaniella; species Castellaniella hirudinis. Next base: position 17,493 of record NZ_JBHSDY010000007.1, read on the forward strand.
AGACATGGTCCAGATCCCCCGGCGCCCGGCTGACCAGGAAATCCGCCAGGTCTTCGCACACCTGGGTGGTGAAGAAGGACGAATGGGCATACGCCACCTGATCCAGTTGCGCCTTGATGGCGGCGATCACGTCCGGATGTCCATGCCCCAGGCAGGACACGGCCGCCCCGCCCGAGGCGTCCAGGTACTGGCGGCCCTCCTGATCGAACAGGGAAATTCCCTGGCCGCGCACGGCCTGCTTCAGCGTATGCTGGGGGTTGCGATGAAATACATGAGTCATGATGATGCCTCAACGAATGTTTCATGTATCATAGATCACGCAACAGATAAATCAAGCAATCAGGCATTCTTTTTGATGACACGTCATGTCGGCACCACAGTCCCTGGATGAACTCACGCGCCATATCCAAGCCCTGTATCCGGACCTCAGCCCTCAATTCCAGGCAGGCGCCCGCTACCTGATCGACCACCCGACCCAGGTCTCGACCCTGTCGGCGCGCAAGCTGGCCGCCCTGGCCGGAGTGCAGCCGGCCACGCTGGTGCGGCTGGCCCAGCACCTGGGCTACGCCGGCTGGGACGCCCTGAAGACCGTCTTCACCCAGGAACTCCACTACCCCGGCGCCTACTCGGCGCGCGCCCGATCCCTGGTCCACCGCCCGGAATCCGACCAGGCCGCCTGGCAGGCCGCCACCCATCAGCAGATCCTCAATCTGCAGGCGCTGGAAACCGCCAATCAGGCCGTCCTGACCCAGGCGGTGGCCTTGCTGGCGGGCGCCCGGCGCATCATGATCGCCGGCTTCCGGTCCTGCCATCCCGCGGCGCTCAGCCTGCGCTATCTGTGCAGCCTGTTCCGCTCCGGCGCGCATCTCTTGCATGACACCAGCGGCGCGCTGAGCCTGGATGCGTACCATCTGCAGCCCGAGGATACGGCGGTGCTGATCGGCTACGCGCCCTACTCGCGCGAGGTCATCGAGCTGGCCGAGGCGATCCGCCCCCAGGGCTGCCGCGTGCTGGCCCTGTGCGACAGCCGGCTGGCGCCGATGGCGCTGCACGCCGACTGCGTGCTGACCTTCCCCACGCTGGGGCACTCGTTCTTCCCATCCACCGTGGCCCTCCAGGCGCTGGTGGAAATGCTGGCCCAGCAACTGCTGGTCCGCTCCGGCGAGCATGCCCTGACCGAACTCAACCGGACTGAAGCCCGGCTTCACGCCACCGGCGCCTATCAATGAACGACCCGAAATGAACGACGCGATCCCCCTCCGCTCTCCTGAACTGCAGCCGGTCGAAGCCCGCGGCTCACACCGCGAGGTCGGTCGCGCCCTGGGGCGCTGGGGGGCCGAGGCCTGCCACCGTCACCTGATCCATTCGGACGCCTGGGCGCAGATCATGGCCTGCCGCGACCAGCCGGAAATCCCGGCGATGCGGGCGCTGCTGCGCCAGGCTTTTCCCTGGATCGAGGATGAACTGACTGGCCTGGCCGAGGGCCTGGAGCTGCCGCCCGACGAGGTTTTCCTGTGGAACTGCCGCGGCGACCTGTGGGCGCTGGCCCCCGACGGCTGCACCACGGTGCTGGCGCCGCAGCGCCTGAGCCACAACGAGGACGGCGATCCAGGCTTCGCCGGGGCCTGCGGCCTGGTCGATGCGCGCCCCGACGGCGCGCCCGCCTTCGCATCCTTCGTCTATCCGGGCTCGCTGCCGGGCCACACCTTCGCCGTCAATGAAACCGGCCTGGCCATCACGGTCAACAATATCCGCGCCCGCCGGACCAAGGCCGGCATGCCCCGCATGGTCTTGTGCCGCGCGCTGCTGGCTGCGGGATCGGCCGGCGAAGCGGTGTCGATCCTGCAAGCGCACCCGCGCATGGGGGCTTTTCACCTGGGCCTGGGGCAGGCCGGGGCCGCGCACACCTGGAGCGTGGAATTCAGCCACATGGCCGTGTCTGTCCGACCCGTGACCCAGGCAGCGATCCTGCACGCCAACCATGCCGTGCACGGTGCGCAGGAAGACCTGCCTCAGGTCATCACCGCCTCGTCGTCGCACCGCCAGACGCGCGGCGAAGCGCTCCTGGAACAAGGGGCGGAAGCACGGGCCGTCCTGGCCGACACCGGCGACGCCGCCGAGCCGATCCTGCGCCGCTCGCCCGACGACACCGACCAGGAAAACACCCTGGCCACCGCCGACATCGATCTCAGCAAAAACACCGCCCGATGGGCGGTGTACGCTCCCGGCGCGGCCGAGCCGCATTACCGGTTCGAGAACATTACTGCACTCGGCTGACCATGTATTCCACGGCGGCGCGCAGCGCAGCGTCGTCGGCCTTGGTGCCGCCACGCGCGGGCATCGCGCCCTTGCCTTGCACCGCCACGGTCATCATCTCGTCCATGCCCTTGGCGATCAGCGGCGCCCAGGCTTGCTTGTTGCCGAGTTTGGGCGCATTGGCAGCCCCCGTGCTGTGACATGCCACGCAGGCGCTCTTGTAGAGCTTTTCTCCGGCCTGCAGGCTGGCGGCATCACCGGCCATCGACAGAGCCGGCAGCAGGGCCAGGGACAGGGCGGTCACACTCACGATCTTGATCATTTGTCTATCTCCGATATGCGGGGGCGGTCTCCAGGACCGCCCCTGGTACTGATGGCTTACTTCTTGATGGCGGTGGGGGCGACGACCTGCTTCATCAGATCGTTGTTCCACGTGCCTTCGACCTTGACGTGACCGGCAGCGCCCAGTTCAAACGCTTCGATCAGGTTGTGGTTGACGTAGGCGTAGATGCCGGGCTGCTTGAACTTGTAGATCATCGCGCCGGTCGTGCCGCCCGGAATGAACCAGGTTTCCAGATTGACTTCCGGCTTGTTGGCGAACTTGCCCGTGCCCCAGACGTAGTCGCCGTGCCCGCCGATCAGGTGCGGACGCGTGTCGCGGTTGGCCGTGGAGTGGATGAACATCACGGTCTCGCCCACCTTGGCCGTCAAGGCGCCCGCGCCGGTCAGCGCGCCCTTCTTGCCGTTGAAGACGATGTGCGACGGGATCAGGCCGCGCATCACCTCGGTGGTGTCGCCGTAGCTTTCCAGGGCGGTGTCGTACTCCTTGTACTTGCCGTCGGCATCCTTCGGGATGTACAGGTCGAATTCACCGATGGTGTAGACCTTGTCGTACTTGATCGACTTGCCGTTGCCGTCCTTCAGGCCGTCGCGCGGCAGCACCATCAGGGTGCCGCTCATGCCGGACACCACGTGCCAGGGCACCATGCCTTCGGGCGCGCAGTGGTAGATGAACGTGCCGGTGCGGTCGGCCTTGAAGCGCAGGACGGTTTCCTCGCCCGGCTTGATCTTGGTCAGCGCACCGCCGCCCAGCGCGCCGGTGGACGCGTGAAAGTCGATGTTGTGTTCCAGGGCGTTGGTGCCCGGGTTGATCAGGGTGAGCTGAACGTAGTCGCCCTCATGCACCACCATGGTCGGACCCGGCATGGTGCCGTTGAACGTCATGGCCTGCAGGGTCGCGCCGGACTCTTCATCGATGACGATCTTCTTTTCTTCGATGGTCATCGTGAATTCGACGACACGCGGCTTGGCCTTGGTGGCCTGCTCGTGCTCCATCACGTGGGGCGGCGCAACCAGCACGGGCTTGATGTGCTCAAGCTTGTCGGCGGGATCGGCCAACGCAACACCTCCAGCCAGCAACGATGCCAGCGCGGTGGCGGCCATGCACAGACGGAATACCTTCATGTTCAACTCCCTGATTTGACGTTTCGTCTTTGACGTGTCGTTTTGTTCGACAGCTTCATCTTGTCATGGCCTGGGTTAACCCTTATTGCGCTGGATCAACCCCGTTCAGGCGATATTCAGACTTCGATCAAACAGTTGATTTACCGCAAACCTTTCCGCTCCTGGCGAGGCATTCCCGCCACAGCGGGTCTTGCCGCGCGTTCAGTCTTCGCGCACCAGGCGGAAGCCCAGATTGGCCGGCGGCAGGCCGATGGAGCACGCCCCATTGCGCGGATCGCGGATGAAGTCGGCCATGGCGGCGATGTGAGCGCCCGCCAGGATGCGCACGCCGCAGTTCTCGCGCGGCGCCAGCGGCAGCGCGCCTACGCTGTGGCTGGCAAAGCAGGTGTCCGTCCATTCCCAGACATTGCCGCCCATATCGCTCATCCCCAGCGTGTTGACACCGAAATGCCCGAACGGCTGGGGGGGCTTGATGCGGCCCTGGCTGCGGGAAATTTCACGGTCGTATTCGGCCAGCCAGCGCGCGGAGGGATTGTCGGGGTCCGAAGGCAGGGCGCCGTCTTCACGGTAGCGGTCGGCGGCGGCGCGCACCCATTCGGCGTAGACGGGCAGCCGCCAGCGCTGGCCGGTTTCCCGCGACAGCCACTCGGCATAGGCGGTGGCATCGGCCCAGCTGACGCCCACGGCAGGCAGGTCGGCGGCCGCCAGATCCCGGAAGCCCTTGTCCAGGCGCTTGCAGGCGCCCGCCTGCACGCAGCGGGCATATTCCGCCTGGCTGACCTGGCGGCGCATGATGGCGCGGCCGTCCTCGACCCGGCCCTGAACGCGGGGCGCGTCCACCGGACGCCCCTGGTCCAGGAATTCGCCGGCCGCCTGATAGGTGAATGCGCCGCCCGGGATGGCGACGACGTCGATCACGCCGGCCTGCGCCGGTGACGCCATCCAGGCGCCGGCGGCCAGCAGGCAGGCGGCGAGTCGTTGCAGTAAAAGCGCCGGGGCGGGCCGTGCGCCCGAGTTCGTGGTCATGAGTCAGGCTCCATTGCGGGACCCTTTCATTGGACACGCAGATGCGGCGCGGCGCCTTGTCCAAACTCAAATCATCGTCGCATCAAATGTCTCTGCCAGAAAATCCAGGAACACACGGACCTTGGGCGCCAGATGCCGACGCGAGGGGTAGACGGCGTAGAGCGTGGTGGTGACGCTGCGCCAGTCCTCCAGCACCGCCTGCAAGCGCCCCGCCCGCAGATCCCGCTCGACGTAAGGGCGGGGCACCAGGCTCAGGCCAAAGCCCGCCCGCAGCGCATCGCACACCGCCAGACTGGACGACACCGAATACCGGGACCGGACGGTGACCTGTTCGGTCCGCGCGCCTTTGCTGAACGTCCAGGCGTCCGCATGTCCCGACAGGCTGAAGCGCACGCATTCATGCGCCTTCAGGGCGGCAGGCGACGTCGGTGCGCCCCGGGCCTGGAGATAGGCCGGCGCGGCGCACAGCACATGGGGCATGTCGGCCAGGCGGCGGGCCACCAGGCTGCTGTCTTCGAGCTGATCGCTGCCCCGGATCGCCAGGTCGAAGCCTTCCCGGACCAGGTCGACCCGCCGGTCGTCCAGCCGCAGATCAAGGCGCAGGTCCGGATAGCGCCGCAGAAAATCCGGAATGCGGGTGGACAGCCAGGTCATGGTCACGGTCATGGGTGCGCTGACCCGCAGGACGCCGCCGGGGTCGGTGCGCGCCAGGCCCAGGGCCTCGTCCGCCTCGGCCAGGGCGTCCAGGCCTCGCACGACGTGCTCCAGGTAGATCCGGCCCTCTTCGGTCAGTGTCTTGCTGCGCGTCGTCCGCTGGAACAGCCGCGCTCCGAGATGCGCTTCGAGTTCAGCAATGTTCTTGCTGACCGCCGCCGGCGACAGCCCGAGCCTGCGCCCGGCCTCGGCGAAGCTGTCCCGTTCCGCGGCCTCGCGGAACACGCGCAGGGCAATCTGGCGATCCATGGCTTTATTATCAACTGATAGTCAATTATTCATTCATATTTTATGGCATTATCATTCAGCAGAAGATTAAATACACTGGGGCCATGAACCTGAACAACACCCCAGAGCACGCCATGACACATCCCGCCATCGCCCTGATCGAACAACGCGCCTCGGCCAACCATTTCGATCCTTCGCACCAGCTCGAACCGGACGAGATCCAGCGCCTGGTCCAACTGGCCACCCGGGCGCCCACCGCCTACAACCTGCAAAACTGGCGCTTCATCGCAGTGCATACGCCCGAATCCAAGCGCCTCTTGCGCGCGCTGTCCTACGACCAGGCCAAGGTCTCCGAGGCAGCCGCCACCTTCATCGTCTGCGGCCAATTGCCCGACGCGCAGGCGCTCGCCCGCCGGCTGCGGCCTTTCGTCGAATCAGGTCACATGCCCGCCACGATGGCGGCGGCCTGGCAGGCGGACGCGCAGACCAAGTACGCCGACGAGCGGATGGCCCGAGACGAAGCCATCCGCTCGGCCTCCCTGGGCACCGCGACGCTGATCCACGCAGCCACCGCGCTGGGCCTGGCCTCCAGCCCGATGATCGGCTTCGACGAGGCGGGCGTGGCGCAGGCTTTTGGCCTTGCAGACCATGAACTGCCCGTCATGCTGGTGCCCATCGGCCGCGCCGCGCCGGGCAACTGGCCGCAGAAACCCCGCCGGCCGCTGGCCGAAGTCCTGGACATCGCATGAAGACGACCCGCGCAGACCTGTGGCTCACGGCCAGCGCACCCGCCATCTGGGGCAGCACCTACATCGTCACCACCGAGCTCCTGCCGGGCTTCCCCCCCATGACGGTCGCCCTGCTGCGCGCCCTGCCCGCCGGGCTGCTGCTGCTCCTGATCGTGCGGCGGCTGCCCTCCGGCATCTGGTGGCTGCGCAGCCTCGTGCTGAGCGCGCTGAACATCTCGATCTTCCTGAGCCTGCTGTTCGTGGCGGCCTACCGGCTGCCCGGCGGCGTCGCCGCCACCGTGAGCGCCATCCAGCCGCTGCTGGTGGCTTTGCTGGCTCCCGCACTGCTGGGCGGCCCGCTGCGCCCCGCCTCGCTGGTGGCGGCCCTGACCGGCCTGGGCGGCGTGGCCCTGCTGGTGCTGACGCCGGACGCGACGCTCGACGGCCTGGGTATTGCGGCGGGACTGGCCGGCGCGGCCTCAATGGCGCTGGGCAATGTTCTGGCGCGCCGGTGGCAATCGTCCGTCCCGATGCTGACGATGACGGCCTGGCAGCTCAGCCTGGGCGGCCTGATGCTGATTCCCCTGGTCCTGGCCTTCGACCCGGCACCGCCCGCGCCGACAGCGCTCAACGGGCTGGGACTGGCCTGGTTGAGCCTGATCGGCGCCGCGCTGACGTATGCCCTCTGGTTCAGGGGGATCGGCCGCCTGAGCCCGGTGCTGGTGTCCTCGCTACTGTTCCTCAGCCCGCTGACGGCCGTCCTGCTGGGCTGGCTGTTCCTGGGCCAGGCCCTGACGCCGCCGCAGATCGCCGGGGTGATCGTGGTTGCCGGCAGTCTCTGGCTGAGCACCCGGCAACCCAGATAGACCGCCCCCGGGAAACTGCCGCGCCCGGCCTCGCGCCGGGCATGCTTGCGCCTGGCGTCAGCGGCCGCGCCACTGCGGCGGGCGCTTCTGCATGAAGGCGTCGATGCCCTCGCCCACGTCGTCCGCCATCATGTTCTGCGCCATGACGCCGGCCGCGTAGTCGTAGGCCTGATCCAGCGGCAGGCCCAGTTGCCGGTAGACCATGGCCTTGCCGGCACGCACCGCCACCGGGCTCTTGGACAGGATGGCATCCACCAGCCCCTGCACCGCCTGATCCAGCTCGGTATCGGGCACGGCGTGATTGACCAGGCCGCGCTCGACCGCCTGGCGGGCACTGATGAACTGGCCCGTCACTAGCATTTCGAAGGCGTTCTTCAGCGGCACGTTGCGCGTCAGCGCCACCGCCGGCGTGGCGCAGAACAGACCGACGTTGATGCCGGACACCGCCAGCCGCGCGCTGTCGGCAGCCACCGCCAGATCGCAACTGGCCACCAGTTGGCAGCCGGCGGCGGTCGCCGTGCCATGGACCCGCGCAATGACCGGCACCGGGCAGCGCGCGATGGACTGCATCAGCCGGCCGCAACGGCCGAACAGGTCCTGGTAGTACGCCTGATCGTCGGCATGGCTGCGCATCTGCTTCAGATCGTGTCCCGCGCAAAAGGCGCGGCCGCTGGCGGCCAGCACCACGACCCGCAGGTCCGCGTCGTCCAGGCAGGCGTCGAAACACGCCTGCAATGCCGCCAGCATTTCCTCGGACAATGCGTTGAACTGGTCGGGCCGGTTCAGCGTCAGGGTCAGCACGCCGTCGCGGCGTTCAACCAGCACCAGATCGGTCGGGGTCTGCGTCATGTGAGTCTCCTTGTCGGCCCGCGGCACGCCAGGCGGCCGCGAAGATTTCCGCCAGCCGGTTCCCGGTCGCGGTCAGGTCGGCTTCGATGCCGCACGCCCGCACATCCACCGTCTGCAGGCCCTCGTAGCCGCAGGGGTTGATGCCCAGAAAGGGACCGAGGTCCATGGCGACGTTCAGGGCCACGCCATGATAAGCGCGGCCATTGCGAATCTTGATCCCCAGTGCGGCGATCTTGGCCAAGGCGTCTCCCCGGGGCTGCCGCAGCGACGACTGGGGCACGTAGATGCCGGGCGCGCCGGGCTTGCGGCAGGCGTCCGCCACGCCCAGTTCGGCCAGCATATCCAGCACGGTCTGTTCGAGCAGGGTGACGAATTCCCGCACGAAGACGCCACGGCGGCGCAGATCCACCAGGGTGTAGAGCACCACCTGGCCCGGCCCGTGATACGTGACCTGCCCGCCCCGGTTGGCCTGGACCACCGGGATGCCGTGCGGATTGAGGATGTGTTCGGGCTTGCCCGCCTGGCCCAGGGTGTAGACCGGCGCGTGTTCCACCAGCCAGAGTTCGTCAGGCGTGTCGTCGCCGCGCGATTCGGTGAAATCCTGCATGGCCTGCCAGATCGGCAGGTAGGGGGCGGGACGGTCCAGCCAGCGTGTTTGAATGTCCGCCTGCGTATCCGCCGGCCGGTCCGCGGGTGCGTCCATGACTGCCCTACAGCACCACGGACACCATCTCGTGCCCGTGCAGGGCGCGGTACAGCGCGTCCAGCTGCTCGCGCGAGGTGACGCGCACCGTCAGGGTCAGGCCCAGGTAATTGCCGCTGGCGCTGGGGCGGATTTCAATCGTATCGGGATCGAACGCGGGATCGAAGCCCAGCGCGATCTCGGCCATGAGGCGCGCGAAATCGTCGTGCGACTTCCCCATGACCTTGATGGGGAAGTCGCAGGGGTATTCGATCAGGGAGTCTTCGGGGCGGATCGGGTTCATGTCGCCATTATTCGAACATCAGGCGGACTTTGTCCAGCAGCCGGCCAAAGAAACCGGCCTCTTCCACCGAATGCAGCACCAGCAGCGGCCGGCGATCCAGTTCCTTGCCGTCCAGGCTGATCACCAGCGAACCGGCCTGGGCGCCCTCGGTCAGGGGCGCCATCAGCGGCTGGGTGTAGCGCGCCTCGGTCTTGATGTCGTCGGCGCGGCCGCGCGGCACCGTCACCCACAGGGCGTCGGACAGGCCCAGTTCAGCGGTTTCAGTAGCGCCTTCCCAGACGCGCGCGGACACGGCCGGCTTGCCCTTGTCCAGCAGCTTGACCGTGTCGAAGTTCTTGAAGCTCCAGTTCAGCAGCTTCAGGCTGCTTTCGGTGCGCGCGGCATCGCTGGCCGCCCCGACGATCACCGAGACGACACGCCGGCCGTCGCGCAGCGCCGTGGCCACCAGGCAGAAGCCTGCCGACTGGGTGTGGCCGGTCTTCAGGCCGTCGACCGTGGAGTCGGCCCACAGCAGGCGGTTGCGGTTGCTCTGCTTGATGTTGTTGTAGGTGAATTCCTTCTGGCTGTCGTAGTGCCGGTATTGCGGAAAGCGCTGCACCAGCGCGCGCGCCAGGATCGCCAGGTCCTCGACCGTGGTCATGTGGTCGGGGTCGGGCAGGCCAGGGGCGTTGGTGAAGTGCGTGTGCTTCATGCCCAGGGCCTTGGCCTGCTGGTTCATGAGCGCGGCAAAGGCCGATTCGCTGCCGGCGACGGCTTCGGCCAGCGCCACGGTGGCGTCATTGCCCGACTGCACCAGCATGCCCTGCAGCAGATCGTCCACCGACACGTCCGTGTTCGGATTGATGAACATGCGCGAGCCTTCGGTCTTCCAGGCCTTCTCGGACACGTGGACCTTCTGGTCGAGCTTCAGCCGGCCGCTTTCCAGCGCCTCGAAAATCACATAGGCGGACATCAGCTTGGTCAGGGACGCCGGTTCGACGGCTTCCTGGGGATTCTGGGCCGCGATGACCTGGCCGCTGGTGGCGTCCAGCGTCAGCCAGGCCTTGGCGCCCAGGGTCGGCGCGGGAATGTTCGACAAATTGCTGACCATGTCGATCCCGGCCGGGGCCTGCGCCGCCGCAGCCGCGGGCGCCGCGGGCTCGGACGCCGCCTGCGACCAGGCTGCGCCAGGCACCAGCAACGAGCAGGCCAGCGCCAGAGGCGCCAGGCGGGAACGACGGAGGGGCAGGAAGGCAGTCATGGGCATGGGCGGCAAAAATTGGGAAAGAAACGACAAGCGCCCATTATAGGCAGGGCAAAAAACCGCCACGCCCGTGCGCCTCGGGCAATTCGAGACAAAACGCAAGCAACTGAAACTACAACCCGGCCAAGCCGGATTGAACGATCTGCCGCAGGACCAGCAGCTTGCCGTGGAAGAAGTGGCCGGCATCCGGCACGACGGTCATGGGCAATTGATGCGCCCGGGCGAAATCCATGCCTTCGGACAGGGGCACGACCTCGTCGTGCTCGCCATGGACCATGAGCGTGTCGGACGGCATGGACAAGGCGCGGTGGCGGAAACGTTCGACCGCGCAGCCGATCAACATCAGGCGGGCCGGCAGGGGCAGGCCCCGGTCGCCCAGTTCGGCATATAACTGGGCCGCCACCGCCGAACCGAATGAAAAGCCCGCCAGCACCCAAGGCCCCGAGGCCGCCTGCGGCCAGGCCTGGAAGACGTGCTCGACGACGGCCGCCATGTCGGCGGTTTCCCCGTCGCCCCGGTCGAACGCGCCCTGCGACGCGCCCACGCCCCGGAAATTGGGACGGACGGCCAGCAGGCCGTGCTGCACGCACGCACGCGACACCGTGGTGACGATCTTGTTGTCGCGGGTGCCGCCATGCAAGGGGTGCGGATGCAGCACCAGCGCCCAGCCCGATGGCGTGTCTTCCGGGTGATCCACGGTGTACTCGATCAGACCGGCCGGACCCTGGCATGTGGCTTGTTCTGTGCGTAAACTCATGGCTGCGCGGTTTCCGTTTCCCTGTCTGCTCCAGACCTCATTCTACCCATATGACCGGCTCACCCCACGATCCCGCCAGCGCCCTGCCGTCTCCCGAGGCCCTGACCGGCGCCCTGCGCGAGGCCCTGCCGCAATTCCGGCAAGTGGACTGGGTCGAACAAACCGGATCGACCAACGCCGACCTGCTGGCGCGCGCGCGCCGCGAAGGCGGGCCGCCGGACCGGCCCTGGCTGCTGGGCACGCACTTGCAGTCCCAGGGGCGCGGACGCGCCGGCCGCACCTGGCAGAACCGCGTCGATGCCAATCTGATGTTCTCCTGCGCCTTCGACGTGTTCCTGCCGGCCCGCCGCTTGCCGACCCTGGCGCCCCTGATCGGCCTGGCGACCTGCCAGGCCCTGCGCGCACGCCTGGAACCCCATCAGCGTGCGCGCCTGACCATGAAATGGCCCAACGACCTGCTCTGGGACCAGGCCAAACTGGCCGGCATCCTGATCGAATCGACCCGCTCGGGCGCCGCCCAGACCGCCGACCACCACCTCATCATCATCGGCATGGGCCTGAACCTGAACGACGCCCGCGCCCTGTCGCAATCCCTGGACCGGCGCATCGCGGACTGGGCCGAAATCGCGGCCGACGATCCTGTCGCCGCACGCACCTCGGCCGCTGAACTGACCGCCTGCGCGGCACGATCCTGGTACGACGCGCTGAACCACGTCACCGCCCATGGCTTTGCCGACCTGCCCGCCCGCTACGCGGAAGTCGACGGCCTGGCGGGCCGCATGCTGGACGTGCTCGACGACGGCCACCTGCGGCACACGGGCGCGGCCTGCGGCATCGACGCCGACGGCCGCCTGCTGCTGCGCAACGCCGAGGGCGTCCAGGCCATCACGGTCGGCGAGATCTCCGTGCGGCTGCAACGATGACCCTGCTGGTCGACGCCGGCAACACCCGGGTCAAGATCGCCTGGCTGGCGCCCGGGGCCTCCCGGCGCGCAGGCCCGCCCCTGATCCTGGCGCACACCGAACTGTCTGGCTTGGCCACGCGCCTGGATTTCACGCCGCGCCGCATCCTGGGTTCCAACGTCGCCGGCGGCGAGGTACGCGACCGGCTGGAACAGGCCTGCCGCGCCGCCTGGAACCTGCCCGTGCGCTGGCACGACGCCCGCGACGGGCACGATCTGCTGGTGAACGGCTACCGCCAGCCGGCCCGATTGGGGTCCGACCGCTGGCTGGGCTTGCTGGGCCTGCTGCAGCACGTCCGCGACGAACCCGCCTGGCAGGCGGGCGCCCCCTGCGTCCTGGCCAGCTTCGGCACCGCCACCACGATCGATACCCTGGCCTGGCAAGCGCAGGCCGACGGCACACGCCGCGCCGCCTTCATCGGCGGATTGATTCTGCCGGGCGCGGCCCTGATGGCCCGCAGCCTGTCTCAAGGCACGGCCGACCTGCCCCTGGCCCGGGGCGAGCCCGCCGATTTCCCGACCGACACCGATGCCGCCATCATCAGCGGCATCGCGGCCGCCCAGGCCGGGGCGCTGCTGCGCCAGCGGCGTCTGGCCGCCGACACCAGCCCCGGCGCCGAACCGCTGCTGTTCGTCAGCGGCGGCGACTGGCCGCGCGTACAAGGGGAATTGTCTGCCGCACTGGCGCGCACGGCCCCGGCCGCCGCCCAGCCGCACTGGCTGGACAGCCCCGTGCTGGACGGACTGGCCAGCCTGGCGGCCCGGGACGCACTGGCCGGCTGAACCGGCCAGTCAGGCCAGGCCCTGAACCGTCTGGCGCCGCACGAAACGGCCGCCCCGTTGCGGCTGCACCCCGTCGGCCTCTGTGTAGCCGAGCACGCCGTTGACCCAGACCGCCTCCACGCCGTCGCTGACCTGCATGGGAGCTTCGAAGGTGGCGTTGTCCTTGATGCGGGCGGGATCGAACACGACCACATCGGCGGCCTTGCCCTCGGCCAGCACGCCCCGGTCGCCCAGGCGGAAGCGCCGCGCGGACATGCCGGTCATCTTGTGCACGGCCTGCGGCAGGCTGAGCACGCCCTTTTCCCGCCAGTACTGCGCCAGCACGCGCGGAAAGGCGCCCCACAGGCGGGGATGCGGGCGCTCGTCGTTGGGCAAACCGTCCGAGCCGATCATGGACAGCGGATGCGTGATGACACGCTGCACGTCGTCCTCGCGCATCTGGAAATAGCAGGCGTTGCCGGGCTTGAGCGCGACGCAGGCGTCGTATTCGGCCATGCCCCATTCGGCCGCAATATCGCGCAGGTAGCGCCCCGCCACTTCGGGATGCGGTTCGCTGCGGGTGATCAGGATGTCGATCACACCGTCCACCAGGTCTTCGCGCAGCACGGTGGACCCCGCCGTATAGGGATACACATCCATCGCCAGTTCCTGCCGGCCGGCCAGTTCGTCCACCAGCGGCAGGGTCTGCAAAGTCCGGCCCCAGTTGGCCGAGCCCGCGCATTTGTGATGCGACAGCACCAGCGGCAGCCCGGCCTGGCGGGCGGTGCCCGCGGCCTCCATCATGGCCTCCAGAATGTCCTTCAGTTCGTCCCGGATGTGCGTGGCATACACCCCGCCCTGCGCAGCGGCCTCGCGGGCCACGGCCACCAGTTCCGGCACGTCGGCGGCATAGGCCTCGCGGTAGAAGACGCCGCTGGACAAACCCAGGGCGCCCGCGTCCATGGCCTCGCGCATGTCGTCGGCCATCGCGGCGCGCTCCTCGACCGTGGCGGGACGGTCCAGATCCGCCACGTGCTTGATGCGCAGCGCCGTATGCCCCAGCAGCGCGGCGATGTTGACGGCGGGGCGGACGGCATCCACCGCGGCCGCGTAGTCGCGGAAGGTCGCGTAGCGATATTGCCGGTCGCCCAGCAGCGACAAGGGCGCGGGGGGCTGGTCGGTCACCACCGGCGCCAGCGAAATGCCGCAGTTGCCTGCGACCACCGTCGTCACGCCCTGTGAAATCTTGGGCAGCATGTCCGGCGTGTTCAGCACGGCGGCATCATCGTGCGTATGCACGTCGATGAAGCCGGGGGCGATCACCTTGCCCCGGCAATCGTGCATCCAGGGCTTCTCGCCCATCCAGGCCCGCACGTCGGCGCGTGTCTCACGCGCCTGCGCGGGATACACCGCGACGATGCGATCGTCCTGCAGCCACACATCGCCCGTAAACGAGGGTTCGCCCGTGCCATCGACCACGGTCCCGTCCTTCAACCACACTCTGTTGCTCATCGTTTTGCCACCTTGGGTCGCGCCTTCGTGCCGGCCGTGCCGGGCCCGGCGTCCTTGCCGTCGCCGCGCCGCGCCTGCACGGGCTGCTGGAACCCCATGTATTCGTAGCTGTCGAAGCCATGCGTCTCCAGCAGACGCTTGTATTGCTGCATGCCGCCGATCACGCGCGGCCCCAGGATCTGGGCCAGCCGCACCATCAGGATCTCGATGACCATCAGATGCGCCAGATAGGCTTCCGTGCCCACACGCATCACCGCGTCCTGCGGCACCGAGACCGGCAGCAGCAGATCGGCCAGATCGGCCAGCGGCGTATCGGGCTGCGTCAGCGCCACCACCGTGGCGCCATGCTCCTGGGCGAACCGGGCCGCTTCCAGGGTGTAGGGCATGCGGCCCACGTGCGAAATCACGAAGGCCACGCCGCCCTGGCCCAGGGTGGACGCCGACACCAGTTGCTGGTGTGCGTCGAAGATCGCGTTGGCCGTCAGGCCCAGCCGGAACAAGCGGCTTTGCAGTTCCTGCGCCATGAAGGACGAGGCCGCGCCGACGGAATAACAATCGATGCGCGAAGCCTGGGCCATCGTGGCGGCCACGTCGTCGATCCCGCCCGGATTCAGGCTGCGCCCCAGATGGGTCAGCGCGCTGGCGGCGGCATGCGTGATCTTGCTGATGACTGCGTCGGTGGAGTCCCCGGCCTCTACGCTGCGGTGCAAATGCGATCCCGATACCGCCAGCGTCTGCGCCAGCGCGACCATGAACTCGCGCACCGAATCAAAGCCGAAGCGGCGGCACATGCGCACGATGGTGGGCATGGACACGCCGGCCTGCGCGGCCAGTTGCTCGACCGTGGCAAGCACCGCCGCGCCCGGATCTTTCAGGATGACGTCGACCACCTGTCGCTGCGCCTGCGGCAAGGCATCCTTTTGCCGCTGCAAGAGCTGCAAGGTCAGCAGCGGGGCGTTCACCGGCATGATGTCATGCATGAGGGGCACCGGCAGGACTCAGAACCGCGTCTCGACTGCATCGACGATCGTCCAGGCATCGTCCACCACCGGCATCCAGCGCCACTTGTCGAAGGTGGTGCAGGGGTGGGAGATGCCCAGCGCGACCCGGTCGCCCACGGCCGGGACGGCCTGCGACGGATCGAAACGCAGATAGGCGTGCTGGTCGTTCAGGGCGCTGATCTTCCAGGATGCGGGCGCGTCCTGCGCCTGCCGGGCGCCGCGCGGCGCCCAGCGCTGAACGGACGGCAGTTCCAGGTCATAGGAAATGTCGCGCCGGCCGCAGGTCAGCAACGCCAGACCCGGCTCGGGCACGGACTGCACCATGGCCCAGACCTCGAGCGCGGCCTGCAGCGAATCCTGCAAGCCCCCGCGCTGTTCCACCAGCTTGAGCAGGCGCTGATAATTGCCATGATCATGCGTCACGTAGCAGCCTGAACGCAGCACGCCCAGAAACGGCCGCGCCAGACCCGCGCCCTGCAGCAGCGGCATCACCAGATCGAAAATGGCCGAACCGCCGGCGCTCAGGATCGGCTCGTCCGCGGGCAGCAGCCCCTGCGCATCGCAAGCCGCGACGATCTCGACCACGCGGCGCACGAGTTCCGTCACGGCAGGCACGTCGTGCGCGCTGTCGCACTTCGTCAGCCCGCCTTCGTAGCATTCGATGCCGCCCAGGCGCGCCGCCGGGCTGGCCTGGATGGCCCGGGCCAATTCCAGCGCCTCGGCGGACGTCCGCACGCCGGTCCGCTGGCCCGGGATGCCCACTTCCAGCAACACATCGAAAACCCGCCGGCCGCCGCGCCCGCGCGCCCAATCCTCGATGCCGCGCAACTGCGCAAGGGAATCGACCAGGAACCACACCCGCAAACCCTCGTGCCGGGTGAGCAGGGCATCGAGTCCGTCCAGGTCGGCGGGCGCCACGACCTGATTGGCGATGATCGCGCGGCGCATGCCCGCCTCCAGCCCGACGGCAAGCTGATGGATCGTCGCGAAGGTCAGTCCCCAGGCGCCGCCCCGCAATTGCAGATCGAACAACTGGGGCGACATGGTGGTCTTGCCGTGCGGCGCGAAGGCAACGCGACGGCCCTGGGCATAATCCTGCATCCAGCGCACATTGTGTTCCAGGGCCGAGCGGCGGATCACGGCCAACGGGTAAGGCAGATCGTCCGCCAGCACGTTCCAGCCGCGCTCGGCGATGCGCGAAGCCTGCACGGGCGAGGCGGCGAGCGGAAAGCTCTTATGGTGGCGATCAATCAGAAAATCCGGATGCATGACGGTGGTCTCTCTTGTTGCGTATGACGTGTTGCGTGCGTTTATTGCGCCTTCCAGCAAGCCTGCAGATGCCCCTCGCCCACGACGCGCAACTGCATGTCGGCCTGGGCGCACCGGCTTTCCGCCAGCGGGCAGCGGGTGCGGAACACGCACCCGCTGGGCGGGTTCTTGGGGCTGGGCAGATCGCCCGACAGCAAAGGGATTTCGCGGCGTTGCGCCGGATCGGGAATGGGCGCCGCCGCCAGCAAAGCCTGTGTATAGGGGTGACGCGGCCGGGCGTACAAGGCTTCCGTCGGAGCGACCTCGATCACGCGGCCCAGATACAGTACCACTACGCGGTCGCACAGGTATTCCACCACATCCAGATCGTGCGAAATGAACAGCAGCGTCAGGTTCAGGCGCTCTTTCAGTTCGCCCAACAGATTGACCACCTGGGCCTGGATGGACACATCGAGCGCCGACAGCGGTTCGTCGGCGACGATGAAGCGGGGCTCCACCGCCAGGGCGCGCGCAATCCCGATGCGCTGGCGCTGCCCGCCGGAAAACTCATGCGGAAAGCGTTCTGCGTGCTCGGGCCGCAGGCCGACCTGTTCCAGCAGTTCATCGATGCGCTTTTGCCGCGCCGCGCCCGGCGCCAGGCCGTGGGTGGACAGCGCCTCGCCCAGCACGTCGCGGATGCGCATGCGCGGGTTCAGACTGGCATAGGGGTCCTGGAAGATGATCTGGATATCCGCGCGCAGCGGGCGCAAGGCGCCCTGGCTCAGCCGCGCCAGATCGACCTCGCGCGTCTCGTACCGGTAGAGCAGGCTGCCGTCGGTCGGCTCGATCAGGCGGGTCAGCATGCGGCCGATCGTGCTCTTGCCCGAGCCCGATTCCCCCACCAGGCCCAGCGTTTCTCCGGGCAGGATGTCGAACGACACGTTCTGCACCGCGCGCACCGCGCCGGGGCCGACGCCGAACTGCTTGCTCAGGTTCTGGATGCGCAGCAAAGGCGCTGCGGATGCCGGGGTTTGCGTCATGCCGTTTCTCCCGCGCGAATGCAGCGCACCTGGCGCAGAGGCCAGCGGTCCGCGTTGATCACCTCCAGGGCCGGCATCGCCGCGTCACAGGCGTCCAGACGCCGGCTGCAGCGCGGCGCAAAGGCGCAGCCGGGCGGCGGCGCCAGCGGACTGGACACCTGTCCCGGGATGGCGTCCAGCCGGCGGCGCAGCACCCCGGCGCCTGCCTGCCGTTCGCGCTTGCGCGCCACACCCGGCAGGCAGCCCAGCAAGCCCTGGGTATAAGGATGGCGCGGCGCGGCGAACAGGTCGTGCACGCCGGCGGTCTCGACGATGCGGCCCGCGTACATCACGGCGATCGCATCGGCGTATTGCGCCACCACACCCAGATTGTGCGTGATGAACAGGACGCTCATGCCCGTCTCCTGCTGCAGCCGCCCCATCAACGACAGGATCTGCGCCTGGATGGTGACGTCCAGCGCCGTCGTGGGCTCGTCGGCGATCAGCAGGGTCGGATTGCAGGCCATGGCCAGCGCGATCATCACGCGCTGCGCGGCCGCGGGGATCTCCACCAGCTCCAGCATGCGCCGGGCATGGGCCAGGGCGCCGGTCTTGTCCAACCCCATGTGCAGGCGCACCGACTCGGCGATCTGCTCGCCCACCGTCAGCACCGGATTCAGGCTGGTCATGGGCTCCTGGAAGATCATGGCCAGTTCGTTGCCGCGCAAGCCGCGCAGCGCCTTCTGGTCGAGCCGCAGGAGATCGACGCTGCGGCCGTCGCGCAGCACGAAATGCGCCTCGCCCTCGATCCGGGCATGCGAGGTCTTGGCATGCAGCCCCATCAGCGACAGGCTGGTGACCGATTTCCCCGAACCGGATTCGCCCACCAGCGCCAGCGTCTGGCCCGGCATGAGCCGGAAGCTGACGTCCGCCACGCTCTGGATGCGCCCGTCCTCGGTGGCGAAGGAGGTGGACAGCGCGCGCACGTCGAGCCGGGGAGCGGCCTGCGAGGGAACAGACTCGTGAGCCGTCATGATTTCTGCTTCAGTTTGGGGTCGAACAGATCGCGCACGCCGTCGCCCAGCAACTGCAGCGACAAGGCAGTAAGCACGATGGCGATGCCGGGCGCGAGGATGGTCCAGAACGCCTGGTCGGCATATTGCAGACTGCCGGTGATCATAGTGCCCCAGGTGGGGATCTCGGGCGGCACGCCCACGCCCAGAAAGGACAGCCCCGCCTCGGCCAGAATCGCGTAGGCGAAGATGAAGGTCACCTGCACCAGCACCGGCGAGAGCAGATTGGGCAGGATGTGGCGCCACAGAATCATCGGTGTTCTCACGCCCAGCGCCCTGGCGGCGTCGACGAACAGCAGCTCGCGCAGCACCAGGGTGGAGGCGCGCACCACACGCACCACACGCGGCGTGTAGACGATGACCAGCGCCAGAATCACGTTCCACAGAGAAGCCCCCAGGATCGCCACCAGGGCGATGCCCAGCAGGATGTCGGGAAACGCCATCATGGCGTCCACCAGGCGCATCAACGGCGCGTCCAGCCGGCGGAAGTACCCTGCCAGCATCCCCAGCGCCGTGCCCAGCACCACCGCGCCCAGCGCCGTGAAGAAGCCGATCATCAGCGAATAGCGAGCGCCGTGGATGATGCGCAGCATCACGTCGCGGCCCAGTTCGTCGTTGCCGGCCCAATACGCCCACGAAGGCGCATGCAGCCGCATGGCGAGGTTCATGTCGCCGGGGTCGGCGTCGGTCAGCATCGGGTAGAACACCGCCACGACGACCGTCAGCAGCAGGACGAGGGCGGAGACCAGCACGACCCGGCGGGCGAACAGCCGCCGCAGGGCCTTCACCCAGGGCGCGCGCGGCTTGCCTGCCCGCGCGCGGGCGGGCGGGACGCGCTGGACGGAGGAAGACGACGCGCTCATGACGAGCCCCCCAGACGGATGCGGGGGTCGACCACGGTATAGAGCAGGTCGATCGCCAGGTTGATGAACACATAGATCGCGGCGATCACCAGCAAGGTGCCCTGGATCACGGGGTAATCGCGGCGCAGCACCGCGCGCACCACCAGATTGCCCACACCGGGCAGATTGAACACCGTCTCGGTCACCACGGTGCCGCCGATCATCAGCGCCAGGGTCAGCCCCAGCACGGTGACGATGGGCACCAGCGCATTGCGCAGCACGTGCTTGATGAGCACCACGCTTTCGGCCAGGCCCTTGGCGCGCGCGGTGCGCACATAATCCTCGCCCAGGATGTCGAGCACCGAGGCGCGCGTAAAGCGGATCACCAGCGCCGAATTGAGCACGCCCAACACGATGGACGGCAGCAGCAGGTGCTGGACGCGGTCGCCCATCGGCGCCCCCGGATCGCCATAGCCCGAGGCCGGGAACCAGCCCAGGTGCACGGCAAAAACCTGGATCAGGATCAGGCCGAACCAGAAGCTGGGAATGCTGGCGCCCAGCATGGCCACGGTGCTGACGATCTGGTCGCCCCGGCTGCCGCGCCAGACGGCGGCCGCCATGCCGCAGGGCACGCCGATGCCGGCCGCGATCGCCACCGAGAACAGGGCGAGGAACGCGGTCGGTTCGGCCCGCTCGGCCAGCGCATGCAAGACCGGCATCTGCAGGAAAATCGACTGCCCCAGATTGCCGCGCAGCACCTGACCGATCCACAGCACGAACTGCGTGAAAAGCGGCTGGTCCAGCCCATACTGCACGCGCGCGGCAGCGATGTCGGCGGCCGTGGCCTGGTCGCCCAGCAGCAGCGCCACCGGATCGCCCGAGGCCAGGCGCGTCAGCAGGAAGACCAGCACGGCGACGATGGCCAGCACCAGCACCGCGCCGCCCAGGCGCCTGATCAGGAAACTCAGCATCGGAGCGCTCCGGCCCGCCTATTGGGCGAGTGAAGTGTTCCAGAAGAACGGCCAGGTGGCCGGCGTATAACCCTGCAGCTTGGCCGAGCGCGCCGACAGGCCATTGAAGCGGCCCACCTCCACGAACGGCACCTCTTGATAAACCAGTTCCTGCACCTGGCCCCACAGCGGACCGCGCTTGGCCACGTCCGGCTCGCCGTTGAAGGTCGCCAGCGCCGCTTTCTTGGTGTCGGTCTCCCACCAGCCGGGCGCGCCTTCACCCAGTTGCGGCGGCGACAGCATGGGCTCGGGGAACAGACCCGAGTGCGTGACGTAGATGTCCCACAGCTTGGGATCGTTGCGGCGCTGCACCAGCGTCGCCCAGTCCACCACCATCAGGTCGGTCTTGAAGCCGGCGCGCTTGAGGTGCTCTGCCATCACCAGCGCCATGTTGTAGTGGAATTCGTACTGGCGGCTGACCATGATCCGGACGGGCTCGTCCTTGTAGCCGGCCTTGCCGGCCTGGGACTTGGCCAGCTTCGGATTCTTCTGGTTGTAGAGCGCCGCGCCCGCGTCGGAGTAGAAGGGCGTGCCCTTGGGGAAGAAATTGGGCTCGGCGGTGAAGAAACGCGGGTCGCCGAAACCGGCCATCAGCATCTCGGCCTCGCCCATGGCGGTCTGCACCGCCTGGCGCATCGGCTGGCTGGCCAGCACGCCTTCCTTGGTGTTGAACACGATGTAGGGGAAACCGAAGTCCTGCGTCAGGATCGGCACCACGTCAGGCCCGGCCTTTTCCAGGCGGCCTATCGACTCGACCTGCAACAGGTCGGCGTAATGGAACTGGCCGGCGAGCGCGCCTTCCAGGCGCGTCGTCGCATTGGGCACCGGCACGAAGCGCAGCTCATCGAGCAACGCCTCGCGCTTGCCGGCGTAACCGCTGGCGGGCTCGCTGCGCGCCGCATACTCGTCGAAACGCGCGAACACCGTGTACTGGTCGGGCTTGCGTTCCTTGAGCTTGTAGGGCCCGGTGCCGACGATGTCCGTCAGCGGATTGGCGATGGCTTCCTTGGGCATGATGCCGGCCATGCCGCTGGGCATGGCCAGGTGCGCCAGCAGCGGCGCGTAAATGGTCTTGAGCTGGATTTCCACCGTCAGCGGCCCCTGGGCGGCGATGCCGGCCACGACCTGCCCCACGGCCTTGCCGCGCGCGGACACCGCCATCCAGCGTTGCAGCGAGGCCACCACGTCGTCGGCGCTCATGCCCTTGCCGTTGTGGAACTTCACGCCCTGGCGCAGCGCGATGGTATAGGTCTTGCCGTCGGCCGAGATCGCGGGCATGGCATCGGCCAGCATGGGCTGGATGTTCCACTGCCCATCGAAGGTGTAGAGCGGCTCGTAGACGTGCTGCATCACCGTGCCCACCAGATCGGTCGGCGTGGTCATCGGATCCAGGCTCTGCAACTCGCCGATCATGGCGAGGTTGGCGGAACCGCCCCTGACGCTCGCCTGCGCGCGAACGGATTCCAGGGGGAGGCTCATACAGCCGGCCGCCAGCAGGGCGGAGACCAACAGACGACGACGCGTCATTTGCGGAAACAGGGGGTATGCGTTCATGGGCTGTCGCCTTCCATCGAGTCAGACGGTTTAGGAAAATAATTTAGGAAAATAAATTACATCCACAACCACGAAAAACCGTTCTATCATTTAAAAAAGCGTTTTTCGTGCTTTGTTTATGTAATGTTCTTACATTCAGGAGCTTATGTCATGCCGGTAATTACCCTAGGCCAGTCCCCCATCGCATCCGATCGCCAGTCGCGCCCGCTCTCGCCCGCCGTGCGCGCGGGCGATTTCGTCTTCGTGTCGGGCACCGTGCCCACCGACGACCAGGGCCAGGTCGTGCCCGGCGGCATCGAGGCGCAGACCCGCCAGGTGTTCCAGCGCCTGGAAGCCGCGCTGGCGCTGGCAGGCTGCACCCTGCAGGACGTCGCCAAGGTCAATGTATGGCTCGATGATGCGCGCGACTTCGGCAGCTTCAACCGCGTGTACATGGAATGCTTCGGCGATCACCGCCCCGCCCGCTCTACGGTGGAATCGCGCCTGATGATCGACGCCAAGGTCGAGATCGACGTGACGGCCTACAAGCCGCTGTAAGGCTCTGACTGACCCGCGGACCCGCCCGTGCACGACATCCCGACGCCGCCTCCGCGCGGCCCGCAGGACGCCCACCCCCGCCTGCTCGCCATCGACTGGGGCACCACCTCGTTGCGCGGCGTGCTGATCGGCGCGCACGGCCGGATCGTCGCACGGCGCGCGCTGCCGCATGGCATCCTGCACGTGGCGCCGGACGGTTTCGCCTCCGCCTTCGAACAGCATTTCGGCGACTGGCTGGAGCAGGCGCCCGCACTGTGCCTGCTCTCGGGCATGATCGGCAGCCGCCAGGGCTGGCAAGAGGCGCCCTACTGCCCCTGCCCCGCCGGCTTCGATGCCCTGTGCCGCAACCTCGCATGGCTGCCCGCCGTGGGCGGCGTGCCCATCGCCATCGTGCCCGGCATGAGCGTGGCGCCGCTCGGCGGTGTGGACACCGTCGCCGGCGTCCCCGATGTGATGCGCGGCGAGGAGATCCAGGTCTTCGGCGCGCTGCGGCTCATGCAGCGGCGCGACGGCCTGCTGGTGCTGCCCGGCACGCACAGCAAATGGGTACAGGTGCAGGACGGCGTGATCACCCGCTTCAAGACCTTCATGACGGGCGAGCTGTTCGCCCTGCTCACCCGTCATTCCATCCTGAGCCGGACCACGGACGTCCAGGCGTCCCTGAACGAAACCGCTTTCGTGCAGGGCGTGCAACGCGGCCTGCGGGACGAAGCGCTCGGCCACCTGCTGTTCGGCGTGCGCGCGCTCAGCCTGTTCGACACGCTGGATCCCGCCCGGTCGTCCAGCTATCTCTCGGGCCTGCTGATCGGCCAGGAACTGCGCGACATGCGGCCCGCCCCCGGGGACACGGTCGCGCTGATCGGCAATGACGCGCTGGCCCTGCGCTACCGTCTGGCCCTGGCGCAGTTGTCCTGCGACACGGTCGTCTTCGGCGACGAGGCCACCTGGGCCGGCCACCAGGCCGTCCAAACACATTTGACGGAGACCGCCGCATGAACACCCCGCCCCCCCTGCATCAACGCTATGCCGAACTCAAGGCCCGCCTGCCGCTGATCGCCATCCTGCGCGGTCTCCGGCCGGCCGAGGCCGTCACCATCGGCCAGTCGCTGCACGACGCCGGCTTCCTGCTCTGGGAAGTGCCGCTGAACTCCCCCGATCCGCTCGCCAGCATCACGGCCCTGCGCACCGCCTTTCCCGACGTCCTGGTAGGCGCCGGCACCGTGCTCACCCCGGCGCAGGTTCGCGACGTGCACGCCGCCGGCGGGCAACTGATCATCTCGCCCAATGCCGATCCCGCGGTGATCGACGAGACCGTCAGGCTGGGCCTGATCAGCCTGCCCGGCATCCTGACGCCGACCGAGGCCTTCAGCGCACTGGCGCATGGGGCGCACGGCCTGAAGCTGTTCCCCGCCGAGCAAGCCTCACCCGCCGTCGTCAAGGCGCTGCTGGCCGTGCTGCCCCAGGGTTGCGACCTGTTCCCCGTAGGGGGTATCGCCGCCGGCACGATGGCCCCCTGGGTCCAGGCGGGCGCCACGGGGTTCGGGATCGGCTCGTCGCTGTACAAGCCCGGCAAAAGCGCGCCGGCCGTCCAGGAGGACGCGCAGGCCTTCGCGCAAGCGTGGGCCGCGCTGCGAACGGCCTGAGCGCCGTCGGGATATCCGAACCCCGCTGATATACTGGCGGATATCCCTTTTTCCATCCAGGCTGACGCATGCGTTTCCTGCTGATTCTCGCCGTCATCGCCAATCTGGCGCTGCTGGCCTACGGCCAGGGCTTCTTCGGCCCGCCGCCGGCCGAACAGGGGCGCACCCCCCGGCCGCTGTCGCAACGCAACCAGCAGATGCTGACGCTGGGCGCGCCCATTCCTCCCGCCGCCACCCCCTGATGAAACCGATCCGCAAAGCCGTCTTCCCCGTCGCGGGCCTGGGCACCCGTTTCCTGCCGGCCACCAAGGCCATGCCCAAGGAAATGCTGCCGGTCATCGACAAGCCCCTGATCCAGTACGCCGTCGAAGAGGCCCTGGCGGCAGGCATCACGGAACTGATCTTCGTCACGGGCCGCCACAAGCGGGCCATCGAGGACCACTTCGACCGCATGCCCGAACTGGAAGCCGAACTGGAAGCCAAGGGCAAGCAGGCGCTGCTGGACACGGTCCGCACCGTGCTGCCGCCGCACGTCCACTGCATCTATACCCGCCAGGCCCAGCCGCTGGGCCTGGGCCATGCCGTGCTGTGCGCCGAGCCCATCGTCGGCAACGAGCCCTTTGCCGTGCTGCTGGCCGACGACCTGCTGGACGCCGACACCTCCGTCACGCGCCAACTGGTGGACGCGGCGCATCAGCACAACGGCAGCGTGCTCGCCATCCAGACCATCGACCCGGTCGATTCACGCAAATACGGCATGATTGCCGGCACGGCCGTCGACGCGCGCAACACACGGGTCGAGCGCATCGTGGAAAAACCCGCACCGCAGGACGCGCCCTCGAACCAGGCCGTCGTCGGCCGGTACATCCTGGAGCCCGAAATCTTCGACCACCTGCGCCGCACCCGGGCCGGGGTCGGCCAGGAAATCCAGCTCACGGACGCCATCGCCGACCTGCTCAAACAACGCCGCGTGCTGGCCCACCGCTACGACGGGGTCCGCTACGACTGCGGCAGCAAAGAAGGCTTCTTCCAGGCGACCCTGGCGCTGGGCCAGAAATACCACGGCCTGACGCCGGTCTGAGCCTCAGGGCCGCAACAAAGCCTCAACCCCATCCACCACGCGCGCCACTGCCCCGGCATGCTGCCGGACCCAGTCGCGCGCGGTCTCGCCCATGCGGTGCAGGCCGGCCGGATCATCCAGCCAGCGCACGGCCTGGCGCACGGCCTGATCCGGATCGGCCGCCCGGGCGATGGCGCCGGCGGCCAGGGCATCACCCACGGCCTGTTCGAAGTTTTCCGTGTGCGGCCCCACCAGCACCGGCCGCCCCTGGGCGCTGGCCTCGATGAAATTCTGGCCGCCCAGCGGCGCAAAGCTGCCGCCCACGATCGCCACCTGGGCGCAGGCGTAGTACCAGGCCATCTCGCCCAGCGTATCGCCCAGGATCACGACCGCATCGCGGCACGCCTGGACGGCCGGGCTGCTGTCGTCCCCCAGTTCCAGCAGGTGGCTGCGCCGCACGTGCGGCAGGCCGGCGGCCTGCAGCAGTCCGGCGGCATCCTCGAAACGCTGCGGATGACGCGGCACCAGCATGAACAGCAGCGGCGGACCGGAATCGTCGCCGCGTGCGCGCCGCTGTCCGATCTCGCGGCGGATGGCCTCGACAAAGGGCGCATCCTCGCCTTCGCGGGTGCTGGCAATCACCACGACTCGACGGTCCAGCCGGGCGGCAAAGCCCGCGCCCCGCTTCATCCGCTCATGATCCAGCCGCAGATCGAACTTGAAATTGCCCGACACGGCGACCTGCCGCGCGCCGGCCTGCTCCAGGCGCCGGGCATCCGTCAGCGACTGGGCATAGGTGCGCGTCAGCGCACCATAGGCGGGCCGCAAGAGCGCGCCCAGCCGCACCGTACTGCGCAGCGAGGCGGCCGACATGCGGGCGCTGGCCAGCACCAGCGGCACGCCGGCGCGCGCGGCGGCATGCACCAGGTTGGGCCAGACCTCGCGCTCAATCAGCACCCCGACCGCCGGACGGTGGTGACGCATGAAACGGCGCGTCGCCCCCGGAAAATCGTACGGCAGCCAGTCCTGGCGCAGCCGGCCATCGGCCAGTTCCGCCGCATAGACGCGCGCGCCTTCGGCCCGGCCCGTGGCCGTCATGTGCGTCAACAGCACCCGATGGCCGCGATCCAGCAGCGCCCGGATCAGCGGATGGGCGGCCCGGGTCTCGCCCAGGCTGACCGCGTGGACCCAGACGGCGCCGGGTTCGCCTTCGGCACGTCCGTAGCGGCCGAACCGCACCGCGCCCAGCACCGCCCAGCGGCCTCCGGCGCGGCGGGCGCGCAAGGCCATCCAGCCCAACAGCAGGGGAGACAGGAGGACCAGCAGCAGCGAATACAGTACACGCATCATGCGCTCCCGCGCGGCCGGCCGCGCAACGCGTGGACCAAGCTCAGGCCCCGCCCATGAGGGCCGGGGCTTCCGCCCTGGACGGACTGGCACGGGCCTCGTCCAGCGCCTCGGCGATGGCGGCCCGCACGCGCCCGGCATCGGGCGCCTGGCCGCGTTCGCCCAGGCTGGCCGTGTAGGCCGGTCCTTGCAGCGGCGTGCGCACCGGGGTCGAGGCCTTGTAAATGCCGATGGTCGGACGGCCCAGGCCGGCGCTCAGGTGCGTCAGGCCGCTGTCCAGGCCCACCATGATGCGCGCCCGGGCCAGTTGATCCGCCACCTGGCGCAATCCCATGCGAGGCAGGACGACCGCGTCCGACCGCCCCTGGATCAGTTCCCGCGCACGCGCCTGTTCGGCCTCGTTGCCGGCCAGCAGGCGCAGCGCCAGGCCGCGTCCCTGCAGATCATCGAAGACCTGCTGCCAGTCAGCCTCCGGCCAGAGCTTGTCATCGCGGCTGGCCGAGGGCATGATCAGGGCCGCCGGCTCGATCTCCACCCCGTCGGTCAGGGCCTGCAGGCCGAAATCCGGCGGGCCTTCGACCGCGTAGCCGAAGGCCGCCGCCGCCAGGGTCCGCTGGCGGATGATGGCCGGCTGCCAGAATTCCACCCGATGGCGCACGTCGTAGAACAGCGAGGCCAGCGGCTCACGCGCCGATTTCCAGTCCAGCCCGTGGCGCACACCGCGCGCCTGGCGGACCAGCCAGATCGATTTCATCAGGGCCTGCATGTCCAGCACGACGTCATAGCGGCGCTCGCTCAGGGTGGCGCGCAAGGCGGCGCGTTCGCGGCGCGTATCGGTCGCCCACCAGTGCCTGCGCCAGCGTCGGTGCGCGACGCGGATGACTTCGTGCACGGCCGGATGCCAGGAGGGGATGTCGGCGAAGGATTCCTCGGCCAGCCAGTCGATCAATGCGCCCGGCACATGCCGGGCGATGTCGCTGATGGCGGGCAGCATGTGCACCAGATCCCCGAGCGAGGACGTGCGTACGATGAGGATGCGTGTCGTCATGGCGCGATTATAGGGCGGCACGGGCGTGCTACCATCGAAACAAGACCCCGCCCGGAGACTGTCCGATGACTTGCTACGCCCTGGGGGACCTGGTCCCGAACACTGACCCGTCCACCTTTATCGCAACCGAGGCCACCCTGATCGGCGCCGTCACGCTGCAGGCCGGCGCCAGCGTCTGGCCCGGCGCCGTGATCCGCGCCGACAATGCGCCCATCGTCATCGGCGAAAACAGCAACATCCAGGAAGGCGCCGTGCTGCACGTGGACCCCGGCAAGCCGCTGCGGGTCGGTCGCAACGTCACGGTGGGCCACCAGGCCATGCTGCACGGCTGTACGATCGAAGACGGCGCGCTGATCGGCATCCAGGCCGTGGTCCTGAACGGCGCCGTGATCGGCCGCCACAGCCTGGTCGGCGCAGGCGCGCTGGTCACCGAGGGCAAGACCTTTCCGGAACGATCGCTGATCCTGGGCTCACCGGCCAAGGTGGTGCGCACCCTCAGCGACGAAGACGTCGCCGGCCTGGAGGCCAGCGCCCGCAGCTACACCGAACGCGGGCAGCTTTTCCGCGAAACGCTGCGGCCGCTGTAAAACCCGCCGCACGGCTTTGCGGCCGGCCGTCACCGGGTGCGGGTTGCAGGCCTGCTACACCCGCCGCAGCCCGCGATACAGGCTTTCGTAGCGCGCCACCATGGCGGGCACGGCGTATTCCCGCGCCGTCATCTCGCGCGCGCGTTCGCCCATGTCCCGGGCGGCCTGCGGATGATCCAGCACCCAGGCCAGACGGCGCGCCAACGTGGCGGCATCGCCCGCCGGCGCCAGCAGGCCCCGATCCGGGGCCAGGATCTCGCGGTGCCCGCCGACCTCCGTCGCAACCACCGGCAGTCCGGCCAGACAGGCGTCCAGCACGCTGGTGCCCAGGGCCTCGAAGCGCGAACTGCTGACGTAGGCCTCGGCCAGCGCCAGCGCATCAGCCACTCGGGACAGGAAACCCGCGAAGCGGTAGTGATCGCCCAGTCCCAGTTCGGCCACGCGCGCGCGCGCTGCATCGGCCGCCGCGCCATCCGCGCCGCAATGCAGGCACAGCACGTCGGGATGGTCGCGGCGCAGCCTGTCGATCGCATCGATCAGCGTCAGCGGGTCCTTTTCCGGGCTGAGCGCCGCCGCCGTGACCAGCACGCGGCGGCCCTCCAGGCCAAAGCGCGTCCGCAATTCGTCCACGCCGTGCGGATCGGCCGGCACGGCCTCGACCGCGCTGGGGATGACGGTGACGGGCAGGCCCAGCGCCCGGGGCGCCGCGGCGGCGGCCTCGCTGATCGCCACCAGCGCGTCGACACGCGTCCACTTCCAGCGGTGGCGGTCCGCCGCGCCGGGAGCATCAAACGCGGTGCGGCGCGTGAACACCAGCGCGGCGCGCAGCAGCGGCCGCAGGACGGCCAGCAGGCTCATGGCCTGTGCCGTCTGCGCATGCAACACGTCGTAACGCCAGCCCTGCGTCAGCAGCACGCGCGCCAGCCCCGGAGCCCCCCGGCAGCCCATCACCGGAATGCCTTCGGCGGCGGCCCGTTCGGCCAGAGGACCGCCCGCGCGCGCCGCCAGGGCGACCTCGTGGCCGCCCTCGTGCAGGCCGCGCAAGGTGAACAGGGTCTGGCGTTCGCCGCCCCGCCAGCCTTTTTCCAGATTCAGATGCAGGATGCGCATGGCGCCCCAGACGGTGTCAGGACTTGCGCGTCGGCCGCTTCCAGCCCGCCACCGACTGCTGCCGCGCCCGCGACAGGGTCAGTTCGCCCGCAGGCGCGTCCTTGGTCAGGGTCGTGCCCGCGCCCAGCGTGGCGCCCTTGCCGACCCGCACGGGCGCGACCAGTTGGGTGTCCGAGCCGATGAAGGCATCGTCCTCGATCACGGTCTGGAACTTGTTGACGCCATCGTAGTTGCAGGTGATGGTGCCCGCGCCGACGTTGACGCGCTCGCCGATCTCGGCGTCGCCCAGGTAGGCCAGGTGGTTGGCCTTGGATCCTCGGCCCAGACGGGTTTTCTTCAGTTCGACGAAATTGCCCACGTGGGCGTCCGGGCCGATGTCGGCACCCGGCCGCAGCCGGGCATAGGGGCCGATCCGGGCGCCTTCGGCCACCCGGGCGCCTTCGACGTGGGTGTAGGCGTCCAGCGTGGCAGCAGGACCGATGCGCGCGTCGCGGATCACGCAATGCGGCCCGACGCGCACGCCGTCGGCCAGGTGGACCTCGCCTTCGAAGACGCAGCCCACGTCGATGAAGACGTCGCGCCCGCAGACGAGCGAACCGCGCAAGTCGAAGCGCGCCGGATCCGCCAGGGTGACGCCTTGTTCCAGCAGCACGCGCGCCTGCTCGCCCTGCCAGACGCGTTCGAGCTGGGCCTGCTGCACGCGGCTGTTGACGCCCAGCGTTTCCCAGCCTGCCGACGGCTGGGCGTGCGACACCGGCACCTCATCCGCCACAGCCAGGCCGACGATGTCGGTCAGATAGTATTCGCCCTGGGCGTTGCGGTTGTCGATCCGGCCCAGCCAATCCCGCAGCGCCGCCGTGGGCGCAGCCAGAATGCCGGTGTTGACCTCGCGCAGGGCCAGTTCATCGGGGCCGGCGTCCTTGTGTTCGACGATGCGGCGGATGCGGCCCTGATCGTCGCGCACGATGCGGCCGTAGCCGGCGGGATCCGCCAGGGTCTCGGTCAGCAGCGCCAGGCCCTGGCCGCGCGCCTGCAACAGCGCCCGCAAGGTGTCCGCGCGCACCAGCGGCACGTCGCCGTACAGCACCAGGCTGACGTCGTCCGCATCGCCTTCCAGCAACTGGGGCAAGGCCTGCATCACCGCATGCCCCGTGCCCAGTTGGGGCTGCTGCAGGGCAAAGCACAGATCCTGCCCCGCGAAAGCCGCCTGAACCCGTTCGGCCCCGTGGCCGGTGACGACCACGATCCGGTCGGGCGACAACGCGCGCGCCGAATCCAGGACGTGGGCCAGCATGGGCTTGCCGGCGATCGGATGCAGGACTTTGGGCAGATCGGACTGCATGCGCTTGCCCAGGCCGGCGGCCAGAATGATGATGTTCAGCATAAGAAGGTGTGGATGAGGCTGGACATGGAGTAGCCCCTGCGGGCTATTCCATGCCTGACGAATCGGAGCCGCTTGCAAGCGGCGACGTGGATAAGGCTGGACAGAGGATTCCCTGCGGACTGCCCTGTGCCTGACGAATCGGAGCGCCTTGCAAGACGCGACGTGGGGAGGCCGGCCAAGACTAACGGCGGGTAGTCTTCTTGGCCGGAGCCTTGCGAGCCGCCGAGGCAGCCGTTTTCTTGCGGGCCGGGGCGCGCTTTTTGGCGGGGACCATGGCCTGCTCGGCCGATTCGGCCATGCCCTGCAGGCCGGCGGCGGTCGCGCTCGACAGTTGTTCGAACTGCTGCTGCACCATATTCCACCAGTCGCCCGCCGCGCGGGCGTAGTCCGCACCGGCCTCGTCCGTCTTGCCGGCGGAACCGGCCGCCGCCGCACCCGGGAAGGCGCCCCCGGCGAAGGACTTGAGCGTGCTCAGGGTGCTGCGCTGGATTTCCATCCCCTGGATGGTGTTGGCCAGCATCGTGGCGTTCAGTTGCAGCCAGTTCTGCACCGTCTGCAGCTCACGGATGCGCTGGTCGAGTTCTTCGACCGACATCGGCGTCAGTTTCGCCGCGTCCAGGCCGCCGGCACCCGCCATGTTCTGCCAGGCCTGACGCATCATGTCCAGGCCGGCGAACAGCGGATTGCGGGCGGCTTCGCCCTGCTGGCCGAAGCCGGGCATCACGAAAGGATTGGTGGAGTCTTGCGCCATGATGGATTGCCTCCGCCGGCACCATGCCGGGATGATTGGATTAGAACGCCGCCCCGCCGGGCGCGGCCTGCAAACGGTGCCGCAGCGAATCCAGGATGGCCAGCTCGGCTTCCAGCGTGAAGGCGCCATGCATGATCATATCCCACAGCTCGGGCATCGCCAGGCAGCGGAATTCCAGGACTTCGCCGTCCAGATTGCGGGGCGCCGCCCCCGCATCCAGCACGCAATCGCTGAGCAGCACGTTCTCGACCTGATAGCCGTCGTCCAGGCGGCGGTGCATGCGCAGCACCGTGCGCAGCGGGCCGTGCGCCGCCAGCGCCACGGCCGGCAGGCCGGCTTCTTCGAAGGTTTCGCGCAGCAGCGCGGATTCAGGGTCTTCGCCCGCCGCGACCAGGCCGCCCGACAGCGTATCCCACAGGCCGGGATCGGTGGATTTGTTCAAGGCGCGGCGCGCCACCCACAAGCGGCCGTCCGGCGACCAGCCATTCAGGTGCACCGCCTGCGTCAGCAGGCCTAGAGGCCGCACGGCGCCGCGCTCGATGCGCGCCAGCGATCGGCCTTCGGCCATGACATCCAGCAGTTCGTCCCGCCAGGCGCGGATGCAGCCCGCATCCCGCAACGCCAGCGCCACCCCGCGCAGCACGGCGTCGAGGTTCAGTCGCGCAGTGGGCGCAGCCGTGAAATGCACGGCCTCGGGCTCGATGTGGACGCCTGGCAAACCCGCGACGGCCGCCTGCGCAGCCGGCCCGATCCAGCCCCCGACCCGGCCCGCGATGGTGGCCGGCCGGGCGCCTGCGGGCGGCAATTGCTGGGCGCGACGAATCAGGCGCGCATTGCGCGCCTGAAGGTCATCCAAGGCAAAGGCCGCTGAAGAAAAATCCATCCGGGCATTGTAGTGTATGCATGGCTGGATGCATGCACGGATCGTGGCGGATGCATGCACAAGCAGCATACAAGCCGCATCCACGCGCGCTGAGGGATTGGTGGAAACCCGGAAAAGCCTACAAAGGGAGCAGGGGCGCGCCTGTACAAGCCTCGGGCAGTGGCTATAATCCCTTCAGGTTTATAAGGGTACCCAGGCCACAGCACCCGCAGTTCATTGTACGGTCTGGCGATCCAACCATGTGTGCAGGGCCCGGTTGTTCTCCCGCTTTTCTTTGATGAAGGTCAACCGGCCCTAGGAAATACACGCCAAACAAAGGGACAACATGAAGATGGTCAGAGGGACGTTGGGCATGATCGCGCTGTCGTGGGCGACAGTTGCCGGGGCGCAGGTTCAGGATATGCCGGGAGGCCCGGGGGTCAACCAGCTCAACCTCCACACCGGGGTCACGCCCATCGCGCGGGAAATCTATTCCCTGCACTGGATGATGTTGATCATCTGTACGTTGATTTTCATCGGCGTATTCGGCGTGATGCTGTATTCCATCATCCGCCACCGCAAAGACAAAGGCTACAAAGCCGCCAAGTTCGAAGAGCACCTCGGCCTGGAACTCACCTGGACGGTGATCCCCTTTCTGATCATCATCGGCATGGCCATCCCGGCCACCCGTACCGTGGTCGCCATGAAGGACACCTCCAGCGCCGACCTGACCATCAAGGCCACCGGCTACCAATGGAAGTGGGGGTATGAATACCTCGACGGACCGGCGACGGGGGTGCGCTTCCTGTCGAACCTGACCACGCCGCAGGACCAGATCAACGGCAAGGCGCCCATCGGCAACACCTACCTGATGGAAGTCGACCATCCCATGGTGGTGCCGGTCAACCAAAAAGTCCGTGTCGTGCTGACGGCCGACGACGTGATCCACTCCTGGATGGTGCCCGAACTGGGCGTCAAGCAGGACGCCGTCCCGGGCTTCCTGCGCGACACCTGGTTCCGCGCGGACAAGCCGGGCACCTACCGCGGCCAGTGCGCCGAACTCTGCGGCAAGAACCACGCCTACATGCCGATCGTAGTCGAGGTCAAATCCCAGGAAGACTACGCCAAGTGGGTCGAAGAGCAAAAGACGGCCATGGCCGCCGCCGCCGAAGACCCGAACAAGACCTGGTCCAAGGACGAACTGATCGCCAAGGGCAAGGAAGTCTTCTCCACCACCTGTG
This sequence comes from Castellaniella hirudinis, assembly GCF_042651965.1. Taxonomy (NCBI): domain Bacteria; kingdom Pseudomonadati; phylum Pseudomonadota; class Betaproteobacteria; order Burkholderiales; family Alcaligenaceae; genus Castellaniella; species Castellaniella hirudinis. The sequence goes on from NZ_JBHSDY010000007.1 coordinate 51,162, forward strand.
TGGCCTGCCACCAGGCCAACGGCCAGGGCATCCCGGGGACTTTCCCGGCCCTGAACGGGGACACCAAATACGTGCTGGCGCCGATGAAAGGCCAGATCGAAACCGTGTTGAACGGACATCCGGGCACCGCAATGGCCGCCTTCCGCGACCAGCTCAGCGACACCCAGATCGCCGCAGTCATCACGTATACGCGCAACGCCTGGGACAACGCCGGCAAGGGTCCCGACCCTGTCGTCCAGCCCTCGGACGTCAAGGCCCTGCGCTGAACCGGCCCGCAACCCACACGGCGAAACCACACGAATTTTCCTCGCGCCGCCCGGAAGGCGGCGCGCCCCAGGAAGGAGGCATTCAATGAGCAGCGTTACGGTCGACCACATTCCGCCCCACAGCGGGCATGACGAACACGCCCACCACCACGCCCCGACGGGCTGGCGGCGCTGGGTGTTCGCCACGAATCACAAAGACATCGGCACGATGTATTTGATCTTCTCGTTCTGCATGCTGCTGGAGGGCGGTACGCTGGCCCTGCTGCTGCGTACGGAACTGTTCGAACCCGGCATCCAGTTCTTCCAGCCCGAACTGTTCAACCAGTTCACCACCATGCACGGGCTGATCATGATTTTCGGCGCGATCATGCCCGCCTTCGTGGGCTTCGCCAACTGGATGATCCCGCTGCAGATCGGCGCGTCCGACATGGCTTTCGCGCGGATGAACAACTTCAGCTTCTGGCTGCTGCCGGTGGGCGCGATCCTGCTGACGACCTCGTTCTTCGTGCCGGGCGGGGCCAACGCCTCGGGCTGGACGATGTACGCGCCGCTGTCGCTGCAGATGGGTCCGGGCATGGACTTCGCGATCTTCGCCGTGCACATCCTGGGCGCCTCGTCCATCATGGGCGCGATCAACATCATCGTCACCATCCTGAACATGCGCGCCCCCGGCATGAGCCTGATGAAGATGCCGCTGTTCTGCTGGTCCTGGCTGGTCACGGCCTACCTGCTGCTGGCCGTGATGCCGGTGCTCGCCGCCGCCGTCACGATGCTGCTCACCGACCGTCACTTCGGCACCCACTTCTTCAACGCCGCCGGCGGCGGCGACCCGGTGCTGTACCAGCACGTGTTCTGGTTCTTCGGCCACCCCGAGGTCTACATCATGATTCTGCCGGCCTTCGGGATGGTGTCGCAGATCGTGCCGACCTTTGCCCGCAAGCGCCTGTTCGGCTACGCGTCGATGGTGTACGCCATCTGCGCCATCGCCATCCTGTCGTTCCTGGTGTGGGCGCACCACATGTTCACCACCGGCATGCCGGTCACCGCCCAGTTGTTCTTCATGTACGGCACGATGCTGATTTCCATCCCCACCGGGGTCAAGGTCTTCAACTGGACGGCCACCATGTGGCGCGGCGCCATGACCTTCGAGACCCCGATGCTGTTCGCCATCGGCTTCATCTTCGTGTTCACCATCGGCGGCTTCACCGGCCTGGTGGTCGCGGTCGCCCCGATCGACATCCAGGTCCAGGATACCTATTACGTGGTGGCGCACTTCCACTACGTGCTGGTGGCCGGATCGCTGTTCGCCCTGTTCGGCGCCACCTATTACTGGCTGCCGAAATGGACCGGGACCATGTACGACGAGCGCCTGGGCAAGTGGCACTTCTGGATGACGATGATCTCGTTCAACATCACCTTCTTCCCGATGCACTTCCTGGGTCTGGCCGGCATGCCGCGCCGCTACGCGGACTACTCCGCGCAGTTCACCGACTTCCACCAGATCGCCACGATCGGCGCCTTCTGGTTCGGCCTGTCGCAACTGCTGTTCGCCTACATCGTGATCAAGTCGGCGCGCGGTCACGGCGCCCCGGCGGCGGCCAACCCCTGGGAAGGCGCCGAAGGTCTGGAGTGGACGGTGCCCTCGCCCGCGCCCTACCATACCTTCGTGACGCCGCCCCAATACGAGGCCAGCCACTGAGATGGATGAGATGACCCCAGAGCAACGCCGCCGCAATCGTCGCACCGGATGGGTCCTGGCCATATTCGCCATCGCCATCCTGGTGTGGACCTTTGTGCGCGCCAACCTGTGGGGAATCGAATCATGACCGAACCACGCAACACCTTCCTGCGCTCGATGCGCACGGTCGCCTGGGCGTTCCTGGGGCTGCGCAAGCGCTCCGGCCACGAAGAGGACCTGTCACATCTGCGCCCGTCACACATCATCGTGGCGGGCCTGATCAGCGGGGCGGTGTTCGTATTGCTGCTGATATTGGCCGTGCGCATGGCGACGGCCTAGAAGACGAATCCAGAGGAGAACAACGATGACGACCGCCCAGATGGCTCACGCCGGCGAGGCCCCCTACTACTACGTCCCGCCAGATTCGGTCCACCCGATCCGGGCCAGCCTGAGCATGCTGGCGACCCTGGTCGGCGCGGCCCTGTGGGTCAACAGCTATGCAATCGGCCCCTGGCTCGTCCTGGCCGGCATCCTGTGCCTGTTCGTGGTGCTTTTCGGCTGGTTCGGCGACGCCATCCACGAGTCCGAAACCGGCATGAACAGCCAGCGCATCGATCACTCCTACCGCTGGAGCATGGCCTGGTTCATTTTCTCCGAGGTCATGTTCTTCTCGGCCTTCTTCGGCGCGCTGTGGTACACCCGCGAAGTCTCCACGCCGTGGCTGAGCACCCTGGACTCCCAGACCCTGCTGTGGCCGGGCTTCAGCGGCACCTGGCCTAACCAGGGCCCGGCGGGCACCGTCGCCCCCTTCCAGACCGTGGGGCCGTTCTGGCTGCCCACCATCAACACCGCGCTGCTGCTGTCCTCCGGCGTCACCCTGACCATCGCCCACCACGCCCTGCGCGCGGCGCACCGGTCCAAGGCGATCTTCTGGCTGGGCCTGACGGTGGTGCTGGGCTTCACCTTCGTGGCCTGCCAGGCGTATGAATACCACCACGCCTACACCGAGCTGAACCTGCGTTTCTCCTCGGGCGCCTACGGCGCGCTGTTCTACATGCTGACGGGCTTCCACGGCTTCCACGTGATCCTGGGCGCCACCATGCTGACCGTGATCTGGTTCCGCCTGGTGCGAGGCCACTTCACGGCCGAACATCACTTCGGCTTCGAGGGCGCCGCCTGGTACTGGCACTTCGTGGACGTGGTCTGGCTGGGCTTGTACATCTTCGTGTACTGGCTGTAAAAATCTGTTCTGGCGGGCTGCGATACCTTACGGCGCGCGGCCTGGATTTCTCAGGCACGGCAATGGTCTGAACAGACTGTTGCCGTGTTTGGTTTTACTTTCCGGTCCCGACCTGCAAGCCCGTCGCATCGATCCACCCCAGCGCATGCGCCAGCAGCAGGAACAGGAACAACAGGATCGACAAGCCCACCCGCCACGTCAGGGCCCAGGCCATCCGGTCTGTGCGGCCCCGGTCCTGCATGAGATACTTCATGGCTGAACCCAGGCTGACCAGCACCCCCAGGAACAGCACGACAATCAGAATTTTCATGAACACTCCCCGCAACACCAGGATGTAAGCATCGTATGACCTCGCCGCAACCCGCAACCCGCACCAAGGCCGTCCTGGCCCTGATCCTGCTGGCGCTGGCGGGTGCGGCCTGCATCAGCGCCGGGCTCTGGCAGTTGCGCCGCGCCCACGAACGCGAAGGGCTTCTGGCCGCCATCGAAGCGGGCCGGCAGGCGCCGCCCCAGGTGCTTGATGCGCAACACCGCGACGGCCCCGACTGGCACCCGGCCAGCGCCCGAGGGCACTGGCTGAATCCGCTTACTGTACTCCTGGACAATCGCAACCTCAAAGGTCAGCCCGGCCTGTGGGTGGCGACGCCGCTGGAACTGCAAGACGCCCCCGGAACCGCCGTGCTGGTGCTGCGCGGCTGGGTCGCCCGGCCGATGCCGTCCGCCGCGCTGCCGGACCTGAATGCCGCCGCCGGCACCGTCCAGGTCCAGGGCACGCTGCTGCATCGGGTCCCCCGCCTGTTCGACCTGGGCAGCCTCAGCGGCCGATCCGGCAATCCCCTGCCGCACCCTTTTCCCGCCGCCGACGGCAAACCGCCCGCCGTGCAAAACCTGCCGCTGGACACACTGGCCGCCGCCACCGGCCTGAACCTGCTGCCGGTCGTGCTGCAACAAGCGCCCACGCACGACGCGGATCTGATCCAGGACTGGCCCGGCCCCTCGACGGACGCCGACCAGAACTACAACTACGCCCTGCAATGGTTCAGCTTCGCCGCAATCGCACTGATCGCGGCCGGCTTCACGGTCTGGCGCATGCTGCGCCGCCCCTCACCTTCCGAACACGCATGACCACTGCCTCCCCCCCTGCCCGCGCCCGTTCCGTCCGCCCCCTCATTGCCGTCCTGCTGGTCTGCCTGGCGCCGGTGGTGTTCGCCCTGCTGGCCTACTACATGCCGTCGCTGGGCCTGCGCCCGGATTCGCGCACCCGCTACGGCCAACTGATCGAGCCGCAGCGCCCCATCCCTAACGATCTGGCGTTGCGGGACGCGCAGGGCCAGCCCTACGACCTGAACCAGCTCAAGGGCCAGTGGCTGCTGATCAGCACGGGCCCCGGCGCCTGCCCGGAATCCTGCGTGCGCGGGCTGTTCGTGCTGCGTAATTCCCACGCCAGCCAGGGCAAAGAAGTCGATCGCCTGGAACGCGTCTGGTTCATCACCGACGACGCGCCCGCCGCCGCTGTCGTCGGCGATGCCTACGTCGGCACGCACGTCCTGCGCGCCGACCCCGCCAAGCTGGCGGCCTGGCTGGCGCCGGGCGCCGCCGACCCCGCCGCCGAACTGGCGCAGGGCTTGTGGATCGTCGACCCCCTGGGCCACCTGATGATGCGCTTCCCCGACGCGCAACAACCCGAAGCCGTGCGCGACGATCTCCGCACGCTGCTGAAGAACTCACGGATCGGTTGATGGACCGCCTGCTCACGCGCTATCGCAGGCTGGTGTTCCTGGCCTGGTTCCTGACGCTGGACCTGATCATGTTCGGCGCCTTCGTGCGCCTGACCGATTCCGGCCTGGGCTGCCCCGACTGGCCGGGCTGCTACGGCCATCTCAGCCCCCTGGGCGCCGGGGACCACATCCGCGCCGCCCTGGAGGCCATGCCCTACGGCCCGGTCAGCGCCTTCAAGGCCTGGATCGAGATGATCCACCGCTACGCCGGCGCCATCCTGGGCCTGATGATCATCGGCATCGCCGTGTACGCCTGGCGCCTGCGCCGCCTGCCGGATCGCAGCCCCGTACTGGCCGGCTGCGTGCTGATCATGGTCTGCATCCAGGGCGCGTTCGGCGCCTGGACCGTCACCCACCGGCTGATGCCGCTGGTGGTCACGACGCACCTGGTGCTGGGCATGAGCCTGCTGGCCCTGATGACCTGGCTGGCCGCGCGGGAAAAACACCACGCCCCCGTGCCCGCCGATCCGGGCGCCGGGCGCGCCTGGATGATCCTGGGGCTGGCCGTGCTGTTCCTGCAGGTGGCGCTGGGCGGCTGGGTCAGCACCAACTACGCGGCCCTGGCCTGCATGGATTTCCCCACCTGTCACGGCGCCTGGGTGCCGCCCATGGATTTCCGCGAGGGCTACGCCCTGCTGCGCGGCCTGGGCCAGCTCTCGTCCGGCGAGCTCATTTCCCAGGACGCGCTCACCGCCATCCACTGGACGCACCGCAACTTCGCCTTCCTGGTCATCGCCCTGCTGGGCGTGCTGGCCTGGCGCTGGCGCCGCACCCCGGGCCTGGCCGGCCCGGCGCGCCTGCTGCTGGCCCTGCTGGCCCTGCAATTGCTGACGGGGCTGACCACGATCTTTTTCCAATGGCCGCTGCTGATCGCCGTGATGCACAACGGCGGCGCCGCCGGCCTGGTCCTGGTGGGCGTCACGCTGCTGTGGCGCCTGTCCCGGGCCGGAAAAATCGACGCCCAGGCAGGGAAACCCATTAGACGGAGCGCACCCTGACGCCCCCGGAAGCGCCTAGAATCCTACTATGACCACCGCCACTGCCGCCCCCCGCCGCACCCCCTCCCTGCTGCGCCAGTACCTGACACTGACCAAGCCGCGCGTCACCCAACTGGCGGTGTTCTGCGCGGTGATCGGCATGTTCCTGGCGACCCCCGGCCTGCCCGACCCCTGGCTGGCCGTGAACGCCACGGCGGGCATCTGGCTGCTGTCGGCGGCCGCCTTTTCCATCAACTGCCTGGTCGAACGCGAAACCGACGCACGCATGCTGCGCACGGCGCGGCGCGGCACGGCCTCCGGCCAGATCGGCAGCCACCAGGTCCTGATGATGGCGGGCGTCCTGGGCGGCGCCGGCATGTGGATCCTGTACACCCAGGTCAACGCGCTGACCATGTGGCTGACCTTCGCCAGCTTCGTCGGCTATGCCCTGATCTACACCGCCATCCTGAAGCCTCTCACGCCGCAGAACATCGTCATCGGCGGCCTGTCGGGCGCGATGCCGCCGGCCCTGGGCTGGGCCGCCATGGCCGATGCCGTCCCGGCCGAGGCCTGGCTGCTGGTGCTGATCATCTTCATCTGGACGCCGCCCCACTTCTGGGCGCTGGCCCTGTACCGCCATCACGACTACGAAAAGTCCGGCCTGCCCATGCTGCCGGTGACGCACGGCCAGAATTTCACCCAGCTGCACATCCTGCTCTACAGCATCGCCCTGTTCGCGGCGTCCGTGATGCCCTACGTCGTGCGCATGAGCGGCCCCGCCTACCTGGCCGCCGCCTGCCTGCTCAGCGGCCGCTTCGTCTGGCAAGCCTTTGCGCTATATCGAAACTACTCGGACGCCAAGGCGCGTAAACTGTTCCATTATTCGATCCTGTATCTGTCGCTGCTGTTCGCCGCGCTGCTGCTGGATCACTGGGTCGGCCTGACCCTGGGGAATTTCTAGACGGATTTTCACCCGGCCCGGCCCAGCGGATACCCGACCGGAACGCGCCACGGCGCCGTCCCGGCCGATTCACCGATCTGGATGATGGACCATGCCGTTTTCAATCCCGCGCCGCAGGCTGCTGGCCGGTGCGCTTGCCACCCTGCCCCTCGCCCTGGCCCTGCCGGGCTGCTCCCCGAAAGCCGAACCCCTGGCCTTCGAAGGTAACGACATCAGCGGGACCCACCTGGGACGCGACCTGGACATGGTCGACACCACCGGCCGGCAGCGCACGCTGGCGGACTATCGGGGCAAGGTGCTGATGGTGTTCTTCGGCTACACCCAATGCCCGGACGTCTGCCCCACCGCCATGGCGCAGGCGTCCCAGGTCATGGAGCTGCTGGGCGACAAGGCCCGGGACGTGCGTGTCCTGATGGTGTCGGTGGACCCTGCACGCGACACGCCCGACGTCCTGGCCGCCTATGTGCAGGCCTTCGACCCGTCTTTCATCGGCCTGACGGGCACGCCGGAACAACTGGACAAGACCGCACGCTCCTTCAAGGCTTTCTACGCCAAGGAAGCCGGCCCGTCGCCCGATCACTACGCCATGAACCACTCGTCGGCCTTCTATCTGCTGGACCGCGAGGGCGAGGCCCGCGCCCTGCTCGGGCCGTCGCTGACGCCCGAGGACATGGCGCACGACATCAAGCTGCTGCTGTAGGCCGGGCGGCTCAGGCTGCCGTCGGCGGGCCGGCCGGGTTCGGCGCGGCCTGACTCAGATCCTCAGGACTGGCCTCGTCCGCGGCCAGGGCTTCCTCGGCGTCAGCCGGCGCTTCATCCGTTGCAGCCCTGGCCAGATCCGGCAAAGGCTCGTGCTGGCGCTCGCCCGACTCGAACTGCCGCCAGACCTCCACGGCCCGCAGGCGCTGACGGACGATCAGGTCGATCTTTTCGCGCAGCATCGGGTATTGCTCCTGCAGGCGCTTGAAGTCACGTTCCTGCAGCATCAGCAGGCGGCTGTAGCCCAGTGATCGCGCGCGCGCCTGAAAATCGTCACCCATGGCCAGCGCCATTTCACCGAAGATCTGGCCGCTGCCCAGTTCCGCCGTGGTGCCGTCGGGCAGATCCAGGACGACGGCGCCCGAGGCCACGAAATACATGGCGTGGGTGCGGCCGAAGCGGGTATGGATTTCCTGCCCCGGCATGATCAGGCGGGGCTTGAGCACGCGGCGGATGGCCGCCATGGTGCGCTCGTCCATGCCCTCGAACATCGGCACCCGCTGCACCAGCGACGCCGCGCTCATGGTGATGTCCAGCACGCCGCTTTTTTCCAGCGCGCCCCAGCGCGCATCCGTCTGCTGGATCAGGTCGGAATAGGTTTCCCCGCTGATCAGGTTGTGCGCCAGCATGTCGCGGTAGCGGATGCGTTCCATGGCGCGCGCCATGCGCCCGAGATAGGCTTCCTGGAGATACTGGGCGTAATTGGGATATTGCAGCGCCAGGGCCTGCAGCGCGCCTTCCAGCAGCGTCAGGCGGCGCTGGTGCGCAGCCACGATGATTTCCGTGACCTCCAGCCCCAGCAACGGCTGCACGTCGGTGCGGGCGAACTGGATCAGGCGCCGCGCCACCGACCATTTGCACATCAGGTTCGTGAAACGCTGGGCCAGTTCCCGCACCAGCCAGCCCTGCCAGCCGGTCAGGTGATGCAGGCGCAGCGCCAGGCGCAAGGACCGCGAATAGCGCAGATCGCCTTCGATCGCCGCCTCGAAGCCCAGCAGCCCGCCCGATCGCACCGCATCCCCCAGCCGCTCGGCGCGCGCCAGCAGGGACTCGGCGGTGCGCCAGTCCACGACCTGGGCCTTGAGGGTCTCGAAGAACATTTCTTCTTCGCGGCCCGCCAGCATGCTCATGCCGACCGCGACCTTCTGGTTCAGGGACAACTGGTTCACCTGCGACGCGTCCACGCCGGCCTGGCTGGCGTCGAACACCGCATGCAGGCGATCCAGCACCTCGGTGCCGATATGCTCGTGATGGGCGATGTCGTCGATCTTCAGGCGCAGGGCCTCGAGTTCCACCACCTGCGCCTGATCGCGCAGGGTGCGGTCCACCGGCGAGAGCTGGTTCAGCCCCAGGCGATGGATCAGGGGCCGCAGCGTCAGGCCGTTGATGAACAGCGTCATGAGCACGAAGCCGGTCGTGGCCACGGCGATGAACTGGCGCGCCTCATGCGGTACCGCCGGCTGTTCGGTGACGGCCAGGGCCAGGGCCAGGGACACGGCCCCGCGCAGGCCGCCCAGCAGCATCACGGCCCGGTAGGACGGACTGACCTCGGTGCTGAGCCGCAACCGCCCCAGCAGGGGCAGCAGGCCGTAGACGATCACCGCGCGCGCGCACAGCGTGACGATGAACACGACCAGGATCAGCAGGACTTCCATCCAGGTGATTTCCGCCATCATGCGCGGGATCAGCATGGCGGCGAACAGAAAGATCAGGGAATTGGCCCAGAAGCCGAACTGCGCCCAGGCGCCCTCGAGCTGCTCGAAGGTCGTGGGCGACATGCGGGTGCGGCCGCTGGAGCCCACCACCAGACCGGCGATCACCGTGGCCACCACCCCCGACACGCCCAGGTAGTGTTCGGCGATGAAGAAGGTCAGGTAGGCCAGCGCCACGGTCAGCGTGACTTCGGCCGTAGGCCAGCCGCGCAGCCAGCGGAACAGTTCGATGGCCGCTCGCCCCATGACCAGGCCGGCCAGGCCGCCGCCCAGGAAGCTGACCAGGAAGCCGCTGAGAATGTCCGTGATGGCGGGCGTGGTGCCGCCGAACAGGATGCTGAGCAGCACCGAGTACAAGGCGATCGAGGCCGCGTCGTTGAACAGGGCCTCGCCCTCGACCAGGTTCGTGAGGCGGCGCGGCGCACCGACCTCGCGGAAGATGCCCACGACCGCCACCGGGTCGGTGGTCGCCACGATGGCGCCCAGCATCAGGCAGACCACCAGCCCGTAGGTGGAAATCGCCGCCAGCGAGAAACCGACGGCCACGGTGCAGACCACGACGGCCACGATGGCCATCACCAGGATCGGGCTGATGTCGTCCATCAGCCGCCGCAGATTCGTCGCCAGCGCCGTCTCGAACAGCAGCACGGGCAGGAACACGAACAGAAAGGTCTCGGAGGAAATCTCGAAGTGCTGCAGGGTGTCGAGGAAGTCGGCCACCACGCCCGGCGCCCAGCCGTGCACGTGGATGATGACGCCCAGGACAAAGCCGACGATGGCCAGCAGCACGGAATACGGCAATCGCAACCGCCCCGCCAGAGGGGGCATGAAGGACACCAGAGCCAGGAGGCCGGCCAGGCCAAATACAAGAAGGCCGATTTTCATGAGGAAGCGCGCTCAAATCATCTGGCTGATATGTTACAGGCCCAGGGGATCGGCTTCCTAGAAAAAATGTATGAAAAAAAAGAGGGATGCCAGACGGCATCCCATGAACATCCGCTTCGATAGGGAGGGGAAGAGGAGAAGCAGAAGCGGACGACAGAACGTTGAGGCCGGCGTGGCCGGCGTGCGCTCATGTCAGATTAGTCCGCGCCCGATGCTGAAAGTTCACGATCGGGGGCGGAGAAGTGCAAAAGAATGTGACTGCTCAGGCGGGCTCGAAATCCGCCTGCTGCCCGCTCAGGGCGACACGCAGTTTTTTCAGGGCGGCGGCTTCGATCTGGCGGACGCGTTCGGCGGAAATGCCGTACTCGGCAGCCAGTTCGTGCAGCGTGGCGCCGCCATCGTCGGCCAGCCAGCGGGCGCGCACGATGTGCTGGGAGCGCGCGTCCAGGGACGACAGGGCGTGTTCCAGGCCCTCGCCCTGCAGGGCGTCCATGCTGCGGCGCGCCAGCACCTGGGCGGGTTCCTGGGCCTCGTCGGCCAGCCAGTCGGAGGGCGCGTAGCGGTCCTCGTCGTCGGCCGGGGCATCCAGGGCGAAATCGCCGCCCGACAGGCGGACTTCCATTTCGGCGACGTCTTCCGGGCGCACGTCGAGTTCGCGGGCGATGTCGGCCACCTGATCCGGGGCCAGGCTACGGCCGTCGGGCCGCATGCGGCGCAGATTGAAGAACAGCTTGCGCTGCGCCTTGGTGGTGGCGATCTTGACCAGACGCCAGTTGCGGATCACGTATTCGTGGATTTCGGCACGGATCCAGTGCACGGCGAACGACACCAGGCGCACGCCACGGTCGGGATCGAAGCGGCGCACGGCCTTCATCAGGCCGATATTGCCTTCCTGGATCAGGTCGGCGTGCGCCAGGCCGTAGCCCAGGTACTGGCGGGCGATGGACACCACCAGCCGCAGGTGCGACAGAATCAGGTCGCGCGCAGCGTCCAGATCGTTGTTGTCGCGCAGGCGCCGGCCCAGGTCGGCTTCCTGTTCGGCAGTCAGCATCGGCAAGCGATTGACGGTGCTGATGTAGGCATCGATGGTACCGAGCGCTCCGGGGTTGGCGATCGCCAGCGAAAGCTGCGACGGCGCGAGCGACAGGGCGGATGAGGAGGGGGTCATGGTGACAAGAACCTCGTACAGAACGCAATGATGTTAGCACTCCATGAGCAGGAGTGCTAATTCCAAGGTAACGAATGTTAGTCCGTCGGGCGGCGGGAAAGTTCCCCGAAAACCTCAGGGCAGTTCGAGTTCCGCCACCAGCGGCGCATGGTCCGACAGCTTCTTCCAGGGCAGGCCGTGCAGCACCCGCGCGCGGCGCACGGCAAAACCGCGCTGGTAGATGCGGTCCAGCCGCAGCCAGGGGAACACGGACGGGAAAGTGCGCGGCGGCGGTGTCAGGCGCGCCGCATGGCCGTTCATGGACAGTTCGGGCATCGGGCGCAGCGCCTGCCCCGGCAGCCAGGCCAGGCGTTCGCGCAGGCGCGACACGGTACGGCGCAGCCGGTAGATCTCGTCCGTCCCCTGCGGGGCGGCGGCGAAGACCTCGACCAGCCCGAGCTGTTCGACGAACAGCGGCGCCAGGCGGTTGGTCCAGTCGTTGAAGTCGCCCGCGATCAGCAGCGGTTCGTGCGCGGGCACCAGGCGCTGGATCCGGTCGGCCAGCGCCTGCACCTGACGCGAGCGTCCGCCCGCCAGCAGGCCCAGGTGCACCACCAGGCAGTGCACCGGCACGTCGCCGACCCGCACCACGCCGTGCAGCAGGCCGCGCTGCTCCAGGCGGTGGTCGGAGACGTCCTGGTTTTCGTAATACAGGATGGGATAGCGCGACAACAGCGCATTGCCGTGGTCGGTGGTGTGGCGCACGGCATTGCAGCCGTAGGCGGCCTGCATATGCAGGGCCGCCGCCAGGGATTCGTGCTGCGCGTCCAGGCTGCTGCGGATCTGGTTGCGGCCCTGGACTTCCTGCAGGAACAGCAGGTCGGGCCGCAGGCCGTACAGGCCCAGCCGCAGGTCGGCCAGCGATTCCCGTCCACCCGTGGCCGAACGGCCCTTGTGGATGTTGTAGCTGACGACCCGCAGGATGGGCATGGCCCCGCCTTACTTGGCTTCCGTCTGACGCAAGCGGATGTGCAGTTCGCGCAGTTGCTTCTCGTCCACGGCCGAGGGCGCCTGCGTCAGCAGGCACTGGGCGCGCTGCGTCTTGGGGAAGGCGATCACGTCGCGGATGGATTCCGCACCCGCCATCAGCGTCACCAGGCGGTCCAGGCCGAAGGCCAGGCCCCCGTGCGGCGGCGCGCCGTACTGCAGGGCGTCGAGCAGGAAGCCGAACTTCAGGCGGGCTTCTTCCTCGTCGATCTTCAGGGCCTTGAAGACCTTGCTCTGGACGTCGGCGCGGTGGATACGCTCGGAACCGCCGCCGACTTCCCAGCCGTTCATGACCATGTCGTAGGCGCGCGCGATGGCCTTGCCCGGATCGGTTTCCAGCAGATCCTCGTGGCCCGGCTTGGGGCAGGTGAAGGGGTGGTGAGCGGCCGTGTAGCGGCCTTCGCCCTCGTCGTACTCGAACATGGGGAAGTCCACCACCCACAGCGGCTTCCAGCCCGGCTCGAACAGCCCGTTGGCGCGGCCGAATTCGCTCTGGCCGATCTTCACGCGCAGGGCGCCGATGGCGTCGGCGACGACCTTGGCGCGGTCGGCGCCGAAGAAGATCAGGTCGCCGTTCTGCGCACCGGTGCGCTCGATCAGGGCGCGCAAGGCGTCGGCGTGGATGTTCTTGACGATGGGCGACTGCAGGCCCTCGGGGATCGAGGCGGCGTCGTTGACCTTGATGTAGGCCAGGCCGCGCGCGCCGTAGATGCCGACGAACTGGGTGTAGGCGTCGATCTCGCTGCGCGGCATGCCGCCGCCGCCGGGCACGCGCAGGGCCACCACGCGGCAGGCCGGGTCATTGGCCGGGCCGGCGAAGACCTTGAAGCCCACGTCGCGCATCAGATCGGCCACGTCGGTGAATTCCAGCTTCACGCGCAGGTCGGGCTTGTCCGAACCGAAGCGGCGCATGGCTTCGCTCCAGCTCATGACGGGGAATTCGGGCAGCGCGACGTCCAGCACCTGGCGGTAGATCTCACGCACCATGCCTTCGAAGATCTCGCGGATCTGGACTTCGTCCAGGAAGGAGGTTTCGCAATCGATCTGGGTGAATTCCGGCTGGCGGTCGGCGCGCAGGTCTTCGTCGCGGAAGCACTTGGTGATCTGGTAGTAGCGGTCGAAGCCGGACACCATCAGCAGTTGCTTGAACAACTGCGGCGACTGGGGCAGCGCGAAGAATTCGCCCGGGTTCACCCGCGAGGGCACCAGATAGTCGCGCGCGCCTTCGGGCGTGCTGCGGGTCAGCATCGGGGTTTCGATGTCGACGAAGCCCAGGGCGTCCAGATAATTGCGCGCCACCATGGACACGCGGTAGCGCAGCATCAGGTTGCGCTGCATCTGCGGACGGCGCAGGTCCAGCACCCGGTGCGTCAGGCGCGTGGTCTCGGACAGATTGTCGTCGTCCAGTTGGAACGGCGGCGTCACCGAGGCATTGAGGATCTCGATTTCGCGGCAGAGGATCTCGATCTCGCCCGAGAGCAGGTCGGCATTGGTGGTGCCTTCGGGGCGCAGGCGCACCAGGCCGGTGATCCGCAGGCAGTATTCGTTGCGGATGCGCTCGGCGGTCTCGAACGCGGCCTTGTTGTCCGGGTCCACCACCACCTGGGCCAGGCCCGCGCGGTCACGCAGGTCGATGAAGATCACGCCGCCATGGTCGCGGCGACGATGCACCCAGCCGAACAGGGTCACGGTCTGGTCGAGGTGGGCTTTGGATACCTCGCCGGTATAGCAAGTGCGGTTCAAGAATGGCTCCGTCAGAGGGATTGTTCGAGTTTCAATGGGACTGCTCGCCGGGGGTTTCCACGGCGGGCAGATCCATCTGTGTCTGGGGCGGCAGGCCGGGCGGCGCCACCACGCCCATGGACACGATGTATTTCAGTGCGGTTTCCACCGTCATGTCGAGCACCTGGACATCGGCGCGCGGCATCATCAGAAAGAAGCCCGACGTCGGGTTGGGTGTCGTAGGCACATAGACGCTGACAAAATCGCCGTCCAGCAATGCGGCAATCTCGGCGCTGGGGGTGCCGGTCAGGAAACCGATGGTCCAGGCGCCCTGGCGCGGATACTGCACCAGCACGGCCTCGCGGAAGGCCTGGCCGTTGGGCGCGAACACGGTGTCGCTGACCTGCTTGACCGAATTATAAATGGAGCGCACCAAAGGGATGCGCCCCAGCAGGGATTCCCAGCGCGACAGGATGGCGCGGCCGATGAAATTGGCGCAGAACAGCCCCGTGACCAGGATCACGACCAGGACCAGGACCAGCTCGAAACCCGGGATCGAGATCCCGAACAGGGCTTCGGGCGACAGGAACTTCGGCACCAGGGAGCCGAGCGTGCGGGCCAGCACGGCCAGCACCCAGACGGTGGCCACCAGCGGCAGCCAGATCAGCAGGCCGGTGATGAAGTAGCGTTTGAGAAAGCGCATGGTCCCGGGGCGTCAGCTTGACGTCGCAGCCGGCGGCGTGCCGCCGGAGGCAGGCGCCGGCGCCGGGCTTGACGAGGCGCCGCCTGCCGGCTCGGCGGATTTGGGGGCGGCTTTGCCGCCCCCGCGGAAATCGGTTTCGTACCAGCCGGAGCCCTTGAGGCGGAAACCGGCGGCCGTCACCTGTTTTTCATAGGTTTCCTGACCGCAAGCCGGGCAGGTCGTGAGCAGCGGGTCCGAGATTTTCCGCAGCACGTCCTGCTCATGGCCGCACTGGCTGCAACGATAGGCGTAGATAGGCACAGCAATTCCAAAAGAATCAACCGCTTGGATTTTAATCCTTATTTAGGAGAACGAATTCGGCAGCAGGAACATCACCGCCGCGATCAGCGTCGGCACGGCAGCAGCGCCGAGCAGGCGCAGCGGCGAGATGGTGCCGTCGCCGAAGCAGCCCTTCAGGATGGAGAAGCCGGCCGGGTTCGGCGCATTGGCGATCACGGTCAGACCGCCGCCCGTCACCGCGCCGGCCACCAGCATGTAGCGCCAGAGCTCGCCCGTGCCCTCGACCAGCGAGCCCAGATAGGTCAGGGCCGCGTTGTCGGTGACCGCCGTCAGGGCCGTCGCCCCCAGGTACAGGACGAAGGGCGACAAACCGCCCAGCAGATCCTGGAGCCACCACTGCTGCAGGCCGCCCAGCACCACCAGCCCCGCCAGGAAGAAGCCGACCATCAGGCCTTCGCGCAGCAACAGGGGGGACTGATGCCGCCGGTAGGCATGGGCGTAGCCGATGAACAGCACCAGCAGGGCCATGAAGATCTGCATGTGATGCGAAGACAGCACGACGCCCACCAGGAACAGCACATGCACGGCCATGACCACGGGGGACACCGGCGGGCGGCGCTCGCCCTCGTCTTCCTGGACGCCGATGCTGCCGTTGAGCAGGAAGCGCCGGCAGATCAGTGTCAGGATCAGGCCATTGAGCAGCACGGCAACCACCGCGCGCCAGCCGAAATGGGTCGCCATGAAGGCCGTGTCCCAGCCGAAGGTCTGGGCCACCATCAGCACCGGCGGCGCGGCGTAGGCCGTCAGCACCCCGCCGATGGACACGTTGACGAACAGCACGCCGACGGTCAGGTATTTGAAGCCGTCCTGGCCCTGCCGGCAGAAATAGGCCTGGCGCAACAGCAGGGCCGCCAGGGTCATGGCGGCCGGTTCCGTGATCAGCGAACCGGCCAGCGGCACCAGCGTCATGATGACGAAGAAGCGCGACAGCTCACGGGCCACCGGCAGCAGCCGTGAGACCAGATCGACCAGGATGCGGACCAGCTCGATGATGGGCCGGCTGGCCGCCACCACCATGATCACGAAGACGAAGGCCGGCTCGGTGAAGTTGCGCGTATCGAGGTATTCGACCGCCCCCTTCACCCCCAAGGTCAAGCCCATCCACACGAACAGCACACAGGCCCAGACGCCGAACACGGCCTCGACCTCGGACAACAGGTGCCACAAACCGGCATGCGTGCCGCCCCGGTTGGCCAGACGGGCGAAAACGGGGACGGAGAAAGTGTGAATGATGGCGATGGCAAACAGAATGCTTGCCACGACCTCGGTATGACTGACCATGTCCGGGTCCTGTATGAAAGGCTAAGGGGATCAGGCGCTGCCCAGGATCAGGCGCGCGCCCTTTTCGGCAATCATGATCGTCGGCGAATTGGTATTGCCCGAGGTGATGACCGGCATGATGGATGCGTCGATCACCCGCAGACTTTCGAGGCCCCGGACACGCAGTTCCGGGTCCACTACCGCCAACGGATCGACGCCCATTTTACATGTCCCCACCGGATGGAAAATGGTGGTGCCGATATCGCCTGCCGCAGCCTCCAGCGCCTGCTGGGTCTGGACCGTTTCGCCCGGCAGATATTCGCTGGGGTGATAGCGCGCCAGGGCGGGCTGGGCCATGATGCGCCGCGTCAGTCGCAGGGCATCGGCCGCCACGGCGCGGTCTTCCGGGGTCTGCAGATAATTGCAGAGGATGTCCGGCGCATCGGCGGCATTGGGCGAGACGATGCGCACGTAGCCCCGGCTGCCGGGCTGCAGATTGCAGACCGAGGCCGTCAGCGCCGGGAAGTCGTGCAGCGGATCGCCGAACTTGTCCAGCGACAGGGGCTGCACGTGGTATTCCAGATTGGGGCGGGGCCGCGACGGATCGGAGCGCGCGAAGGCCCCCAGTTGCGAGGGCGCCATGGACAGCGGCCCGCTGCGGAACAAAGCGTATTGCAGGCCCATCGAGGCCTTGCCCCACCAGGAATGCGCCAAAGTATTCAGGGTGCGGGCGCCTTGCAGGCGGTAGATCGTGCGTAATTGCAGATGGTCCTGCAGGTTCTCGCCCACACCGGGCAGGTCCAGCACCATCGGGATACCGAGTTTGCGCAGGCGTTCGGCGGGGCCGACGCCGGACACCTGCAGCAACTGCGGCGATCCGATCGCCCCGGCCGCCAGGATCAGTTCCCGCCGCGCCACGGCCTGCAGGCGACGGCCGTCCACCACACAATCGACGCCGGTCGCGCGGCGTCCGGAAAAACGGATGCGCTCGACCCGGGCGCCGGTCATCACGCGCAAGGTGTCCCGGTGCATGACGGGGCGCAGAAAGGCCTTGGACGCGTTCCAGCGCACGCCCCGGCGCTGGTTGACCTCGAAATAATTGCAGCCGGCGTTGTCGCCCCGGTTGAAGTCGTCGGTGCGTTCGATGCCCGCCTGGGCGGCGGCTTCACGGAAAGCGTCCAGCACCTCCCAGCGCAAGCGCTGGGGCTCGACCCGCCAGGTGCCCGAGGCGCCGTGAAATTCGCCGGCCCCGGCGTGGTGGTCTTCGACGTCGCGGAACAGCGGCAGCACGTCGTCCCAGGCCCAGCCCGGATTGCCCAGCGCCACCCAGCCGTCGTAATCGGCGGCCTGGCCCCGCAGATAGAGCATGCCGTTGATCGAAGACGAACCGCCCAGCACCCGGCCGCGCGGATAGCCCAGTGATCGGTAGTTCAGGCCCGGATCGGGCTGAGTGTGATAGCACCAGTCCGTGCGCGGATTGCCGATGCAATACAAATAGCCGACGGGAATGTGGATCCAGCGCCAGTCGTCGGCGCCGCCCGCCTCCAGCAGCAGGACCCGGTGTTCACGCGACAGGCGGTTGGCCAGCAAGCAGCCGGCTGAACCGGCCCCCACGATGACATAATCGAATTCCAGCGGGGCGGCGTCCGGCGTTTCTGCGGTCATGGTGTTCGTCTCCTGCGGGGCCGTCGAGCGGCCTCGTCATTTTGGAAACAGTCTATCCGCAACGCCGGAGCGGCGCCAGAGAGGCCGCAGAATCGCCTGCAGCCGCGCCCCCCGCCTGCCCCTCTATAGCCAGGGCCGCAGCACCGTACCGGCCAACGCGGCCGCGATCAGCAGCACGCCCACCTGCATATTGGAACGGAACAGGCGCAGCCCGCGTTCCGGGTGACGCACGTCGAAGACGCACATCTGCCAGATGAAATGCGCGATGATGACGGCCATGACCAGGTAGTAGGGCCAATCCAGGCCCATGCCCCAGCCGGCCGCCAGCCACAAGGCCGCCGTGGCGGCGTACATGCCGCCGATCCAGACCTTGCCCTGGTCGCCGAACCGCATGGCGACCGATTTCAGGCCCAGCATGCGGTCATCGCGCAGATCGATGTAGGCGTAGATGGCGTCGTAGCCGATCTGCCACAACACCGCGCCAAACCACATGGCCACGGCGGTCCAGGGCACGATGTCGCGCGTGTCGGACCAGGCCATCAGCATGCCCCAGTTGAAGGCCGCCCCCAGCACGGCCTGCGGCCAGTAGGTGTAGCGCTTGCACAAGGGATAGATCACCACCAGCGGCATCAGCGCCAGGGCCAGCCAGCGGCTATAGGCATTGATGGCCAGCAGCAGGCTGGCGCTGACCAGGATCTGCGCGGCAGCGAACCACAGCGCCGCCCGCAGCGTGAGCTGGCCGCTGGTCAGGGGGCGAAAACGGGTGCGTTCGACGCGGTGATCGAAATCCCGGTCGAAGATATCGTTGAAAGTGCAGCCCACGCCGCGCATCAGCAGCGCGCCCAGCGAGAATATGACGAGGCGCCACAGCGTCGGCCAGCCATCAGCCGCCTGCACCAGCGCGGCCAGCGCCGGCAGCAAGGTCAGCCAGGTGCCGACGGGCCGGTCCAGCCGGCACAGACGCGCATACGGCCCCCAGGACGCGGGCAGCCAGCGGGCCACCCAGTCATCGAAACGCATGTCCGACAGGTCGGGACCAGTCCGCTCCGTGCCGGTGGGGGTGCCGCCTGCCGTCATCCGCGCGCGGGCGCCGGACCGATCAGTTCGCCCAGCGTGCGCACGCCGGCGCGGATGCGGTCCTCGGGCACGGTGACGAAACTGAGGCGCAGGGTGTTGGTCGGCGCATTCACCGCATAGAACGGCGCGCCCGGCACGAAGGCCACATTGCGCTGGATCGCCGCCTGCAGCAATTGCGTGGTGTCGATGGAGTCACGCAGCGTGACCCAGATGAACATGCCGCCTTCGGGGCGCGTCCAGTGGGCGTCGGACGGGAAATATTCCTGCAGGGCGTCGAGCATATAGCCGCATTGGCGTTGGTAAAGCTCGCGCACTTTCGGCAAATGTTCACGCAGGAAGCCGCTGCGCACGGCCTCGTACACCGCCATCTGGGTCACCGACGCGGTGTGCAGGTCGGTGGCCTGCTTGATCTGCACCAGCTTGGAGATGATGTGGCGCGGCGCCACGACGTAGCCCAGACGCATGCCGGGCGCCAGCACCTTGGAGAACGTGCCCAGGCGGATGACGGTCGCGCCCACAGGGCGGCCCAGTTCGAGCAGGCCGGGCTGCGGCTCGCCCGCGTAGCGCAGTTCGCCGTAGGGGTCGTCCTCGATGATGGGCAGGCCCGCGCGGGCGCAGCGTTCGACCAGGGCCTGGCGGCGCGCCTGATCCAGCGTCAGGCCGGTAGGGTTCTGGAAATTGGGCAGCACGTAGATGAAGCGCGCATCGCGCACCAGATCGTCGCTCAGGGCGTCGGGCACCAGGCCCAGCGCGTCGGTGGGCACGGCCCGGTATTCCGGCTGGAATTGGGAAAACGACTGCAAGGCGCCCAGGTAGCTGGGGGCCTCGACCAGCACGGGCGAGCCCTCGTCGATGAACAACTTGCCCAGCATGTCCAGCGCCTGCTGCGAACCCGACACGATCAGGACTTCTTCGGGATCGATGGTCAGCCCCGGACGCGACAGATCCTGGGCCACCCACTCGCGCAAAGGCGTGTAGCCTTCGGTGCGGCCGTACTGCAGCGCCGTGGCGCCCTGGGTGGCCAACACTTTGTCAAAGGCCGCCCGCAGCTCGGGAACCGGAAAGCCCGCAGGCGAAGGCAGGCCGCCGGCAAACGAGGTGACCTCGGGCCGTTCGGTGATCTTGAGGATTTCGCGGATGGCCGAACTGGTCAGCTGATTGGCGCGTTGGGAAAAAAGCGTGCGGGAAACGGACGTGTCCATGATTGATTCCGAATGGGAGCCTGCCTTGTGGGCCGGTCGATTGGAAAACGCCGGCCAGCCCGGATCCGCGGGCGGTCGGCGCAGATGAAGCCTTATATATTAAATCAAGCGCGACCGGGTCGCCATGGCCATGCGTCTATAAAACACGCCCGGACACGGAAAATCCCAGGGGGCTGCTCCATCCAGGCAGGCAAAGGTAGAGGCCGTTAAAACACCCACATCAGCTTCGCCGTTCCGCCCAAGCCTTCGCGCATGCCGGTATAGGCTTGCACGCCCAGGCCCACGGTCAGCGGGCCGTCGGCTTTGGGCTTCATGTCGAAGCCCAGCTCGAACACGCCGGTGTCGCCTTTCAGGCTGGGCGAAGGCGTGTCCAAGCCATAGGTCGTGGCGCGGGCTTTGCCGTCGAATTCGTGTTCCCAGGCCGCGCCGACGTAGGCGGTGATCTGCTCGGTCATGGCGCGGTTCACGCGCACGCCCAGGCGGGTGCGGAAGGAGTCCATGGCCTTGAAGGTGTAGGGGTCGCCCGCAATCGCCACGGAATCGCTGTCCTGGTGCGTCCAGAAACCCTTGGCGTAGGCATCCAGCGAGGTCTTTTCGTTCAGCGGCAGAAGGTAGCCGGCGCCCAGGTGGGCGCCATAGTACAGAGCGGAGGTGTCGTAGGATGCGTCCTTGCTGCCGATCATGTCGCGGCTGCGCCAGTCGGAGGACACCTGGCCGACGCGCAGCGAGCCTTCGGCATAAGGACCGGCCTGGCCCGCGCCCGCCCAGTCGCGGCGCAGCAGCACGCCGCCGCCGAAGTAATGGCTCTTGCCGGAGCCGTGCACGGCGGGTTGGCTGGAGAAGCGGTTGTAGGTGTCGTAGCGGCCATAGCCGCCCTCTAGGAAGACACCGGCCATCCACTGGCCGGTCGCGGCCTGATAGCGTTTGGCCGCGCCGAGCATGACGCTCAGACCCGTGGTGTCCACGTGGGAACCGGAGTGGTAGCGGGATGTGCCGCCGGCAGTAGCGCCGAAGGTGGCGGCGCCGCTGACGCCTTCAGTGGCCGCCGCAGCGCGCGCCATGCCGGCGCCGCCGGCCAGGTCACCGGCTTGCGAAGCCAGGGCCATGGTGCCGGCGCGGCCTTCTACGGGGGCCTTGGTTTGCTCCAGGACGGTCGCGCCGCTGCCGCCTGGCTCGCCGGAGGCGACGGTGGCATAGAGCTTTTTCTTGTCGTCCGACACGGAGACATCGAAGGCGTATCCCAAGGACACCCCCTGATAGCCCGTCATGCCGGCACGCTGGATTGAAGCGTCCGTGGTCAGGCCGCTGTCGTTACGAATCAGGGTCACCTGATCGTCCTTGCGCAGCACGTTGCCGCCCGCCGCCAAAGCGACGCCGATTTTGGCGTTGGTCAGGTCAGTGCCCGCCGTATCGTTCAGGGTCAGGGCCGTGGCGCCCGCCGTCACGTCGGCGGGCAGGATGAAGTGGTATTCCTGGAAATCCCGGACGTTCTTCGCCGTCAGGCCGGTCGTGCGGATTTCCAGGACATTGCCGGAACTGGTGCCCGCGCCGCCCGGGGTGACGAACCCGCCATACAGGACGCTGTTCGTCAGCGTGGGCGCACCGTCCAGGACGATGCGGTTGCCGGACAGACGACCGCTCCGGCTGACACCGCCATAGACATCCCCCTGGATCGTGGCGGCGCCACTGACCAGAACGCGGTTATCACTGACGTCGCCGGTATAGCTATAGCCGCCTCTGACGGAACCGTTGACGACGCCACCCGAAATCGCGACCCGATTCCCGGTCGCGGGCCCGCTCTCGCTGTGCCCTCCTTCCACCCAGCTTGCAATGCCTCCGCCGGTATTCACGGTGCCGCCGATCATGATGACCTGATTGCCCGTCACCAGGCCGCTGTCTGACAGTCCGCCGATCACTCCGGCGCCCACGCCCCCGGACTGCATGATGACCTGGTTCCCGGTGACGGTTTCACTGCCGGTGCCATAGGCACCCACCACCAGCCCCCCAGCGCCATCGATGATCGTCACGCGCCTGTTCTCGAGCTCGCCCGAGCCGGCGCCGCAGGCGCCCAGGTAACTGTTATCCGGCGCGACATTCGACGCTGCACCGCACGAGGGGGCATAGCTCTCGTGGTACCAGCTCCCGCCCGTATTCAGACTGTCTGCGGCCTGCACCGGCAGACTGAACGCCAACGCAACGGCCAGCGCCAGCGCGTGCGGCGGCCCTAGACGCTCATTGCACGCAGTGTGGTGAATGCGGTTCATGCGGTCCTCGTCCCGTCCGGTCCAACCATGTGATCGGTCGAGTGTAGGAAGGGCGCGCGCAAAAACCTTGCAAAAGATTACAACCGTCTCAAGCCGCAAACAGCTCGGCTTTATGGGCGATCGATCACGACGGCACAGCCGAGCTGGTAGCCGTATTTGCGAATGGCGATCAAGGGATGGTCGGCCGCACCGACCCTCACCAGCTTGCGGCGCAAGCGGCTCATCGGCACTTCCAGCGCGTTTTTGCCCGGAGTGTCCAGCCAACCCAGCTGGTCCAGCAATTGCCAGGTCTCCAGGCGCCGGCCCGGCGCGCGCACCAGCGCGGCGAGCAGGGTCGCCTCTTGCGAGGTCAGCGGCGTCTCACCGGCCGGACCGCGCAGCCGCATCCGCTGCAGGTCCAGGCTGAACCCCTGGGGCGGCAGAGACTGCAATGGCTGCACGCCCGGCAGCCGTTTGCCCAGCGCAGCCACCGAGGCACACAGTTCCTCCACCGACACCGGCTTGGTCAGGTAGACGTCGGCTCCGCTTTCGTAGGCGCCCAGCTTTTGATCCAGCCGATCGCGCACGCTGACGACGATGACGCCCAGGCCGGGGTGAGACTGCTTCAGGCGCCGCGCCAGGCTCAGGCCGTCCTCGCCCGGCAGGTTGATATCCACCACGATCAGGTCGATGGCCTGGCTGCCCAGGCATTCCTGCAGGGACTCGGCGCTCTCGACCCCGGTCACGCGGTGTCCGTGGCTTTTCAGCGCCTCGACGGTGATGAAGCGCAGCGCTTCGTGGTCCTCGACCACGACGATGTTCAGGCAGGTATCCATAAGGTGAAACGTGCGCGCTGATGGACCGGTTCGTAGACCAGTCGGCCGGCCAGGCGATCAGCCAAGTGGCGGATCAGGTACAAGCCCAGACCCGAGCCGGTGTATTGATGGGCGTGGGGGCTGCGATAGTACTTGTCGAACAAGCGATCCGGGTCGGGCAGCCCGGCCGGGCCGGGCGGATTGTCGATGATGAAGCGCACATGCGGCCGGCCATCCAGCGCATGCAGCTCGAGGCGGCATTCG
This sequence comes from Castellaniella hirudinis, assembly GCF_042651965.1. Taxonomy (NCBI): domain Bacteria; kingdom Pseudomonadati; phylum Pseudomonadota; class Betaproteobacteria; order Burkholderiales; family Alcaligenaceae; genus Castellaniella; species Castellaniella hirudinis. The sequence goes on from NZ_JBHSDY010000007.1 coordinate 74,902, forward strand.
ATGGTCGAACCGGACGCGGAATACTTGAGCGCGTTGTCGATCAGATTGGACAGAATGATCTTCAGCAGATGCCGGTCGCTCTCGATCGTGGGCAGCGGTTCGGCGGACAGTCCGATCCGCGCCGGCGTCCGGCAGGAGGCCAGGGTTTCGGCCAGCAGTTCGTCCAGGCGGCACGGCTCCAGGCGCGGCGCGAAACGGCCCTGCTCCAACTGGTCCAATTGCCGGCAGCGTTCGACCACCGCGTCCATGTCGGCCAGCGTCGCCAGCGCGTGGCGCCGGCTGTCGTCGGATGCATCGGGCAACTGCAACACCAGCTTCGCCGCCGCGATCGGCGTTTTCAATTCATGCGTCAGCATGTCCATGAAGCGGGCCTGTTCGTCGGCGCGCTGGCGCTCCGCGTCGAGCAGTTCCCGGGTCACTGCCGTATCCGTCTCGGCGCGCTGCCGCGCTTCGGACAGGCCGCGGATACGCAGGTGCAGGATGGCGCCCATCACCAGCGCGGCCACCACGCCCTGGCTCAGCGGCGCATCGACGATCCACTCAACGCGCGAGGACAACAAGCCGACCAGCGGCAGCATCATGATGCACAGCGCGAGCGCTTGCAGCCAGACCAGTCGGCCGACGATGCGGCGCTCCCGCTCGGGGCCGCCCCGCATCGACAGCGCGATCAGGGGCGCCGCCAGCGCGAGCATCAGGACGATGTTGCTGCTGATCTGCAGCGCGAGCCGGGCCTGCCCGAGGGCCAGCAGACACAGATTGACGACACACAGCAGCATCGCGGCATCGAGCAGGCGCACCCCCAGGGTTGATGCGGCGTAGCCCCGGAACATGGCGCGATAGAACAGCACGCCGCTGAACACGCTGAACAGCACCAGAATGCTGGTCAGCGTGTCGCCCCACTGCGCCTGCCCGGCGGGCATGAAATGCGCCAGATAGCCGTTCAAGGCAATGAATGACGCCGTCTGCGCCCCCAGATACAGCAGGAACACCGCTGCCAGACGCGAGCGCAGACCGATCAGCCCGTACAGCGCCAGCACGGCCATCGCCAGCATGACACCCAGGTACGCCATATGGATGAAGTGGCGGTTCAGATCGTCGGCGCGCGCCTCGGCGGGCGTCAGCGCCTGCACGGCCAGCAGCGCGCTGCTGGTGGTCTGCAGGCGCAGGTAGTAGGTGGTTTCGGCCTGCAAGGGCTCCATGCCGAACCCCAGGGTCGTCGCCGGGCGATCCGCGTTCACGTGACGATCACCGGTCAGACGCTCGAGCCAGGTCCCCGGATGCCCAGGATCAGGCGCATACAGCGCGACCTCATCCAGAAACGTCGGCCGGATGCGCAGTTCAAAACGGTCGCCGTCCGGCGGCGGACGTACGGTGATGCGCAGCCAGTGCGCGGCGTCCGAGAAACCGGCCACCAGGATGGGGCCCGCGGTCTTGAAACGCCCCGCCTCCCAGGCCGCCGCAGCGTCCTGGATCTCCAGGCTGCCGCCGGGATCCGTCATCACGGCCCGCGACGTGACCAGGTCGTCGGCATAGGCCGGCGCGCCCCACACCGCCACCCACACGGCCAGCAGCAGGCCGATGCAGCGGACGCGAATCGAACAGACATGAACCGATCGCATGAGGCGCAGGGAGTGGAGCATGGATCGGATCATGTCGAGTCCCGGCGCGCCCGCCCTACGGCCGCTTCGCCGCGCCGATGAAAATCGCGGGATCCACCCGCGCGTCGTTCAGGCTGACGTTCCAGTGCAGATGCGGCCCGGTGGCGCGGCCGGTGGCGCCCACCTTGCCCACCACGGCGCCGCGTGCGACTTCGTCGCCGACCTTCACGCCGATCACCGACAAATGGCAGAACATGCTGATGAAGCCCTGCCCGTGATCGACGAACACGGTCTTGCCGTTGAAGAAATAATCCCCCACCAGGACCACGCGGCCGGCGGCCGGCGCCTTGACGGGGGTGCCGGCCGGCACGGCGAAATCCAGCCCGGAATGCGGGTTGCGCTCTTCGCCGTTAAAGAAGCGCCGCAAGCCGAACGGGCTGGACAGACGTCCGCCGACGGGCCGGTCCAGCAGCACGTTGCTGGGCACGACACCGTCCCGGTAGCTGCGGTAGGCGTCCGTTTGCAAGGCGAGTTCGCGTTCGATCCGCTTCAGGTCTTCAGGATCGGGCGTGACCTGACGACGGTTCTTCAGCGTGATGTGCTGGGCCGCGTATTCCTTGGCGCGGACCTGGAACGCAGCCTCGGGGCCGCCTTGCACCTGCAGAGTCTGACGGCCCGGCTTGGTGCTCAGGGGGATGCCCACCAGGGCGATCCACTGCTTGTCGCTGTCGCGGATCACCATGACGCGCCGCCCCTGATAGCTGGCCGGCGGCGCTCGATCGGCCGCCCCCAGGGGCACCGCCGCCACGCCGCCCGGCACGGGCACGTTGAGCGTGCGCGCGACATAGCCCTGCGCATTGGCCGGCACGGCCCCCAACAGGGTCACGACCCACAGCGCCAGACCGATGGCCAGACGCGACAGACTTGAACGACGGATACTACGGATAGGCATGCGCGCGCACTTGTTCCTCTTTGGCGGGAATTGTATCCATAAGCGCGTCGCCCCGGGGTTCGACCCGCCGGGCGATGTGGGCCAGGGCCTCCTCGACCTGATCGATCAGGACCAGGCACAGGTCGCCGGGCTCCAGGGCGTCCAGCGCGGTGTCGATGGCCAGGAATTCGCCGTGGATCTCCTGCAAGCGGCTCATGCGCCGGGCCGCGCCCAAGCCCTCGCGCAGCAAGGCCAGGACCTCTCCATCGCCGCGTCCGCGCTGGCACTGGTCCTGGTACAGGACGACCGAGTCGAACACGTCGCCCAGGATTTCCGTCTGGCGGCGGATGTCCTGGTCGCGCCGGTCCCCCGCCCCGCTGATCACCACGGTGCGGCGGCGCGCAGGCATGGCCTCGACGGCCTCGACCAGCGCCAGGATCGCGTCCGGGTTGTGGCCGTAGTCGGCGATCAGCGTGGCGCCCCGATGCTCGAACACATTGAAGCGGCCCGGAACAGTCCCGGCATCGCTGACGAAGGACGCCAGACCCGCCTGGATGCGCACCCAGTCCACGCCCATGGCCCAGGCCGCCGCAGCGGCCGCCATGGCGTTCTCGACCTGAAAGCCGATGCTGCCCGCGCGGGTCAGGGGCACGGCCGCGAGCTCGATGCGCGTTTCGAGGCCGTCTTCCGCGAACACCAGATCGCCCTGATGCACGAACACCACCCGGCCGCCTTGCGCCCGGTGGGTCTCGATCACCGGATGGCGGCCATCCCTGGCGAAGAAAATGATCTGGCCGGGACAACTGGATGCCATCTGGGCGACGATGGGGTCCTGGGCATTGAGGACGGCCGTGCCCGTCGGCGCCACGTTCTCGACGATCACGCGCTTGACGATGGCCAGGTCCTCGACCGTGCTGATGTAGTTCAGGCCCAGATGGTCGCCGACCCCGAGATTGGTCACCACGGCCACGTCGCAGCGGTCGAAGCCCAGGCCCTCGCGCAGGATGCCGCCGCGCGCGGTCTCGAAGACCGCCATGTCCACGTCCGGGTGCAGCAGCACGTTGCGCGCGCTGCGCGGGCCGCTGCAGTCGCCTGCGTCGATGCGCCGGGCGCCGATGTAGACGCCGTCGGAATTGGTCATGCCCACGCAGGCGCCCGACTGGGCGCACAGATGCGCGAGCAGGCGCACGGTCGTGGTCTTGCCGTTGGTGCCGGTCACCGCCGCCACCGGCACCCGGCCGTTGTCGCTCGCGGGGTACATCATGTCGATGATGGCGGCGCCTACGTCGCGCCCCGTGCCGAAGGACGGACTCAGGTGCATGCGCAGGCCGGGCGCCGCGTTGACCTCGACGAAGCAGCCGGTCTCCGGCGTCAGCGGCTGGTAGACGTTGCGGCTCACCAGATCGATGCCGCAGACGTCCAGGCCCACCATGCGCGCCGCCGTCACGGCGCTGGCCGCCAGGTCCGGATGCACATGGTCGGTCACGTCCGTGGCGGACCCGCCCGTGCTCAGGTTGGCGTTGTTGCGCAACACCACGCAGACACCGGGCGCCGGCACCGAGTCGGGGCCGCAGCCCTGGGCGGCCATCGTTTGCAGGGCGATCTCATCGAGCCGGATGCGCGTCAGCGACGTGCCGTGGCCCTCGCCGCGCAGCGGGTCCTGGTTGATCTGCTCGACCAGCTCCGCGATGGTGCGATGACCGTCGCCCACCACCTGCGGCGGATCGCGCCGCGCCGCGGCGACCAGGCGGTCGCCCACCACCAGCAGGCGGAAATCGTGGCCGGGGAAATAGCTTTCGACCAGCACGCCCGAACCGTGGGCGCGCGCCACGGCGTAGGCGGCCATCACCGGCTCACGGCCTTGCACGTTCACCGCCACGCCCTTGCCCTGATTGCCGTCCAGCGGCTTGACCACGACCGGCCCGCCGATCTCCTGGGCGGCGGCCCAGGCGTCTTCGGCATCGTCCACGCAGCGGCCCCGGGGGACGGAAACGCCGGCCGAGGCCAGCAGTGATTTGGTCAGGGCCTTGTCCTGGGCGATGGACTCGGCAATGGCGCCGCTGGCGTCAGTCTCGGCCGCCTGGATGCGGCGCTGGCGGCGGCCCCAGCCGAACTGCACCAGACTGCCTTCGGTCAGCCGCCGATAGGGGATGCCCCGGCGCGCGGCGGCCTGCACGATGGAGCCGGTGCTGGGTCCCAGCCGCACGTCTTCATACAGGGCTTTCAGCTCGGCGATCACCGGCCCCACCTCAAAGGGCTCGTCGCGCAGCGTGGCCATGCACAGGGCCAGAGCCTGGTCGAACGCCAGCCGGCCGACATCCTCCTCGACGTACTCGATCACCACCTGGTAGATGCCTGCGTCCAGGGTCTGCGCACTGCGGCAGAAGGCGACCGGGCAGCCTGCCTGGGTCTGCAACCGCAAGGCGGCGACCGCCAGGATGTGTGCCAGCGAATGGTTGCCCTCCAGGCCCGGGGGCCGCGGCAGGTCAATGTCCGGAAAGCGCGCGCGCAAGCGCGTTTCGAACGCCTCCATATCGCCGATCGCGCGCTCGCTCTCGGAGCAGGCGACGACGGCCTCGATCGCCGTCTGGCGCGACCACAGATTGGGCCCGCGCAGGGCGCGTACTCGGGAGACTTCCATGATGACCAATGTCCTCGGAGGGTAGAGTGGCCGACGGACGTCCCGCCGGACCGGGAAAAATTCAGGGTCGGTGTGTCCGTGCCATCAAGGCCGCATCCGGGCGCGCCAGGTCTCAGGCGGCGAGCGGGGTCGGGGTCTCGCCCGGCTGCACCCGGGCGTTCCAGGTTCTCAGGCCGATGCGCATGCGCTCGACATCCAGGCCCAGGGCCCAGACCACGGCCAGCGCCGCCAGCACGGGCGCAGGACCGTCGGCGTCGATCGCCGGGGCGAGTTCGTCGAGACCGATCACCGGGATCTGGATGCCGCCCTCGATCAGCACCGCCACGCCGCCCAGCACGGACACGGCGCGACCGCCGCCTTCCAGGTGGGCACGCAGCGCGCCGCCATCCGCATCCAGCCCGTAGAACAGCACGCCGCCATCGCACAGCGGCGCCAGTTCCACCGCCATGGGATCGTCGGCGTTCAGGACGGCCGCCCCGTCCCGCAGGACCACGTCCACCTGGGTGCGGAAGATCCGCGCCAGTTGCTCCGGCGCTTCCATGTAGAACTCCGGCCAGGTGACGTCCGGAGCGATGCCGGTGACGACGCCGATCTGGCAGCGGTCGTAGGCCAGGCCCTCGCCCAGGATAGCGCGGCCGCCGTTCTCGATCACGGCATATTCAACCGCCCGGTTCAGCAGGACGCGGCGCGCCGCCTCCCAGTGGGCGGAATCCTGCGTCGTGACCTGGGCCGCCCCCATGAACAGCCCTTCGGACGAGGCCAGGCCGACCGCGCGCCCGGTCAGGCGCAGCAGGTGGGCCACCAGATGCGCAACCGGCGTGGTGCCCCGGCTGCCGCTGATCCCGATCACCGGGATGCGCCCATCCTCGGGCGCGGGAAACAGATCGTCGATGATGGCCTGGCCGACCGGCCGGGGCTTGCCTGCGGCGGGCTTCAGGTGCATCAACAGGCCGGGACCGGCGTTGACCTCGACGATGGCCGCCCGCTGCTCGGCCATGGGCCGGGAAATGTCGAGCGCCACCAGATCGATGCCGGCGATGTCCAGCCCGACCACGCGGGCCGCCAGCGCCACCTGCTCGGCCACGTCGGGATGCACCTCGTCGGTGACGTCGATGGCCACGTTGCCGCTGCGCTGCACAAGCACCGCGCGGCCGCGCTCGGGGACGGCGTCGCCGTGCAGGCCCTGGCGTTCCAGTTCCAGACGGGCCGCCGAATCCAGGCGGATGAAGTTCAGGGGATGGTCTTCGTCGCGGCCCCGCCGCGGGTCGGAATTGAGCTGGTTCTCGATCAGTTGCAGCACGGTGGATGCGCCATCGCCCACCACCATCGCGGCCTCGCCGCGCGCGGCGGCTACCATGCGCCCGCCCACCACCAGCAGGCGGTGCTCGTCGCCCTGGATGAAGCGTTCGACCATGACGCCGCTGCCCTCGTCCACCGCCACGGCATAGGCGGCCTCGATCTGTTCACGCGTGTTCAGGCAGGTGAACACGCCGCGTCCATGATTGCCGTCCGACGGCTTGACCACCACCGGCAGCCCCAGGTCCTGCGCCACGTCCCAGGCGTCGGCGGCGCTGTCCACCAGGCGGCCTTCGGGTACGGGTACGCCGCAGGATTGCAGCAGCCGGCGGGTCAGGTCCTTGTCGCGCGAGATGCTTTCCGCAATGGCGCTGGTACGGCTGGTCTCCGCCGTCCAGATCCGCTGCTGGCGGGCGCCGTAGCCCAACTGCAGCAGATTGGCGTCGCTCAGGCGGATCGCCGGAATGTCGCGGTCGTCGGCCGCATCCACGATGCAGGCCGTGCTGGGTCCGAGGCTGAGGGAGTCGGCCAGGTCCTTCAGGCGCTCGATCGCGCCGGCCACGTCGAAAGGCCGGTCCTCGATAGCGGCCATCACCAGGTCGCGCGCGGCATACAGCGCCTCGCGCGTCAGGGGCTCATGCCAAGCGCGCACGATGACCTTGTAGACGCCTCGCAACGGTGTTTCCCGCGCGCGTCCCAGCCCGCCCGGCATGCCGGCCAGGCTTTGCAGTTCCAGCGTGACGTGTTCCAGGATGTGGGCCGGCCAGGTGCCCTCGCGCACGCGCTTGAGGAACCCGCCGCGTTCGCCCACGCTGCAGCGGTGCTCGACCAGGGACGGCAGCCAGGCGCTCAGGCGTTCGTAGAAACCGGGGATGAGATTGGACGGACAATCCTCGAGATCGTGGATGTCCACCAGCGCCTCGATGACGGGTCGGTAGGCCCAGATGTTCGGCCCCCTCAGATGCACCATATTGAGAAACTCAATATTCTTTTCGTTCATGATCGAACCATGCGTCAAGGTGCCGGGGCCGGCGAAAGCGGTCACCTTTTTTGGAGACCGCTGAAAAACATCGGCACACATATTAATCTCGCTGTTATTGCGCAGTACAGAAAAAAAGTTGAAAATTGTGACGCGATTTTCCCTGCTGAAAGCCTCCTGAACGCAGCCTGACAGGCCCCTGAACGCCGCCCGATCTCAATCCCGATCCGCGACCCTTTTCTTCCCCTTCCCGACCCCCCTCGTTCATGCCGGGCTTCCCCACCGATTCTTCATCAGCCGATCCCTATCCGCTGGGCTTGCCCGAGCCGTGGCGCACGGTTCTGGCCACGCAACTGACCACCGATGAACGTGTCCTGGGCTGGCTGCGCACCGACCTGGACGCCCACCTGCGCTACGGTGACGGGCTGATCGTCCTGACCGACCGCCGCTGGCTGGCCTGCGGGGCGGATGCCCAGGCCAGCCGGTCCTGGCCGCTGCGCCCCGACCTGGAGGCGCGGCTGCACGACTACGCCGGCGTGGGCAGCCTGGAGCTGACCGACGCCCATGCCCGCCTGGCGCGCTGGCGCTACACGCTGGAACGCCAGCCCGAAGCCCAGCGCCTGGTGGCCGCCTGGCAGGCCCTGCGCGAACCGGCGCCACCCGGCGCGGTCCCCGGCACGCCCGAGGCGCCCGCCGCCGACCCCGGGCCGGCCGCGCCGCGCGCCAGTTCCCTGTTCCGTCTGTGGCGCTTTGCCCGTCCCTACAGCCGGCAACTGACCGTCGGCCTGCTCCTGACACTGGCGGCCACGGCAGCCTCGCTGGTTCCGCCCTACCTGACCATGCCGTTGATGGACGACGTGCTGATCCCGTTCCAGAACGGGGTCCCGATCGACTACCACCGGGTGACGCTTTACCTGGGCGGCCTGCTGGCGTCCTCGATCCTCGCCTGGGGCTTGGGCTGGGCGCGCAGCGCCATCCTCGCCTGGGTCAGCGAACGCATCGGCGCCGATCTGCGCACCGCCACCTACCAGCACCTGCAGCAACTGTCCCTGCAGTATTTCGGCGGCAAGCGCACCGGCGACCTGATCGCCCGCATCGGCTCGGAGTCCGACCGCATCTGCCTGTTCCTGTCCCTGCACCTGCTGGACTTCTTCACCGACGTGCTGATGATCGTGATGACGGCCGCCGTGCTGCTGGCGATCGATCCGCTGCTGGCGCTGGCGACCCTGGCGCCGCTGCCGCTGATTCTGTGGATGATCCACTGGGTCCGCGATCGCCTGCGCCACGGCTTTGAAAAGGCCGACCGCGTCTGGTCGGAGATCACCAACGTGCTCGCCGACACCATCCCCGGCATCCGCGTGGTCAAGGCCTTCGCCCAGGAGCGCCGGGAAGTCGCGCGTTTCCGTGAAGCCAACGACCGCAACCTGGTGATCAACGACCGCGTCAACGCCCTCTGGTCGCTGTTCACACCCACGGTCACGCTGCTGACGGAACTGGGCCTGCTGGTGGTGTGGATCTTCGGCATCTGGCTGGTGTCCCGGGGTTCGATCACGGTCGGCGTGCTGACCGCGTTTCTGGCCTACATCAGCCGCTTCTACGTGCGCCTGGACTCCATGAGCCGCATCGTCTCGACCACCCAGCGGGCTGCGGCGGGCGCCAAGCGCATCTTCGACATCCTCGACCACGTCTCCAGCGTGCCGGAGCCCGCCGCGCCGCACCGCGCCGAGCACGTCGCGGGCCGCATCGAACTCAGCCACGTCAGCTTCCGCTACGGCAGCCGCACGGTGATCCACGACCTGAGCCTGGACATCGCCCCGGGCGAGATGGTCGGCCTGGTCGGCCACAGCGGCTCGGGCAAGAGCACCCTGGTCAACCTGATCTGCCGTTTCTACGACGTATCCGGCGGGGTGATCCGCCTGGACGGCACGGACATCCGCCGCTATGCCATCGCCGACTACCGCCGCCGCATCGGCCTGGTGCTGCAGGAACCCTTTCTGTTCTACGGCACGGTGGCGGAAAACATCGCCTACGGCCGCCCCGACGCCGGCCGCGCGGAGATCGTCGCCGCCGCCCGCGCCGCCCATGCCCACGAATTCATTCTGCGCCTGCCGCAGGGCTACGACTCCCTGGTCGGCGAGCGCGGACAGGCCCTGTCCGGCGGCGAGCGCCAGCGTATCTCCATCGCCCGCGCGCTGCTGATCGACCCGCCCATTCTGATCCTGGACGAAGCCACGTCCTCGGTGGACACCACCACCGAAAACGAAATCCAGAAGGCGCTGGACAATCTGGTGCGCGGCCGCACGACGATCTCCATCGCCCACCGCCTGAGCACGCTGCGCGAGGCCGACCGTCTGGTCGTCATGGATCGGGGCCGGATCGTGGAGATCGGCCGCCACGAGGAACTGCTGGCCCGCGACGGCGCCTATGCCCGACTGCACCGCGCCCAGCAGCAGGGCGAGTCCCCGGCCGCACCGCCCGGCTGGGACGAAACCGATGACATTGACGAGGCCCTGGATGCGTCCTGATCCCGTTCCACCTGCGCCTGTTTCGCCTGCGCCTGTTTCGTCCGCAACTGCCGAGGGCACCCTGCGCGGGAGCAAGCCGCCCGCCGTCCGCCCCGACTGGTCACTGACGCGCGACGCCTACGGCAGGCTGGTGCTGGTCCGCCCCGGGCATCACGACGCGCCGGTGACGCCGGTGCGCAGTTTCCCCATCCACGCGCCGGACGAGAGCATCGCCCTGGTCGGCGCCCAGGGCCAGGAACTGGCCTGGATCGAGCGCCTGGACGCGCTGCCGGCCGACACGGGCCGCCTGGTGGACGAGGAACTGGCCCAGCGGGAATTCCGGCCGGAAATCCTGCGCATCCGCCATGCCTCGACCTGGGCGACGCCCAGCCACTGGGACGTGGACACGGACCGGGGGCCAACCCGGCTGACGCTGAAGGCCGAAGAAGACATCCGCCGCCTGACGGCCGGCGCCCTGTTGATCGCCGACGCCCACGGCGTGCAGTTCCTGGTGCGCGACATGATGGCGCTGGACAAGACCAGCCGCCGGATTCTGGACCACTTTTTGTAGTTCAGGCCGTGGCGGCCAGGCTCGGCAGCCCCAGATCCCAAGTGCCCGGCAGCAGGCAGCGCAACGCCTCGCGCGAGGCGTCGATACAGCCGCCCTCGGCATAGACGCCGCCCGGATCGCGCAGACGCATCATGCGTGACAAGATGCGCGATGTCGCCGCCGGGTCGGCCAGGGATTCCGCCACCCGCGCATCGACCACCGACTCATCCATCCACGGCCGGGCGCCGTCGTGCCGCAGACCGTCGCGCCAGTGGTAGAGCTCTACGCACTTCGACGCCAGGGTATAAGGCTGGCCGGGCTTCCAGAAGTTCGTGAAACGGCCCGAGCCCAGGTAGAACACCCAGGACCCCTCGTAGCCCTCGACTTCGGCCGAGGCGGCGTCCGGATTGCGGAACCACAGCCGGTCGCCCGGAACGTAGTAACGGGGCGGCAGCGGCGCCTGCAGCGACCCGTATTCCCGCAGGAACACGTCATGAAAGGCGCCCGACTGGATCGCCCTGGTGCGCCATTGGCACTGCAGCACCCCCAGCGCCGCCGGGTGGCTTTCAGCCAGTTCCTGGGCCAGCGCCAGCAGCAGCACGTATTCCGTCGCCCGGTAGCATGAAAAGGAAAATAGCCGGCCCGACACATCCGGCCACAAGGTGCGCTCCAGCGAAGGAATCAGTTCGTAGCCGGGCTTCAGCACGAAACCGGTCTCCTCGGTCCAGGACCAGCACTCGGGCCGCTCGGCCTGCTCGGTGTCAAAAGCCAGCACGGTGCGCCGCGCAGCCTGGACGATGCGGCGGCGTACACGCACGGCGGCGGCCAGTTCGTCCGCGCTGGGGAATTCGAACCGCAGCGGCGAGCCCAGCAGGGTGACGAAGATCTCTTTTTCCAGATCGGTGTCGCGCGCGTCCGGGTCCAGCCCCAGGGCCTGCGCGATCCCCGTCGTGTCGCCGCCAGGCATCCAGCGCTCGACTGCGCTCCGGCTCAGCCGCAGGTCCCGATACGCCCCCAGGGCGTCGATCCCATGCGTTTCCTCGACCGCGCCGGCCCAGCGATCATCGGACAGCCAGACCGACAGGCCCCGGACGCCCTCGCCCGCCAAAGGGCCCCGGATACGCACACCCTCAATCGCACTCACGGTGCCCGCCTTCGCTGGAAATGGAAAAACAACATGCTAAAGAGAAGCGGACGGAGCGAACGTAACCGATGGATACTGGGTCCTTTGGGGTGCGGCACACCGGCCTGCCCGGAGACTTACAAGGCCTTGCCGACCACGTCCCGCAGTTCCGGCAGCACCCGCCGCGCGGCCCGTTCGCCCTCGTCGATCGCGCCGGCGGCGCGGTGATAGTCCATCAGGGCGAAATCCGCCAGCCGGGGCCGGATCAGCACGTCCGCCGGTTCTCCCGCGAGGCGGCTGCGCGTGATGCGCACCTGCATGATGTTCAGGCTAATGCTCAGCACATCGAAGATCGACGGCATGTCGGGCGCCGTCGGCGTGCCGCCCTTGCCGCCCCCGAAACCCAGCGGCAGCCTGCTCAGCATCGAGGCGAGCGCGCCGGAAGGCGGCGTCTCGGACGCGCCGGGTTCCGCCGGCGGCGCTTCCGGTTCGAGACGCCGTCCGATCAGATCCGAATTCAGATCCACCGCGATGACGATGTCCGCCCCCATCGCGCGGCACAGAGACACGGGCACCGGATTCACCAGGGCGCCGTCGACCAGCAGGCGGTCCTCGCGCCGCGCAGGCGTGAACAGGCCCGGCAAGGCGGCGGAGGCCCGCACCGCATCGATGACGGAGCCCTCGCGCAGCCAGACCTCGCGCCCGGACACCAGTTCCGTGGCCACCGCCCCGTAGGCCTTGGGCAGGCTGTCGATCGTCTTGTCGTCCAGATGCGAGCGCAGAAAGGAAAACAGCCGCTCGCCAGGGATCAGCCCGCCGCTGACGGTGAAATCCAGCAGGCCCACGACGCCCTGCCAGGTCAGCCCCCGCACCCAGGCCTCGAACTTTTCCAGTTGCCCGTCCGCGTAGGCCGCGCCGACCAGCGCGCCGATCGAGGTCCCGCAGACGATATCCGGTGCAATGCCGGCCGATTCCAGGATGCGGATGACGCCAATGTGCGACCAGCCGCGCGCCGACCCGCTGCCGAGAGCCAGTCCAATCCGAGGGCGGGATGTGCGCATGGGAACTCCTTTTCAGTGAGATCGTAGGCAATCAAGAGGCGAGTTTCAAGAACCGCTTGTGGAAGACAAACCCGCAGCACCCGCACGCTTCACGGTGATGCCGCGCGGACCGAAATCACGAGCCAAGCCTCGGGCCAATCCCTGCAGCGCCGATTTGCTGAGCGCATACGCGGCCATGCCAGGCACGGGCATCCGGTCTCCATTCACCGACCCGATGATGAGGCAGAACTATTCGATCTGATCGCCGCGCTTGCTGGCGATCAGGGCGGCGATATGCTCGGCGGTCCAATCGACGAATGCCTCCAGCCTGGCGCTCATGCGCCGACTCGGATGAAACACGGCGTGTAGAGGCATGGGATCGAGCTGCCAGTCCGTCAGCAGCCGCACCAGCGCACCCTGCGCCACAGCGTCACTAGCCATATAGTCCGGCAGCCAGACCACCCCCAGGCCCGCCACACCCGCCGCAAGGTAGGCATTGCCGTCATCCACAGCCAGACGATGCGTGCTGCGCACATGGACAAGCTCCTGGCCTCGACGCATCGCGTAGGGGAAGTGCTGGTTTTTGTGGGCCCACAGGTAACCGACGACCTGATGGGGGGATGCTTCCAGTTCGCCTGGATGGGTCGGTTGTCCGGCGCGGCGCACGTATTCAGGCGAGGCATAGGTCTGCAGGCGCAGTTCACCCAAGCGTTTGGCAACCAGTGACTGATCGGAGATCGGGCCGCCGCGGATGACGCAGTCGACGTTCTCGTCCAGCAGGTCGACCGTCCGGTCGCTGACCCGCATGATGACCTGGATGCGGGGGTAGCGCGCATGAAACGCAGGCAGGGCGGGGATCAGGATCATCCTGGCCAGCGGGCTGGGCACATCGACACGCAACGGCCCCTCGGCCAGCCAGTGCGCCTGCGCGACGCTGTTTTCCGCATCTTCAACGTCTGCCAATAACCGGATTACCCGTGCGTAGAATGCGGCGCCGGCGTCCGTCACCTTGACCTTGCGCGTGGTCCTGCTGAGCAGTTTCACCTGCAGGCGCGACTCCAGCTGCTGCACCCATTGCGTGACCGTCGTCCGGCTGACGCGCATCGTTTCGGCCGCTTTGGTGAAGCTGCCTGTCTCTACGACGCGCGCAAACGCCTGCATGGTGTCAAAGCGATCCATGATTCATCTGAAAATTTTGACAGTCATTGTTTGGATTTTACAAACACAGATGAATCCATGGAGAGGTTTATCGGTCTCGCGCAGCGCACTAGAGTGACTGCTTTGTTTTCCATGACGGACGGCCGTGCGCCGTCAAGCGAGAGACATGAGCCATGAGCACATCCCGTGACGTTGTATTTCCGATGGGCCGTCAGGCCCTGTATGAGCGCAACCGCTACTCCCCCGCTGTCCGCTCGAACGGATTCCTCTTCGTATCAGGCCAGGTCGGCAGCCGCGATGATGGGTCAGTAGAGCCGGAACTGGAGACACAGATCCGCCGCGCCTTTGACAACCTCGACGCGGTGCTCCAGGCCGCCGGCTGCACATTCGACGACGTGGTCGATGTCACCGTGTTTCTTGTGGACCCGGAGTCCACGCTCGACACGGTCTGGAAAGTGCTGCCGGAATACTGGGGCGATGCCCCTCATCCTGCCTTGACGGGGATCGGCGTCACCTGGCTGTACGGCTTCCAGTTCGAGATCAAGGTGATCGCCCGTTTGCCAGACGCCATCGAGCTTGAAAAGGGCCTTTGATTTGTACCACACAAGATCGATTTCATAGATAATCTACTATTTCAGCACTGGAGATTCAACATGAAATCGCGCACAGTCATTCTGGACGGCGCCGGCTTGAGTGCTGATGCCGTCGTCGCCGTCGCGCGGCACGGCGCGGTCGTTGAACTCGCAGACACCGCCCGCGCGGCGCTGGCCGAGACGCGCCAGTACATCGAAGCGCACTGGCTGCAGGAAGACGCCCCCCTGATGTATGCCTTCAACACCGGCGTGGGCGCGCTCAAGAGTCAGCGCATTGCACCGGATGAGATCTCCACCTTCCAGGCGAGCCTGATCCGTTCGCACTCGGCCGGCACGGGCGAACCCATGCCTGCCGAAGTCGTTCGCGCCATGATGGTCTTGCGCGCCAATGCCTTCGCCAGCAACCATTCAGGCGTGCGCGTCGAGATACTGGATCGGCTCATCGCGATGCTCAACCTGGGCATCACACCCGTTGTGGCGTCCAAGGGCAGCGTCGGCGCGAGCGGCGATCTCGCGCCCCTGGCCCTGATGAGCGGGGCGCTGATGGGGCTGCCGCAGAGCCGGGTGACGTTCCGCGGCGAGGAAATGCCCGCGTCACACGCCTTTGAACTTGCCGGCCTTGCACCAACCCTGGACGTTCAGGCCAAGGACGCGACGGCCCTGATCAACGGCGCGACGGCCTCGCTCGCCTATGCCGTGCTCACGGCTCACGATGCGCGTGAGCTGTTGACCCACGCCACGATTTCGATGGCGATGTCCTTAGAGGCGCTGCGCGGTGAACTGTCGTGCTTCGAGGATCGCGTCATGCAAGCGCGTCCGCATCGCGGCCAGCGACAGGTCGCTGCGGCGATTCGACGGCTGGTGGCCGGCAGCCAGCGCTGCACCGAGCCGGCGCGGCAAGTGCGCTTGCGCAGCACGCCCGGGCTTGACGACGGCCCGAAAAGCGGCACGCCTCATGCGCCGCCGCTCGCGCCGCGCATCCAGGACGTCTATTCGCTGCGTTGCGTGCCCCAGGTCCACGGGCCGGTGCTCGATGCGCTCGACTATGTCGACGGCATCCTTGCAACCGAGATGAACAGTGCGACGGACAACCCCCTCATCTTTCCGCAAGCCGAAGGCTACGCCATTATTTCGGGCGGGAACTTCCACGGGCAGTACATCGCCCAGGCCATGGATCTGCTCGCGCTGGCAGTGACGGACCTGTCGGCCATCTGTGATCGGCGCAGCGCACGCCTGATCGACCCGGCCTGCAACTTCGGCTTGCCGGCCAATCTGATCGCTCAACGGCCGGGCATCAACACCGGCTTCGCGGTGGCCCAGAGCATGGGCACTGGCCTGGTGCTGGAAAACATGGGCTTGTGCAGTCCCGCCAGCGCCACCAGCCTGCCCGCCAAAGGCAACACCGAGGATCACATCAGCAACTCGTGCTTCGCCGCACGGCGCACGCGCACCGTGGTCGAGAACGCGCAGGCAATCGTGGCTGTTGAACTGCTGCTCGCTGCGCAGGCCCTGGATCTGGCCGACCGCGACTTGTCGGCCTTTCCCGTGGGCGCCGGGACGGCGGCCGCTCAATCGGCGGTACGCGCCATCGTGCCCGCCATGCTGGCCGATGACCGTTGGCTTCACGATGATCTTGAGCGGCTCAAGGCGCTGCTGACCAGCGACCAACTGCGCGCCGCCGTTCAAGCCGCCTGCGGCCCCCTCTGGCAGGCTCAGGAGACCGCATGACGATGCCGGACGACGACACCTTGCCCGCGCGCATCGCGCGCACGCTGGTGGATCGCATCGTCACGGGGCAATTGCGCCCCGGCGAGAGGGTCAGGCAGGATGCCCTGGCCGCCGAGTTTGGCGCCAGCCATGTGCCGGTCAGGGAAGCCTTCCGTCAGGTGGAGGCGCGCGGCCTGCTGGTGAGCGAGCCTCGCAAGGGCGTGCGCGTGAGTTTGCTGGATGAAGCTTCCGTCGTGGAGATCAGCCACATGCGGGGTGCGCTGGAGCCCCTGGCCTTGCGCCACGCCATGCCCGTCATGACGGCGGCCGACATCGAACTCGCCCAGGCCGCGATCCATTCGGGCGCCCAGGCGCAGAGCATGCAGGATTGGGAAGCCGCCAACCGCGCCTTCCACATGGCGTTGTACCGGCCCTGCGCCATGCCCCGTCTGCTCGCCAGCATCGACATGCTGCACGAATCGCGCACGCGCTATATGTACGCTACCGCGTCCTGCGTGGCCTGGGATCCAGGCTCGCAGCGCGAGCACCGGCAACTGCTCTCTGCCGTACGCAAAGGCGATGTCGAACGGGCCTGCCGGCTGCTGGAGGCGCACATCGCCGACGCCGGGGAGACCCTGATACAGGGTCTGGAGGCCTGGCGTTCAATCGCCGCCAGGAATCCGGTCAGGTGAACCTTCAGAACGGAATATCGTCGTCCATATCGCCCAGGTTGCTGGCCGGGGCCGCCGCCGGGGCGGCGGGACGCGGCTGCTGCTGTTGCGGCGCGCGGCGGGCCGGCGGCTGGGAGAAGCCGCCCGAATCGCCGCCGCCCATCTCGCCGCCGCCTTCGCGGCCGCCCAGCATCTGCATCTGGTCAGCGACGATTTCGGTGCTGTAACGATCAGCGCCGGTTTCCTTGTCCTGCCACTTGCGGGTCTTGAGGCGGCCTTCGACGTAGACCGAGCGGCCTTTCTTCAGGTATTCGCCGGCGATTTCAGCCAGGCGGTTGTAGAACACCACGCGGTGCCATTCGGTTTCTTCGCGGCGGTCGCCGGAGGCCTTGTCCTTCCATTGGGACGTGGTGGCGATGGACACGTTGCAGATGGCGGCGCCGTCCGGGCTGTAGCGGACTTCGGGGTCGCGCCCCAGGTTGCCGACGAGGATGACTTTGTTGACGGAGGCCATGGTGGAAAATCCTGTAGTTGAACGATGTGGCTGCCATTATCGTGGACGATGATCGCGCATGCCGCATCGAAATGCGTCAAATGATCATTATCGCCCAGGCGGGATTACCCCTACAAGCGCCCCCGCAGCCGACCACTTTACACGTCCGGCAAGACCGGCGCACCCCGTCGCCGGCTCAACGCACGGGCTTGGCCCCGCGCGCCGTGTACAGCCAGACCGCCGCCAGCATGGCGCCGGTCCAGAACACCATGGAGGTGCCGCCGGTGCGCGCCAGGATCCCCCCCAGCACGCCGCCGGCGAACACGCCCAGGGACTGGGCGGTGTTGTAGAAGCCCAGCGCCAGGCCCTTGTAGGCGGGCGGCGCCACGCGCGACACCAGCGAGGGCTGCAGGGCTTCCAGGATGTTGAAGGCCACGAAAAAGAGGACGAAGGCGACGACCACCAGCCAGAAGGAATCCGTCAGCCAGGGCAACGCGCCCAGCACCACGGCCAGGCCCAGCACCGCCCATTCGAGCGCGGGCTTGTGGGCCTTGCGCGTTTCGGTATAGAAAACCGCCGGCACCATCAGGACGAACGATGCCAGGATGACCGGCAGGTAGACCTGCCACAGGCTGGCGGAATCGTAGCCGCCCAGGCGGCCCAGCAGGCCGGGCGCCACCATGAACAGCGACATCAGGATGAAGTGCAGGCAGAAGACGCCGAAATTCAGGCGCAGCAGGTCGCGGTGGCCCAGCACGTCATGCGCCGTGGCCTGGACGATGTCGGCCTCGGAGCGCGGCACGTCCGGCACGAAGAACATGGCGATCAGCAGGCAGGCGAAGCCCAGCAGGCTGATGGCCCAGAACAGCCCCGACAGGCCGAATTCGCCCACCAGCAGGGGCGAGAGCACCAGCGACAGGGCGAAGGAAATGCCGATGGAACCGCCCACCATGGCCATGGCGCGGGTGCGGACCTCGGGGCGGGTGGCGTCGGCGATCCAGGCGGTGATGGCGGCCGATACGGCCCCCAGCCCCTGGATCACGCGCCCGACCGTCACCCAGTCCACGTCATTGGTCAGGGCGCAGATCACCCCGCCGACCACGAACAGCAGCATGCCGAACACGATCACGGGCCGGCGTCCGTAGCGGTCGGACGCCATGCCCAGCGGGATCTGCATGATGGCCTGGGTCAGGCCGTACGCCCCCAGGGCCAGCCCCACCCGCGCCGGATCATCGCCCCCGGCCAGGGTGCGCGCCGCCACGGCGAAGATCGGCGTCAGCAGGAACAGGCCCAGCATCCGCGCGGCGAACAGGGTCGCCAGGGCGATGCTGCTGCGCCTTTCCAGGGGAGTCAGCCGGAGCGCAGGCGAGCGCGAACGGGAGGATGCGGACATGGGGAGCGCCAAAAGAGGGGAAGCTGCGCGTTATAGTATCAAGTTGGCCTTTGAAAAACCTGAACTCCCCCAGAGTCCCTCTGGGTAAGCCGCATGCGAGTCCGGGCATCCAGGACGCATGAACAAACCTGCCACACAGCACACAAGCATGGACGCCATCAGCATCCGCGGCGCGCGCACCCACAATCTGAAGAACATTTCGGTCGATCTGCCCCGGCGCAAGCTGGTCGTGCTCACGGGCCTGTCCGGGTCGGGGAAATCGTCCCTGGCCTTCGACACCCTGTATGCCGAGGGCCAGCGCCGCTACGTCGAAAGCCTGTCGGCCTATGCGCGGCAGTTCCTGCAGATGATGGACAAGCCGGACGTGGACGTGATCACCGGCCTGTCGCCCGCGATCGCCATCGAGCAGAAGACCGCAGGCCACAATCCGCGCTCGACCGTGGGCACGGTCACCGAGATCCACGACTACCTGCGCCTGCTGTACGCCCGGGTCGGCACCCCCTACTGTCCGGATCACGATCTGCCGCTGCGCGCGCAAAGCGTCAGCCAGATGGTGGACCAGATCCTGTCGCGCCCCGAGGACACCCGCGTGGCTATCCTGGCGCCGGTGGCCCGCGCCCGACAGGACGACCTGACGGCCGAATGCCGCCGCCTGCAGGCCCTGGGTTTCATCCGGGTCCGCGTCAACGGCGACATCCAGTCGCTGGACGGCGGCGCGCCGCCGGCCGCGCCGGACGGCCCCTGGGACCTGGACGTGGTCGTCGACCGCCTGCGGGTACGGCCCGACAGCCGCCAGCGGCTGGCCGAAAGCTTCGAGACCGCGCTGGAACTGGCGCAAGGCCGCGCCCTGGCGCTGGATCTGGACACCGACCAGGAACAGGCGTTTTCCGCGGCCTACGCCTGCCCGGTCTGCGCGCGCGGCATGGGCGAGCTGGAGCCGCGCCTGTTCAGCTTCAACAACCCGGCCGGCGCCTGTCCGACCTGCAACGGCCTGGGCCAGGTGGAATCCTTCGACGCGGCGCGCGTCGTCGCATTCCCCGAACTGAGCCTGGCTGCGGGCGCCATCCACGGATGGGACCGCCGCAACGCCTTCAGCTACGCCATGATGGCCAGCCTGGCGCAACACTACGGCTTCGACCTGGACACGCCTTTCCAGACGCTGGAGCCGGCCGTGCGCGACCACATCCTGCACGGCTCCGGCGAGCAGGAGATCGCCTTCCAATACCTGGGTGAAGGCGGCGTGCCCACGCTGCGGCGGCATGCCTTCGAGGGCGTCATCCCCAATCTGGAACGGCGCTGGCGCGAAACCCACTCCAACGCCGTACGCGAGGAGCTGGGCCGGCTGCGCCACCTGATCCTCTGCCCGGAATGCCGGGGCGCGCGCCTGTGCTCCGAAGCCCGCAACGTCCTCATCGGCCAGGACCCCGGGCCCGGTGAACGGCGCGGCCGCGCCCTGTACGACATCGAATCCCTGTCGCTGGCCGACTGCCGGCAGTGGTTCCTGGACTGGGCGCCGGACGGCGCCCGGCGCGAGGTCGCCGACCGCATCATCCAGGAAATCCGCGCCCGGCTGGACTTCCTGGTCAACGTGGGGCTGGGCTACTTGTCCCTGGACCGGGGCGCCGACACCCTGTCCGGCGGCGAGGCCCAGCGCATCCGCCTGGCCAGCCAGATCGGCTCGGGCCTGACCGGGGTGATGTACGTGCTCGACGAGCCTTCCATCGGCCTGCACCAGCGCGACAACCACCGCCTGATCGAGACCCTGCGGCAATTGCGCGATCTGGGCAACAGCGTGATCGTGGTCGAACATGATGAGGACATGATCCGCGCCGCCGACCACGTGCTGGACATGGGTCCGGGCGCCGGAGAACAGGGCGGCTGCGTGATCGCCCAGGGCACCCCGGCGGAAATCATGGCCCAATCCCAGTCGCTGACCGGCCAGTATCTGGCGGGCGTGCGGCGGATCGCCATCCCGCAGCGCCGCCCGGTCGGCCCGGACCAGGCCTGGCTGCGCGCCCTGGGATGCCGGGGCCACAATCTGCAAACCGTCGACCTGGCCATCCCGGTGGGCCGCCTGACCTGCGTCACCGGCGTGTCGGGATCGGGCAAATCCACCTTGATCAACGACACCCTGGTCACGGCCCTGGCCCAGGCGCTGAACCGCGCCCAGGCCGACCCCGCCCCGCACGACCGCATCGAAGGCCTGGACGCTTTCGACAAGATCATCAGCGTCGACCAGAACCCCATCGGCCGCACGCCGCGCAGCAACCCGGCGACCTACACGGGCCTGTTCACGCCGATCCGCGAACTGTACGCGGGCGTGCCGGAAGCCCGCCTGCGCGGCTACGACCCGGGGCGCTTTTCCTTCAACGTCAAAGGCGGGCGCTGCGAAGCCTGCCAGGGCGACGGCGTGGTGCGCGTGGAAATGCACTTTCTGCCCGACATGTACGTGCCTTGCGAGGTCTGCGAGGGTCGCCGCTACAACCGCGAAACCCTGGACATCCGCTACCGGGGCCTGTCCATCAGCGAGGTCCTGGACCTGACCGTGGCCCAGGCCCTGGATCTGTTCCAGGCGGTGCCCACCGTGGCCCGCAAGCTGCAAACCCTGATGGACGTCGGCCTGTCCTACATCCGCCTGGGCCAGAGCGCCACCACCCTGTCCGGCGGCGAGGCGCAACGCATCAAGCTGTCCCAGGAACTGTCCCGGCGCGGCTCGGAGCGCACCCTGTACGTGCTGGACGAACCCACCACCGGCCTGCACTTCCACGACATCGAGGTGCTGCTGGACGTGTTGCGGCGCCTGGTGGACAGCGGCAGCACCGTGCTGGTGATCGAACACAACCTGGACGTGATCAAGACCGCCGACTGGATCGTGGACCTGGGCCCCGAAGGCGGCGCAGGCGGGGGACGGATCGTCACCCAGGGCACGCCGGAAACCGTCGCCGCCGCGCCCGGCAGCCATACCGGCCGATGGCTGAAGGACGTGCTGGCGCCGCGCGGCGCCTGAACGCCCTTCAGGACTGCAGGCCCCTCACGCGAGCGGCGGGCCGGCCCCGTCCGCCACCGCGTCCGCGCGGGCGGTCTCGACGCGGTTGCGCCCCCCGGCCTTGGCCCGATAGAGCGCGGCATCGGCCCGGCCGACCAGGGTTCCGGCCCCATGGGCGTCGTCCAGATCCAATTCCGCCACGCCGACGCTGATCGTGACCCGGCCCGACAGACCGTGCTCATGCGCGATGGCCAACGCCTCGACGGCGTCCCGGATCAGTGCCGCCAGGCCTTGCGCCGCGTCGAGGTTCAGGCCCGGCAGGATCAGGGCGAACTCCTCGCCGCCGTAGCGTGCCGCCAAGTCCCCCGGACGGCGCACGGAATCGAGCAGCACCCGGGCCACCTGGCTCAACACGACGTCCCCCGCCGGATGCCCGTACTGGTCGTTGTAATGCTTGAACCAGTCCACATCCAGCATCAGCAGGCTCATCGGCAGCCGGCTGCGGCGGGACCGCTCGCTTTCCCGCGCCAGCACCTCGTCGAAATGGCGGCGGTTCGCCAGCCCGGTCAGGCTGTCGGTCAGCGACAGACCGACCAGGCGCTGATTGGCCTCGACGAGCGCCTGCGTGCGCTCGGCCACCTGGCGCTCCAAATCCCGGGCGTGGCTGCGCTGCCGGTCGGCCATGCGGTCCAGGGCCTGCGCCAGGACGACGATCTCGCGCACCGGGCTGCGGACCGAGGGGCCGCGCAGGCCCCCGCCCTCGGCAAGGTCTTCGGCCCAGCGGCTGAGGGACAACAAGGGGCGCGACAGCCACCAGGCCGCCACCAACGCGGCCGCGACCCCGACCACCCAGAAACCCAGGATCAGCAGGCCGATGCGGTTCAGCGCCCGTTCGGCCGGTTCGGCGTAGCGGCTCTCCGGCAGCGCCAGCGCAACCGTCAGCAAAGGGCCATCCGGCAACTGGATCGACTGCCAGCGGGCGGAGTAGCGGCGGCCCTCGATATCCAGAGACTGCCGGCCCGAGCCGCGCCCCGAATGCAGAATGGGCGCACCGATCAGGCGGATTTCAGGCGCCTCGCTCTGATCGGCCTGCACTCGGCGGACCTGGCCGTCCTCCAGGCGATAGATCGGCGCCCCGTCGGAGCTGGCGAGCAGCGTCCCGCCGGACTCGATCAGGAAGGCGATCCCGCCGATCCGGACCATTTCCGCCCTGAGGACCTGGCTGATCTGAGACATCGCCACGTCGGCCCTCAGGACACCGGCCAGATGACCGGCCTCGTCGCGCAGGGCCACCGACATGCCCATGCCCATGTCCTCGAACAGGCCGCCCGGATCGTCCACGGTATAGCGGTAGGCCGGATACCAGCGCAGGCTGTCGGCCTGCAGCGCAGCCTCGTACCAGGGCCGGCTCCGGGGGTCGTAGCGCACGTCACTGCCCACCGACGTGCTGCGCCGGTTGTCGTCGTCCACGCGGTCGATGCGCAACACCCCGCCCTCGCGGGGATCGACCTGCAGGATACGCAGGCCGCGCTCATCGCCCAGCGGGGGGCGGCCCGCCGACAGATAGCCGCCATCCGCCATACCGACGGACAGCAGCGTCAACAGCGGTTGCTGGCGCAACTGCAGCAGAAAGCTGTGCAGCAGATCCTCACGGCGATCCAGGTCGATCAGCCCGCTCTTGAACAGGCTGGCGTTGAAAGCCGCCGCCGCGCGCGGCACCTCGAAAAAATCGGCGACCTTGTCTCTGAGCTGATCAGCCAGTTCATCGACCTGCTGCCGCTCCAGATCCTCGACCGCCTGGAGCGAGGCCGTGAACACCAGCCAGCCCGCCAGGCCGACCATCAGCGGCATGGGCGCCAGGGTGATGATCAGCAGCAGTGTCCGCAGAGACGCCTGCCCATCCCGGGCGGTTCGTCCGCCGGACAGGGGACGCCAGACCCCCTGGTGATACAGCACCGCCAGCAGCAGGAGCAGCGTCACCGAAGCCCCCACCCCCCGGATCAGCCAGATGCGCGCAGGGTCGTAGGCCAGACCGTCCTTGGGCACGGCGGCCAATTCCCAGGTGACGCCCGGCAGCACGATCGTCGTCTGTGCATGCGGCAGATCGAACAAGCCGGGCGCACCGAACAGGCCGACTGCAGGCTGGCCGTCGGCCTCGCGGCTGCGAATCGCCAGGTCAAGGTCGGCCTCGGCGCCGATCAGACCGGCGCGGCGCAAGGTGTTTTCCAGGTCGACCGTGAGGGCCGTCATGCCCCGGTAACCGCCGCCGGCGGCCGGCGCATCGAAAATCGGCATGCGAAAAATCAGGCCGGGCCGCCCCGTCTGCACCAGGCGGGTCGTCCCGTCGATCACCGGCTCGCGGTGCCGGATCATGTGATTGATCTTGGCCATGAACTGGGGCCGCAGGCTGTAGTCCAGGCCGATGACGGGCTCGTTGCCGGCGATCGGGTAGACCCACTCGATCCGCAGCTTGTGGACGAAGACGATGCTGCGGATATCCGGCCGGGCCTGCGCCATGCCGGGCGCGATCTCGTGGAACGGCTTCTCTTCGGCGCCAGGCGCGGCGGCCAGCGCGGCGGCCAGGCGCTCGTTCAGGCCCTGCAGCGCCTGCAGGTCGTCCCTGAGGCGGGCGGCTCGTTCGTCGAGCTGCCGACGCGCGCCGGCCATGAGACGCGTCTCGCTGCGGGAGCGATCATAGGCTTCGGTGCCCAGCACGGCGGCAACGCCCAGGAGCAGCAGCAGGATCACGACGAACAGCGGACGCTTCACCCCGGACCTCCGGCACCCAAGCGTGACTTCACTTCAATTTCCGGCAGTTTCGCATTTGATTACCCTTTGCGCCAGAGAGTAGTACCCCCACGCTGCGCAGCCTGCGGGGTCGTGCAAATCCGCGCGTCAGATTCTATGATGACCAGCATGCGCATCCTGCTGATCGAAGACGAATCCGAACTGGCCGCGTGGCTGGCACGCGGCCTGGCCCGCCACGGCGGGTTCATGGTCGACTGGGCCGACGATGCCGAGCTGGCCGAGCGCCGCCTGGCGGTCGAGGAATTCGACGCCATCATCCTGGACCTGGGACTGCCGGGGATGGACGGTCATGAATTCCTGCGCCGCCTGCGCGGGCGCGACGATCGCTGCCCGGTGCTGGTGCTGACCGCACGCGATTCGCTGTCCGAACGCATCGGCACGCTGCACGAAGGCGCCGACGACTTCATGCACAAGCCCTTCGCCATCGGGGAACTCGAAGCCCGGCTCAATGCACTGATCCGGCGCAGCCGGGGCCGCGAGCATCCGCGCTGGACCCTGGGCGACCTGGTGCTGGACATCGGCAGCCAGCGCTTCCTGCACGAGGACCAGGCGCTGAACCTGTCGCCCCGGGAATACGCGGCGCTCAAGGTCCTGATGCAGAAGGCGGGCGAACCGGTCACCAAGCAGCAGATCCTGGAACGCATCAGCCCGGACGACACGACGATCAATCTGGAGGCCATCGAGGTCCTGGTGCACCGGCTGCGCAAGAAGCTGACCGGCACCGACGTGCAGATCGTGACGCTGCGCGGCATGGGCTACTGCCTGGAACCGGCGCATGACGCGCCCGGCTGAACGCCGCCCCGGCAGCCTCCGGTCCCTGCTGCTGTGGATCCTGGTGCCGGCGCAGATCACGGTCCTGAGCCTGGCCCTGTGGTTTTCCAGCAGCCAACTGCACCAGCAGGTCGACCTGGCCTACGACCGGTCCCTGGCGGGCGCCCTGCGCGCCATCGACCACAACATTTCCACCGCCAGCGGCGGCCTGGCCGTGGAACTGCCCTACCTGATGCTCGAGTTCTTCGAGCTGACCGCCAACGATTCGGTCTACTACCGCATCCTGACCGAAGACGGCCTGGCCGACATCGGCAACCAGGACCTGCCGCTGCCCGATGCGCGCCTGCCTTCGAACAGTCCGGTGTTCTACGACCGCGACTACCTGGGCGCCTCGATCCGCATCGCCGCCCTGGCCCGCCCCATGGCGCCGCCGCTCTACGGACAAAAGACCGGCCGGGTCATCGTCATGGTGGGCGAGGATCGCAGCGGCCGGGACCAGGTCATCCGCGACCTGATGATCCGCAACATCGTGCGCGACCTGATCGAGGTGCTGGCCTCCACCGGCCTGATCGTCGTCGGGGTGCTGATCGGCCTGCGGCCGCTGACGCGCCTGTACCGCAAGCTGAAAGGCCGGGCCCACGACGACCTCAGCCCGATCTCGGCGCCGGAGCTCCCCCGCGAAGTCCGGCCGCTGGTGGACGCCGTCAACCAGCACGTCGCCCGCCACGCCCGCCAGGCGCGCCGGCAGCGCCAGTTCCTGGACGACGCCTCGCACCAGTTGCGCACGCCGCTGGCGGTCCTGCACACCCAACTGGACTACGCCTTGCGCGAATCCGATCCCGCCGAAGCGCGCGCCGCCCTGCTGGCCATGCGCGGCGGCCTGGACCAGGCGCAGCGCACCGCCGCGCAGATGCTGGCGCTGGCCCGCGCCCGGGACACCGATGCCCGCGACGGCCCGCCGCAGACCGTCGCACTGACGGCCCTGGCCCAGGACGTCATCCGCCAGCTCTACAGCCTGGCGCGCCAGAAGCGGCAGACCCTCGCGCTGGAGGGCGGCGAGCTCGGCATCACGGTGACCGGAATCGAATGGCTGCTGCGCGAGGCGCTCGTCAACCTGCTGGACAACGCCATCAAGTACACGCCCGAGGGCGGCGCCGTCACGCTGCGCATCGAACGCACGCCCGACGGCGCCATCCTGAGCGTGCGCGACACCGGCCCGGGCATGACCGAGACCGACATCCGCAAGGCGGGCCGGCGCTTTCGCCGGGGGCAGGCCGGCAAGCGCAGCCACGGCGCGGGCCTGGGCCTGGCCATCGTCCACACCATCATGCAACGGCACGGCGGCGTCCTGCGCATCGAGCCCGCCGACCCCGGCGTCCAGGTCTCGCTCGTGTTTCCCGTGGATGAGGGTTTTCCCGCGAAATCGTCTTTTTGAAAGCCGGCGGAAAGCTTGGCAGGCCTAAGGTGTCGCCAACGCGCGCCGGGCATGCCGTCGGCGCGCTCCTCATACCAAGGAGACCCGCCATGAAATCCCGTTCCTTATCGCTGCTGCTGGGCGGCGCCCTGCTGGCGCTGGGCCTGTCGGCCCACGCGGCCCCGAACAAGCCCGAATGCATCGCGCCCGCCAACCCCGGCGGCGGCTTCGACCTGACCTGTCGCCTGGCCCAGGAAGGCCTGAAGGCTTCCGGCGCCCTGTCCGACCCGATGCGCATCGTCTACATGCCCGGCGGGATCGGTGCCGTGGCCTATAACCACGTGATCGCCCAGAAGCCGGCCGATGCCAATTCCATCGTGGCCTTCTCCGGCGGCTCGCTGCTGAACCTGGCCCAGAAGAAGTTCGGCCGCTACAACGTGGACGACGTGCGCTGGCTGGCCGCCGTGGGCGCCGACTACGGCGTGGCCGTGGTGCGCGACGACTCGCCGTACAAGAACCTGAAGGATCTGATGGCGGCTTTCAAGCAGGACCCGAGCAAGATCGTGCTGGGCGCCGGCGGCACCGTCGGCAGCCAGGACTGGATGAAGGCGGCCCTGACGGCGCGCGCGGCGGGCGTGGACTACCGCAAGATGCGCTTCGTGGCCTTCGAAGGGGGCGGCGATGCGATCACCGCCCTGCGCGGCGGCCACATCCAGGCCTATATGGGCGACGCGGCCGAAGCCTTCACCATGCTCGAAGGCGGCGCCCCGA
Organism: Castellaniella hirudinis; assembly: GCF_042651965.1. Classification (NCBI taxonomy): domain Bacteria; kingdom Pseudomonadati; phylum Pseudomonadota; class Betaproteobacteria; order Burkholderiales; family Alcaligenaceae; genus Castellaniella; species Castellaniella hirudinis. Next base: position 102,329 of record NZ_JBHSDY010000007.1, read on the forward strand.
TCCGCGTCCTGGCCGTGTTCAACGACCAGCGCCTGCCGGGCAAGCTGGCCGCCGTGCCCACCGCCCAGGAAGAAGGCTTCGACATCCAGTGGCCCATCATCCGCGGCTTCTACGTGGGTCCGAAGGTCTCCGACGCCGACTATCAATGGTGGGTGGACGCCTTCGACAAGACCCAGGCCGACGCGTCCTTTGCCGCCATCCGCGACAAGCAGGGCCTGTTCCCCTTCAACAAGTCGGGCGCCGAACTGGACAAGTACGTCAAGGAACGCGTCGCCGACTATGCCAAGCTGGCCAATGAGTTCGGCCTGATCCGTCAATAAGCCAGACCGGACCCCGCCATGAGTGATCGCACCCTGGGCTTCTGCGCCCTGATCTTCGCCGGCCTGATGGCGTGGTTCGGCCACGACCTGCAAGCCCCCTTTTCCTACGAACCGGTGGGCCCGCGGGCCTTTCCGCTGCTGATTGCCCTGATCATCGCCCTGTGCGGCGCCTGGCTGATGTTCAAGCACTGGCATGCGCACCGCAAGGGCGAAGCCATCGACTGGCCGCGCCTGCTGTTGATGGTGGTCTACATCTTCGGCTACGCCATGCTCTTTGAAACGCTGGGCTTCATCGTCGCCACCGCGCTCGTCACCGTGCTGATCGGCCGCCTGTTCGGCGGCGCCTGGGGCAAGATGATCCTCGGCGGCGTCGTGATGAGCGTGCTGTTCTTCCTGCTGTTCGACCGGGCGCTGGACGTCGTGCTGCCCCTGGGTCTCCTGGAGTTCCTGTCATGAGCCAGATCCTCGACCATCTGAGCATCGGTTTCGATGTCGCCTTTTCCTGGATGAACCTGCTGGTCGCCGCCCTGGGCGCCTTTCTGGGCACCCTGGTCGGCGTGCTGCCGGGCCTGGGGCCGATCAACGGCGTGGCCATGCTCATCCCCATCGCCTACGCCCTCAACCTGCCTCCGGAAACCGCGCTGATCCTGCTGGCGGCCGTGTACGTGGGCGCCGAATACGGCGGGCGCATCAGCGCCATCCTGATCAACGTGCCGGGCGAGGCCAGCGCCATCATGACCACGCTGGACGGCTATCCGCTGGCGCGCAAGGGCCTGTCCAACGTGGCCCTGTCGCTGTCGGGCTGGTCGGCCTTCTGCGGCGCGATGGTGTCCACCCTCGGCGTGATCCTGCTGGCGCCTTTGCTGGCCCGCTGGGCCCTGGCCTTCGGCCCGGCCGAATATTTCGTGCTGATCGTCTTCGCCTTCTGCTGCCTGACCAGCCTGCTGGGCAACCAGCCGGTCAAGGGCACGCTGTCGGCCATGCTGGGCCTGGCGATCGCCACGGTGGGCGTGGACGCCAATTCCGGGGTCTACCGCTACACCTTCGATTCCGTCCACCTGTTCGACGGCATTGATTTCGTGGTCGTGGTGATCGCACTGTTCGCCATTGCCGAACTGCTGGAACTGCTGGAATCCGCCGTGCGCGGCGAATCCCCCGAAGTCCCGCCCAACGAGCGCAAGCTGTTCAATCTGCAGGAACTGCTGTTCACCAAATGGACCGTGCTGCGCAGCTCCATCCTGGGGTTTTTCATCGGCGTGCTGCCGGGCGCAGGGGCCAGCGTGGCTTCCGCCGTGGCCTACTCCAACGAAAAACGCTACCAGGAAGGCCGTGATCCCGACGCCTGCTTCGGTGAAGGCGACCTGCGCGGCGTGACCGCGCCGGAAGCCGCTTCGACCGCGTCGGCCGTGGGTTCCTTCGTGCCCATGCTGACCCTGGGCGTACCCGGCTCCGGGACCACCGCCGTGATGATGGGCGCGCTGACGCTCTACAACATCACCCCGGGCCCGGTGCTGTTCGACACCAAGCCGGAACTGGTCTGGGGCCTGGTCGCCTCGCTGTTCATCGCCAACGTGCTGCTGTTCCTGATGAACATTCCCATGGTGCGGGTCTTCTCGAAAGTGCTGTCGCTGCCGAACTGGCTGCTGGTGCCCGGCATCCTGTGCATCAGCTACATCGGGGTGTACGCGATCAACGCCGGCACCTTTGACCTGACCATGGCCGCCTTCCTGGGCCTGGTCGGCTACCTGCTGCGCAAGGGCGGCGTGCCCATGGCGCCGATGGTGCTGGGGGTGGTGCTGGGGGACATGATGGAACAGAACCTGCGCCGCGCGCTGTCGATCACCAACGGCGAACTGCACATTCTGTGGGACAGCCCGATCGCCCTGGGTCTGTGGATCGTCTCGCTGTGCATCGTCGTCATCCCGCCGCTGATGCGCATGCGCCGCGCCAGGCGGCGCGCGCAGGGCAAGGCCGTCGGCGACGACCTGATCGCCTCGGACGACTGAAACACCTGGCCCGACCGGGCGCTCCGGCGCCGGGTCACCCCCAGTCCGGCGGGCTGCTGCGCAGGTCGCACGCCGGCCAATCCCAGCCCCAGCGGGCGCCCGCCACACGGCAGGGCGCCCGCAGTCTTTGCGCGGGCCCCCAGGCGGTCGGCTCGATCGCCGGATCATAGGCCGCATCGGGCGCCATCCCCAGGATGGATGCGGTGTCCGGCGGGGCCTCGGCGGCATCCTGCAGCAACCGCGCCATCCGGGCCAGCGAGACCCGCCAGCCGCCGCCCAGGCCGGTCTCGCGGCGCAGCGTCAGGCCGCGCAGCGCGCAGGCCGCCATCAGATAGCCCGCCGACTGGTCCAGCGCCTGAACCGGCAGGGGATCGGGCGCTGCGCCCTCGCCCGCCCAGGCAATGCCGGCGCTCATCTGGACCAGACTGTCAAAGCCCCGGCGCCCCCGCCAAGGCCCGCTCCAGCCCCAGGCGTCCAGGCAGACGTCCACCAGACCGGGCCGTATGACCTGGCGCGTCTCGGCATCCAGCCCCAGCGCATCCAGCGCGCCGGGCCGATAGCCATGGACCAGCACGTCGGCCCGGGCCAGCAGTTGCCGGAACCGCTCGCGTCCTTCGGGACGGCGCAGGTCCAGGAAGGCGCAGCGCTTGCCTGCGGTGACCTCGGGCACCATGCCCGGCTCGGTCCAATCCGCCGGGTCCAGGCGCAGCACCCGGGCGCCATAAGCGGCCAGAAAACGCGTCGCCGTGGGCCCGGCCAGCACGCGGGTCAGGTCCAGCACGCGAATGCCCGCCAGCGGCCGCCCGGGGTCCGGGTCGTCCAGCCAGCCGGCGTCCGGCGCCCCGGCCAGTCCGGTCAGGCAGTGGACGAGCGGTTCCGCCGCCACGGCGCGGCCCTGTGGATGGTCACGCCAGGCTGCGGGCGCGCGCAAGGCGGCCGCGCAGGCCCCGCCTTGCACGACGGCTTCTTCCAGCGCCTCGGCGGACCACCCCCGGACCCGCCGTGCCACGGCGTCGCGCGCCGCACCGTCCGGCAGTTCCAGGACCGCCAGGATGGCGCGGCGATGGTGGACCGCGTTGGCATGCAGGCGTATCCAGCCGTCCCGCGCAGCGTAGTCGCCCGTGACGGCGTCGCGCACGTTCGGCCGCTCCCAGCCCAACGGCCGGATGCTGAAGCCAAACCACCACGAAGCCAGCGCCCGGTCGATCTCGACCGCAGGCGGCGCTTCGGGCCGCGCCCACCGCGCCAGCATCAGCGCGGCCGTACCGATGCCGGCGCAGGCCAGATCACTGACCGGATAGCGCGCAGACAGGCTCGCACTGCCGTGGACTTGCAGCGTGCCGGGCGACGCGTCCGAGCCGAGTGCGGTGAGTATCTGTTGAAGCATCGTTCGCTCTCCGTTCGGGAACCGTCTTCAGCCGTGGCATCCCTCCACCTCGCAGTCTGCAGACTGCTCGGATTCGTCTGGCATCAGACAGTCCGTAGAGGACTGTCTGATGTCCCGCCTCATCCGCAGTGGACTGTTTCGTGTCCGAGCTAATCCATCCTGTAGATGGCCCGATGCTCGCGGATCGCATACCGATCCGTCATGCCGGCGATGTAGTCGGCGATCGCGCGCGCCTGGGCCATCGGGTCGTCGCGCCGGTATTCGTCGGCCAGCAGCCGGGGATCGTCCTGGAACGCGACGAACAGCTCTCGCACGACACGCCGGGCCTTGCTCGTCATGCGCATGACCTGGAAATGCCGGTACAGGTTCTTCAGCAGGAACTGCTTCAGCGCATCGGCCTGGGCGCGGATGTCTTCGGAGAAGGCCGCCAGCGGCGGACCGGCCCGGACCTCGTCCACCGATTGCGGCCGCAGGCCGGCGATGCGGTCCGCCGTGGTGCGCGTCAGATCCTGCACCAGCGTGTTGATCATGGCGCGGATGACCTCGGACACCAGCCGTTTGGGGTCGGCGTCCGGATAGCGGCGCAGCACCTGCTCGTGATGCGCGGCGAAGATGTCCAGGTGCAGCAGTTGCGGCAAGGTGATCAGGCCCGAGCGCAGGCCGTCGTCCACGTCGTGGTTGTTGTAGGCGATCTCGTCGGCCAGGTTGGTCAGCTGGGCCTCCAGAGACGGCTGGGTGCCGTCCAGGAAACGCGCGCCGACCTCGCCCAGCCGCCGCGCATGGGCGCGCGAGCAATGCTTGAGCACGCCCTCGCGGGTCTCGAAGCACAGGTTCAGGCCATTGAAGGCCGCGTAGCGTTCTTCGAGCTCGTCCACCACCCGCAGGCTCTGCAGGTTGTGCTCGAAGCCCCCGGCCTCGGGCGCCAGCTCGCGCAGGCAGGCGTTGAGTTCGTCCTGGCCCGCGTGGCCAAAGGGCGTGTGGCCCAGGTCGTGGGCCAGGGCGATGGCCTCGGTCAGGTCTTCGTCCACGCCCAGATTGCGCGCCAGCGTGCGGGCGATCTGGGCGACCTCGATGCTGTGCGTCAGGCGGGTGCGGAACAGGTCGCCTTCGTGGTTGAGAAAGACCTGGGTCTTGTATTCCAGCCGGCGAAAGGCCGAGCAATGGATGATGCGGTCACGGTCGCGCTGGAAGTCGGTGCGGCCCGCGGGCGGCGGCTCCGGGTGGCGGCGTCCCCGGGAAGCCTCCGGGCGGCAGGCGTAGGGCGCGGGATCAGTCCGGCGGGTCGTCATGCTTCGATGCCTCCCTGGATGACGCGCCTCTTGTTTCAGCAGGCGCGCGTTAAACAGTCTGCGCGGCGTCCGGCAGCAGCGGCCGCACCCGATCGTCGGCCACCGCCCGGACCTCGGCCCGCCCCAAAGCCGGCAGCAGCACGTAGCGGATCTGCCGGCCTTCGTTTTTCTTGTCCACCCGCATCAGGTCCAGCCAGCGGTCGGCGCCCAGAGCGGGCGGCTGGACCGGGCAGCCGATGGCCGCCACCAGCGCGCGGATGCGGTCCACGGCCCCGGCGTCCAGCCCGCAGACCCGGGCGGACAGTTCCGCCGCCATGACCATGCCGCAGCCCACGGCCTCGCCGTGCAGCCACTGGCCGTAGCCCAGGCCGGATTCGATGGCGTGGCCGAAAGTGTGACCGAAGTTGAGGATGGCGCGCAGGCCGGATTCGCGTTCGTCCTGGGACACGACCCAGGCCTTGAGTTCGCAGGAACGGCGCACGGCGTGCCGGATGGCCTGCTCGTCGAGCGCGCGCAGAGCGCCGACGTGGGCCTCGCACCAGGCGAAAAATTCGGGATCGGCGATCATGCCGTACTTGATGATCTCGGCCAGGCCGGCGGAGATCTCCCGGGCCGGCAGCGTCGCCAGGACGCCGGGATCGATTTCCACGGCCAGGGGCTGGTAGAACGCCCCGATCATGTTCTTGCCGCGCGGGTGGTTGATGGCCGTCTTGCCGCCCACGGACGAATCCACCTGGGCCAGCAGCGTCGTCGGCACCTGAACGAAACGGATGCCGCGCATGTAGCACGAAGCCGCGAAACCGCCGATGTCGCCCACCACCCCGCCGCCCAGGGCCACCAGCACGGCCTTGCGGTCCAGGGTCGCCGCCAGCAGCGCGTCGAAGATGCGGTCCAGGGATTCCCAGGTCTTGTGCTGTTCGCCGTCAGGCAGTTCGATGAACTGCAGCGGCTTGCCGGCGGCCTGCAGGGCCGCGCGCAGCCGATCGCCATACAGCGCGCCCACCGTCGTATTGGTGACGACGGCGATCGCCGTGGCGTCGGCCGGAATGCTGTCCGCAACGGCGTCCAGCCGTCCCGCGCCGATATGAATGGGGTAGCGCCCGCCGGGCGTCTCGACCTGGACTGTGTGCATGGGTTCCGATGAGTCCTATTCTGTAAGAGGCGCCTGGACTGCGGTCAGGGGCGCCGGGGCCGCCGGCTGGGCAGGCAGCAGGGGCAGCAGGTTGCGCAGCACCTGGGCCACCGGCTGGTCGCCCGTGTCCAGCGTGACGGCGGCCACGCTTTCGTAGATCGGTTCGCGCTGGGCCAGCAGATCGACGATGCGCTGGCGCGGATCGTCGGCGCGCAGCAACGGCCGGTTGCGATCCCGGGCCACGCGCCGGTAGAGTTCGTCGGCCCCGGCCCGCAGATAGACGACGCAACTGCGCTCGCTGAGCATGCGACGGTTTTCCTCGGCCAGCACGGCGCCGCCGCCCGTCGCCACGACCAGGTCGGAGCGGCGCGTATATTCATCCAGCGTGGCCGTTTCGCGGCGGCGGAAGCCCGCCTCGCCCTCGATGTCGAAGATGGTGGCGATGCGCACCCCGCAACGCGCCTCGATGACATGATCCAGGTCGACGAATTCGCGCCCCAGCGCCGCCGCCAGTTGGCGGCCGATCGTGGTCTTGCCCACCCCCATCATGCCCACCAGGCAAATCGGCCGCGCGCCGCCCTGCCCCTCGGGGGGCATTCGGGTCGAATCGGTGGCGCATTCCATCGTCATGGCGGGGCATCGGGCGGTTTGTTTGCGTGTATTATCGCATCAGCCGGCGCCGCCGCCGGTGACCCGGCCGGCCACGCCCGCGCGCACATCCTGTTACACAGACTCCGTCCCCGCCTCCTGGCCCGCTCCGGCCAGGGCTTACAATCGCCTCTGATGAAATCCACCACTACCTCCTCCAAGCAGAAGGCCCCGGCGGCCCGCTCCTGGTTCACGCGGTTGGTCCTCAAGGCGATCGTGCTGTTTGCCGGCCTGGGCCTGTGCGGGGCGCTGCTCCTGAGTCTGGCGCTGGCGCTGGCCTGGCCCAATCTGCCGGACCTGACGGCGATGATCGACTACCGGCCCCGCGTGCCGCTGCGGATCTACACCGCCGACAAGGTCCTGATCGGCGAATTCGGCGAAGAACGCCGCAACGTCCTGCGCTTCGACGAGATTCCGGACGTCATGAAGTCCGCCATCCTCGCGGCAGAGGATGACCGTTTCTACCAGCACGGCGGCATCGACTGGACGGGCGTGCTGCGCGCCGCCCTGGCCAACACCATCCACATGTCCAAGACACAGGGGGCCAGCACCATCACCATGCAGGTGGCGCGCAACTTCTACCTGTCGTCGGAAAAGACCTACACGCGTAAATTCTACGAGCTGCTGCTGACCTTCAAGATCGAGGCCACCCTGACCAAGGATCAGATCCTCGATCTCTATATGAACCAGATCTTCCTGGGTCACCGGGCCTATGGCTTCGCCGCCGCCAGCCGCACCTATTTCGGCAAGCCGCTGGCCGACATCTCGCCGGCCGAAGCCGCCATGCTGGCCGGCATCCCCAAGGCCCCGTCGCGCTTCAACCCGATCTCCAACTTTGAACGCGCCAAGGCGCGCCAGGGCTACGTGCTCAGCCGCATGCGCAGCCTGGGCTACCTGACGGACGCCGAATACCAGCGCGCCGTGGACCAGACCATCGTGATCCGCTCGGCCGCCAACACACCGGGCGGCCGCTACGGCGTGCACGGCGACTACCCGGCCGAGCTGGCCCGCCAACTGCTGTACGGCGTCTACCAGGACGACATCTACTCGCGCGGCTTCAACGTCTACACCACCATCGACTCCAAGGGCCAGGAAGCCGCCTACCAGGCCGTGCGCGCAGGCATCCTGGACTACACCCGCCGCGCGCCCTACACCGGCCCCGAGGAAAACGTCACCCTGCCCCAGGGCATCGAATCCAACCCCGAAGCGCTCAACGACCTGATCGACGAGCAGCAGGAAAAGCACCCCGACAACGGCGATCTGATGATCGGCATCGTCCTGTCGGCCAGCCCGACCGAGGTCCGGGTTGCCCGCAGCGCCAGCCAGATCATCGACATCACCGACAAGCGCGCCCTGCGTGTCGTGGCGCGCGGCCTAGTCGCCAATGCCAAGGACGCCGTACGCATCCAGCGCGGTTCGGTGGTCTACGTGCACCAGACGGCGGAATACTGGGAACTGATCAACAAGCCCTCCATCCAGGCCGCCCTGGTCTCGCTGAGCGCCCAGGACGGGGCCATCCAGGCCATGGTGGGCGGCTTTGACTTCGACGAGGGCAAGTTCAACCGCGTCACCCAGGCCTGGCGCCAGCCGGGCTCGTCCTTCAAGCCCTTCATCTACGCGTCCTCGCTGGAACGCGGCCTGACGCCCGCCACGCAGATCTCGGACGAACCCTTCTCGCTGACGGCGGAACAGACCGGCTCCAAGGCCTGGAACCCCAAGAACTACGGCCGCTCCTACGAGCCCATGCTCACCATGCGCCAGGGCTTGTACAAGTCCAAGAACATGATCTCGATCCGCATCATGCAGGCCGTGGGACCCCAGTACGTGCAGGATTACGTCACCCGCTTCGGCTTCGACCGTTCGCGCCAGCCGGCCGTGCTGCCGCTGGCCCTGGGCGCCGGCAGCGTGACGCCGCTGCAGATGGCCGGCGGCTATGCGGTCTTCGCCAACGGCGGCTACCGCGTGCCGCCCTACCTGATCGATTACGTCACCGACAGCACCGGCAAGATCATCATGCGTTCACGGCCGACCGTGGCCGGCGACACCCTGGCGCGCGTGGTCGATCCGCGCACGGTCTACGTCATGGACGACATGTTGCGCGGGGTCGCCACCTTCGGGACCGGCGCGCGCGCCCACCGCGAACTCAAGCGCAACGACATCGGCGGCAAGACCGGCACCACCAACGACTCCCAGGACGCCTGGTTCGCCGGCTTCAATCCGAAACTGGTCGCCGTGGCCTGGATGGGCTTCGACCAGCCCAAATCCATGGGCCAGGGCGAAACCGGCGGCGGCGCCGCCCTGCCCATCTGGGTGGACTATATGCGCGTCGCCCTGGCAGGCCAGCCGGAAATCCCGCCCGGCCCCATGCCCAGCGGGCTGACGCGCATCGACGGCGACTTCTATTTCAGTGAATTCCCGCCGGGCACGGCCATCGCCCGTGTCGGCCTGCCCGCGCCGGGCGATCCGGTGCCAGGCGCGCCCGGCGGCGGCCTGGACGGCATCGGTACGCTGCTCGATCAGTTGCACGGCGACTCCGGCGCCGACTCCGATTCCGGCGCCGCCATTCCCCAACCCGTCCGCGTGCCCTTCTGATGACATCTCATCTCCTGTTCCCGCACACCGCGCGCCTCCTGGCCTGTGCCGGCCTGACCCTCGCGCTGGCCGGCTGCGGCATGAAAGGCGATCTGCGCCTGCCCGACCCACCGCCGCCGGCCGACGCCGCGCTGGCGGCCCCGCCCACCGTCACCCCGGCGCCTGCGCCGGACTCACGCCCAGTTTCGCAGCCCTGACACCCATGACCGTAGACTCCCAGTTCCCCCTCCGGGACGGCATCCTGCATGCCGAGAACATCCCGCTGCCTGAACTCGCCGACCGCTACGGCACGCCGTTGTACGTCTATTCCCGCGCCGCGCTGCACGCCGCCTGGCACCGCTACGCGCAGGCCGTCGCCGGGCATGACGCGCTGATCTGCTACGGCGTCAAAGCCAATTCCAATCTGGCCGTCCTGCACGAATTCCAGCGCCTGGGCGCCGGTTTCGACATCGTCTCGGGCGGCGAGCTCGAACGCATCCTGGCGGCGGGCGCCAACCCCGACCGCGTCGTGTTCTCCGGCGTGGGCAAGCAGGGCTGGGAAATCCGCAAGGCGCTGGCCGCCGGGATCAAGTGCTTCAACGTCGAATCGGCCGCCGAGCTCGAACGCCTGGCCGACATCGCCCAGGAACTGGGCGTGCGCGCGCCGGTGTCCCTGCGCGTCAACCCCGACGTCGATGCGCGCACCCATCCCTACATCTCCACCGGCCTGAAGGAAAACAAGTTCGGCGTGGACATCCGCCGGGCCCCCGAACTGTACCGCCAGGCCTTGCAACACCCGGGGCTGGAGATCGTCGGCGTGGACTGCCACATCGGCTCCCAGATCACCCAGATCGAGCCCTACCTGGACGCGCTCGACAAGCTGCTGGACCTGATCGACACCCTGGCGGCCGACGGCATCGCCCTGCGGCACCTGGACCTGGGCGGCGGCCTGGGCATCCGCTACACCGACGAAACCCCGCCCGACCCGGCCGAACTGCTGACGCCGGTCTTCGCCGAACTGGCGGCCCGAGGGCTGGACCACCTGCAACTGATCCTGGAGCCGGGCCGCTCCCTGGTCGGTAACGCGGGCGTGCTGCTGACCCGCGTCGAATACCTCAAGCGGACCGAGGCGCGCAATTTCGCCATCGTGGACGCCGCCATGAACGACCTGATGCGTCCGGCCCTGTACGAAGCCTGGCACGGAGTCGTCCCGGTCGCCCCGCGCGCCGGCACGCCCGTCGAGACCTATGACGTCGTCGGCCCGATCTGCGAAAGCGGCGACTGGCTGGCGCGCGGCCGTGCGCTGCCCCTGGAACAAGGCGACCTGCTGGCCATCCAGTCCGCCGGCGCCTATGCCTTCTCCATGTCCAGCCAATACAATACGCGCCCCCGGGCCGCAGAAGTCCTGGTGGACGGCCAGGATTCCTGGCTGATCCGACCGCGCGAAACCCTCCAGGACCTGTACGCCCAGGAACGGATTCCCCACCGCCCCTGAACCGCCTAAACTTTCCCTGTTTCCGGACGTCAATCGACCATAGCCCCGGTTTGTGCGCGACCGAACCGGTCTTTGCCTAATCTTTCCGTTTCATGGCGACCAAGACGCTCCCTCCCCGCTCGCCCGGTCCCTTTACCCGCTCCGCCGCCGGGCGCGCCTGGTCGTACCTCCTGTATGTCGGCATTCCGGTCCTGATCGGGCTGGGGCTGCTCGCCGCGCTGCTGCAGCCGCGCCTCGGCGATTACGCCGGGCAGCCGCTGACCGCCCGTTTCCTGCACACCGACGTCAGGCTCGATCCGGCGCAGGCGCTGGAACAGCTCCTGTCGCGCCCCACCCGGCTCGCCGAATCCGCGCCGACCGGCCAGGTGTGGCTGCTGGCTGACTTGCCCGCCGCTCCGAACGCCGACGCGCCCGATCGATTTTCCCTGCTGCTGCCGATCCATCCAGCCGGTGCGCCCGAATGCCGGCTGACCCACAGCCAATCCGGCGCCGAACCCCCATCCAGCGCCGCGTCCCGGCGCACACTCAAAATCCAGGACAGTCCGCTCGGGCAGCAGATGCAACGGCCCCACGCCTCGACAGCCGACCAGATCCTGTGCCAGGTCAGCCTGCCGTTCCCCACCCGGCTCTCCATCGAATACTGGCAGCGCCAGGAACTGGCCGCCACCACGACGCACACGGCCCAGGCCACCGGCCTGCTGGAAGGCGGGCTGCTGATGCTGGCGGCCTTCCTGGTCGTCATTTCCCTGACCACACGCGAACACCCCTACCTCGTGCTGGCCTGCTGGATCCTCTGCAATCTGCGCCTGGGCGCCTGGGCGCTGGGCTGGGACCATCAATTCCTGGGCGCGGCCATCCCGCCTGACGCGCTGACCTGGATCCGCAAGCTGACCGTCCTGATCTACTACATCCTGACGATCCAGCTCTTCACGACCCTGTTCCAGCCCAGCCTGGACGCCGCCACGGTGCGCCGCCTGCGCCTGGTCGGCCGCTCGACGGCGCTCTGCCTGCTGCTGGCCCTGATGGCGCTGCCTTACGACTGGTTCCAGCTCACGACCTTCCTGACCGCCTGGCTGACGACGGCCCTGGTCACGATCACCTTGATTCATGGTCTGTTCCGCTTCAATACGCGCTCTCAGCTCTGGCATACGATCGGCGTCTGCCTGGCCCTGGCCGTGCTGCTGACGGGCCTGGTCCTGATCGGGCTGGGGCGCGCGACCCTGATCGCGCCCTTCCCGGGCGCGGCCGCACTGCTGCTCTGCAACCTGCTGATCGCCCTGGCGGCCGCCGACAAGATGCGCGAAGACCGGCAACTGCGCCTGCGACAGCGCAACGACCTGATTGCCCGCGACACGCTCACGCCGCTGGGCCTGTTCACCCTGGGCGCCACCCGGCACTTCGAACACCTGAATCCAAACGCACGCGAAATCCTCGATCTCTCCCCGGAATCGGACCTGCATGCGCTCGCCTGGAACGATTTCTTTCCCAAAGTGGACTGGCTGGAAATCTCCGTGGCCACGGAACAGGGCCGCGACACCGAGATCCAGCGCCTCCAGACCTCGGCCGACACGCCGGCGCGCAATTTCCTGCTGCGCGCCACGCTGGTCGGCAGCCGCATCGAAGGCTCCCTGCAGGACATCAGCGCGCGGACCGAGACCATCCGCAAGCTGCGCCTGATGGCCGACAACGATCCGCTGACCGACACGCTCAACCGGCGCGGGATCGAAAAGACCATGCAGAAGGCCATCGAAAGCCTGCAGCAGACCAACACCCCCTGCGCCCTGGCCTTCCTGGACCTGGATCACCTCAAGCGCGTCAACGACCTGTTCGGCCACTCGACCGGCGACACCTTGCTGCAAATGGTCTGCGAACGGCTGAAATACTCGCTGGCCGACGAGCAGCCCCTGGGCCGCATCGGCAACGACGAGTTCATCATTCTGTTCCCCGGCATGCGGGCCGGCGAGGCCCGCCGACACGCCCAGGACATGATCGAGAGCCTGAACGGTTCAGCCCTGTACGTCGGCGAACGGGCCTTCCAGCTCAAGAGCGCCATGGGGCTGATCGACATCGACCGCAGCATGACGCCCAAGGACGCCATCTCCGCCGCCAGCCGCGCCTGCCGCGACGCCCGCAAGCAGCATCAGGACGTCGTCCTGTACGAGGAAAACGCCCGCGAGCTGTTCGACCACATCGACGAACTGCACCTGTTCGAGCAACTGGAAAACAAGGGCACGTCCGAGGACGTCTTCCTGGAGATGCAGCCCATCATGTCGCTGCGCCATCCCCTGCAGACCCTCAATTTCGAGGCGCTGCTGCGGGTGCGCAACACCGGCGCGCGGCCGCTCCAGACCGGCAAGATCATCCAGGCGGCCGAGGACAGCGGCATGATCACCGCCATCGACAAATGGGTCTTCACGACCCTGCTCGACTGGATGTCCAAGCATCACCTGAAGCTCGGCCAGACCCGCCAGGTCAACGTCAATCTCAGCGGGGTTTCGCTGAACGACGACCGCTTCATCAACGTCCTGTTCGGCATCCTGAACCAGCAGCCGCAATTCACCCGGCGCCTGTGCGTGGAAATCACCGAAGGCGTGGCCTTGCAGGACCTGGAGCGCACCCGGCAGTTCATGCGGCGGCTGCAGCGCATGGGCGCCCGCGTGGCCCTGGATGACTTCGGGGCCGGCTACACCTCGTTCTCCTACCTGAAGGAGCTGCCGGCCGACATGATCAAGATCGACGGCACCCTGATCCGCGACATGCTGGCCAGCGAGGCCAACATCGCCATCGTCAACAGCATCGTGGACCTGGCCCACAACCTGGGCATGGAGTGCATCGCCGAGTGGGTCGAAGACGTCGCCACCCTGCGCGCACTGGCCGACATGGGGGTGGACTATGTTCAGGGATATGTGATTTCGGGGTCACGGCCGCCGCTGGACATCCTGGCCTGCGACAACATCATGCCGCTGGTCAAGGACCCGGCCGCCCGCGCCTACATCGAGGAAATCAGCGGACGGCGCCTGTCGTAAGGCTCGTCCAGACGGGAACGCCTACGGGGCTGCCAGAGGCAGCCCCGATTCAATCACAGCTCGCCGTACGAGTGCAGGCCCGACAGGAACATATTGACGCCCAGGAAGGCGAAGCTGGTCACCAGCAGGCCCGACAGCGCCCAGTAAGCGGACATGGCGCCGCGCAGGCCCTTCATCAGGCGCATGTGCAGCCAGGCGGCGTAATTCAGCCAGACGATCAGCGCCCAGGTTTCCTTGGGATCCCACTGCCAGTAGGTGCCCCAGGCGTCAGCCGCCCACAGCGCCCCCAGAATCGTCGCCACGGTGAAGAACGCAAAGCCCACCGCAATGGCCCGGTACATGATGTCGTCCAGGATTTCCAGCGAGGGCAGGCGCCGGGCGATCGGCGCGCGGAACGTCAGAATCGTGCCCACGATCAGCGCGCCAATGCCGAAATACAGCATCCAGGTGGCGGACAGTTCACGCGAGCCGAAGATCAGCGGCTCGGCGCACAGCACCGCGCCCAGGAGGAACACCGGCACCAGCGGCTTCCAGGTGCGGGTCTCGCCGTGCGATTTGACCAGATAGGCAAAGCCCACCATGGCCGCCAGGCTGAAGGTGCCGTAGCCGATAAAATTCGCCGGGACGTGCAGCTTCATCCACCAGCTTTTCAGGGCAGGCACCAGCGGCTGGATCTGGTAGGCGTCGCGGGTGAAGGAATACCACAGCAGGAACACCACCAGGGAGCTGATGACCAGCAGCACGAAACCGCCCAGGGCGCGCGTGGCGTAGCGGCGTTCGTAGTACAGGTAGAACAGCGCCGTGATCAGGCACAGCAGGACGAAGACTTCGTACAGATTGCTGACGGGGATATGGCCGATGTCGGGCCCCAGCAGATGGCCTTCGCGCCAGCGCACCAGCAGCCCGGTCACCCCGGCGTAGACCGCCGTCCAGGTCAGGACGCTGCCCAGCCAGGCCGCCGTGTTGCTGGCGAAGCCGATCCAATAGCAGATCGTCGCCAGCGCAAACAGGGCGCACATCCAGAGGATGGCCGACTGCGAGGAGATCAGGTATTTCAGCAGGAAGACGCTCTCGGCCCGCGACAGATCGCCTTGCAGCAACTCGCCCGTGGGGCTGTAGAGCCAGACCGCCAGCAGCGCCGTCAGGCCGGCGGCCACCATCAGGGTCCGCAGCGGCCGCCACAACCAGCCCATCCAGCTGAACAGGCCGACCGCGCCGATCAGGATCAGCTTTTCGTAGTAATCCATGAACGTGCCGTAGTCCGTCAGCACGTGGGCCGCGCCCGCCGCCAGCAGCAGGAAGAAGCCGAAATCAGTCCAGTCGGGCCGGCCTCGTCGGCCGCGTCGGTCGCCGCTGGCGTTCATGTCTTGCGGCCAGACAGCCGCGTCGCGTGCGGCGATGGAATCAGACGTCATGATCGTGTCCTCCGGACAGGCGGCGCAGGGCATCTCGCAGCCGTTCAAATTCGTGGTTGAAATCCAGGGTGCGCCGCTGAGTCGTCATGGCGGCCAGCCAGGCGCTGCCCCCATCCTGCGGCCGGATCCACACCCAGACGCGGCGTTCGCGGATGTAGAACATCGAGAACACCCCCAGCACCAGCAGCAGGCAGCCGATGTAGACGACGGTCTTGCCGGGGCTGCGCGCCACCTGGAAGACGCTGGCCTGAACCTGCTCGAAGCCGGTCAACTGCAGGGCCACAGGGGCAGGATAATCCGGCAGCGTCGCCAGCGCCAGCACGGCCAGGCGCATCCACTGGCGCTCGTGTTCCGCATTGGGGCCCAGGGGATCGAGCGCGGGCTCGCCGGCCCGTGCCCGCGCCAGGTCGCGCAATTCGGTCAGGCTGAGCTGGATCATGGGTACGGCGAAGTTGAGGATTTTTTCCCGCTGCTCGGCGGGCGCGGCGTCGATGATGCCGTTGAAACCGTCGCGCGCAAAGGTCCGCAGCGCCCCGCGCGCGGCCTGGAACATCAGTTCGCGCTGCTCGCCCTCGGGCGCGTTGTGGTCCGCGAACCGCTGCGCCGCCTGATCGCGCAGATCGGCGTCATCCAGCGCCGCGCGCAGCCGCATGAATTCCGCCACCGTGCCCTGGCCGTCCGCCGGGATGCGCAGATAGCGATAGGGCTCCGAAGCCGTATCCCGCACCCCCATCAGGAACACCGGAGCGTCGTCGATCTTGACCGGCAGCAGGTACTGGTTGAATTCGTGCGCCTGGCCGTCGGCGCCGATCAGCCGGTACTGCACGCTGGGTCCGACGTTACGCAGGCCGTCGTTGCGGGGCCGGGCCGCGCTGCCGGTCACGGCGGCCACGTGCGCGACCACGTCGGTCGGCTGCGGATTCTGGCTGTCGCCCATGTTCTCGACGTTGATCACGCGCAGGCCGGTGTAGTCCACCGTCTGCCCGCCCAGGCTGCCGGGCAGCTTCGATTCGCCGCCGACCTTGCCGGACACGTCCACCGGCTGCGCGGCGGCGCCCTGCAGGGGCCAGGCCTTCAGTTGCAGGCTGCTGCCGCCGTCGTCGAAGCTGGACTGGTAGACGGTGACGCCGCGATAATGCAGCGGCTCGTTCACCTGGATCGTCTGGTCGAAGGTCTTGCCGGTCGCCAGATCGGTCACCGTCACGTCGCTGCGAAAATCGCTGGGCATGCCGGTGTCGTAGTAGGCGATGTGGAATTTATTGAGCTTCAGCGTGAAAGGCAGCGGCTGCAGCAGCACGCCCTGGCCCGCCGACACGATGCCCACGCTGCTCTGCTTGCCGTCGGGCACCAGCATATTGGCGCGGAAGCTGGGATTGCGCGCCGACAGGCGGCCGGACTCGGGCACGTCGGAAATCAGCATATTGCCGATCACGGGCTGCTTGTCGAACAGCCAGGTCTGCAGCCGCACCGGCAGTTCGCTGTCCAGCAAGCCGCCCAGGCAGATCACGACGATGGCCACGTGCGCAAAGATGTAGCCCAGGCGGTTGGCCGCGCCCTTTTTCGCAGCCACCATGCGGCTGTCGCCGTCCGCGCGCACCCGGTAGCGAAAGCCCTGGGCCTGCAGCAGCGCGCCCACCTCGGCACAAGCCTGGTCGGGCGTGCTGCCGCTGTCCAGCTCGACCCGGTGATGAAAGGCCTTGAGACTGGAGCCGCGCACGTATTCCCGGAACGAGCGCATGTCACGCAGCATCTTCGGCGCATTGCGCAGCACGCACAGCGTGGTCGACACCACCAGAAAGGCCATGATCAGCAGGAACCAGGCGCTGTTGTAGATGTGCCAGATGGAGAACTGATCGAACACTTCGAACCAGAACGGCCCGAACTGATCCACGTAAGTATTGGTCCCCTGGTTCTGGGGCAGCACGGTGCCGATCAGGCTGGCCACGCAGATGAACACCAGCAGGCTGATGGCGAAACGCATCGAACCCAGCAGTTCGATGACATCAGCGCCCAAGGCGCGGGAATGGGTGGAAGA
This sequence comes from Castellaniella hirudinis, assembly GCF_042651965.1. Classification (NCBI taxonomy): domain Bacteria; kingdom Pseudomonadati; phylum Pseudomonadota; class Betaproteobacteria; order Burkholderiales; family Alcaligenaceae; genus Castellaniella; species Castellaniella hirudinis. The sequence continues at coordinate 119,653 of NZ_JBHSDY010000007.1, forward strand.
CGCCACAGCAGCCCGACTCGCAAAAAAATAGGGGGTGCGCTTGCGCGTGCCCCCCTCGATTCAAAAGTTTTAAGTTTTAACGATACTCCGGTGCGCGCCGGGATCCCCCCAAGACCCTGTACGCGACCGGGACATGCGCCCGGAGCCGGGACTAGCGCAGGCCTGCGGCGTAGTCCGCGACGGCAGCCAGGTCCTTGTCGTTCATGCGGTCGGCGATGTCGTGCATGATGCTGTTGGCCCGGTCGCCCGAACGGAACAGCTTGAGCTGATCCAGCAGGTATTCGGGATGCTGGCCGGCCAGGCGGGGGAACTCGGCCGGCAGGCCGGCGCCATTGGCCGAGTGACAGGCGGCACAGGCCGGGACCTGGCGATCCGCGATGCCGGCGCGCCAGATGGTCTGGCCGCGTTCCATGGAGGCTTCTTTGCTGGCGGTGCCGGCTTTGTCCCAGTCCATCTTCTGGTGCGACAAGTACAGCGACACGTTCGCGATATCCTGAGCCGTCAGGGCGGGCGCGATGGTGGACATGATGGACGGCGCACCGTCAGCGCCCGTACGCACGGCGGGCTTGTCGCCCTGCGGCGCGAAATCACGCAACTGCTTGGCGATGTATTCGTGCGGCATCGCGGCCAGGTTCGGATTCATGGGGATCGTGCTGTTGCCGCCGTCCCCGTGACAGGTGACACAGGCCAGCACGCCACGCGCGGGATCGCCGTTGACGAACAGTTGTTCGCCCGCCTTGGCATCGGGTTTTTGCGCGTCTTCGGCATGGGCCAGGCCGGGCAGAGCGCCGGCGAGAATCAGGCTGCCGGCCATGAACACACTGGAAAGCGCACGCTTCATGAGATCCTCGGTGGTGATTCGTTCACGACGCCGGAGGCCGGCGCCTGACAGAGCCGGCGCGGGTATCCGCCCGGGATACGCGCTGCGCGGCAACATTCAATCTGAAATTATACAATAGGCTTCACCCGCCCTCCTTGTCGAGCTCACCCCCGTGTCTCTCCTCCATCGCGCCCGGTTCACGGTGTCCGCCGCCCGGCTGGACCAGTTGCCCCCCCCGACCACCGCCGAAGTCTGTTTCGTCGGCCGCTCCAACTCGGGCAAATCGTCGGCCATCAATGTGCTGACCAACCAGCGGCGGCTGGCTTTTTCCAGCAAGACGCCCGGCCGCACACGCCTGATCAACCTGTTCGGCCTGCCCGACCCGATCGAGCCGGACGCCTGGCTCGGCTTTCTGGTGGACCTGCCCGGCTACGGCTACGCCGCCGTGGACCGCGCGGCGCGCGACGAATGGGCCGAGGTCCTGGGCGGCTACCTGCACGAACGCTCCAGCCTGGCCGGCGTGGTGCTGCTGATCGACATCCGCCGGGGCGTCACCGACCTGGACCGGCGCCTGTCCCGCTGGATCGCCCTGCGCGGCCTGCCGACGCTGGCGCTGCTGACCAAGGCCGACAAGCTGCCCTACGGCCAACGCGTCCAGGCTGTCGCGCGCGCACGCAAAGACCTGGCCGACATCGGCACGCTGACCGCGCTGCCCTTTTCCGCCACCCATCGCATCGGCCTGGACGAGGCCGCCGTCCACATCGAAAACTGGATCTCGCCCCAGGCCGTGCCCTGAGCGCGCCGGCGTCCCCAGCCCTTTCATCGCCCCGCCCGCGCGGCGGGTGTTTTCCGGAGTTCCGCATGACCGCCTTCCTGCCTCCCGTCGACTTCCCCACCGCGCGCCTGCGCCGCAACCGGCGCGACGACTTTTCCCGCCGCCTGGTGCGCGAAACCCGCCTGTCCGCGGACGACCTGATCTATCCGGTGTTCGTCTGCGAAGGCCGCGACGTGCGCGATCCGGTGTCCTCGATGCCGGATGTGGTGCGGCAATCCCCGGACGTGCTGCTGCGCACGGCCGAACAATGCCTGGAACTGGGCATCCCCGTACTGGCCCTGTTCCCGCACATCGATCCGTCCCTGAAGACGCCCGACGGTCTGGAGGCCGCCAATCCGGACGGCCTGATCCCGCGCACCGTGGCGCTGCTGAAATCGAATTTCCCCGAACTGGGCGTGCTCACCGACGTGGCGCTTGACCCCTACACCAGCCACGGCCAGGACGGCCTGATCGACGCCGACGGCCAGTTGCTGAACGAGCCCACGGTCGCCATGCTGGTACGCCAGGCCCTGACCCATGCCCAGGCGGGCGTGGACATCGTCGCCCCCAGCGACATGATGGACGGGCGCATCGGCGCCGTGCGCCAGGCGCTGGACGCCCAGGATCGCATCCACACCCGCATCATGGCCTACTCGGCCAAGTACGCCAGCGCCTTCTACGGCCCCTTCCGCGATGCGGTGGGCTCGGCCGCCAACCTGGGCGCGTCGAACAAGTTCACCTACCAGATGGACCCGGCCAACCGCCTGGAGGCCCTGCGCGAAGTCGCCGCCGACATCCGCGAAGGCGCCGACATGGTGATGGTCAAGCCCGGCCTCCCCTACCTGGACGTGCTGCGCGAGGTCAAGAACGCCTTCGGCATGCCGACCTACGCCTATCAGGTCAGCGGTGAATACGCCATGATCAAGGCCGCCTCGGCCAACGGCTGGCTGGACCACGACAAGGTGATGATGGAATCCCTGCTGGCCTTCAAGCGCGCCGGCGGCGACGGCATCCTGACGTATTTCGCCGTCGCTGCGGCAAAGATACTGCGCGCGCAAGGCTAAAGCGCACTACGTCGGGGACGGCTCCGCCTCACCCCCGGCCTCCTCGGCCTCTTCGGCGCCGTGGACACAGTACCGGTTGCGGCCCTGAGACTTGGCCTGATAGAGCGCCTGGTCGGCATGCGACAGCAGCTTGGCCAGACCGGCCGGCGGGCCCTGCCGGTCGTGGACGATGCCGATGCTGACCGTGAGCCGCAGGGGCTCGTCGCTGTCGAGGTAGAGGCGGATCTTTTCCACGCAGGCGCGCAGGCGCTCTGCGATCTCGGCGGCGTCCTCGGGCGAACAATCGGGCAGCATGAGGCCGAATTCCTCGCCGCCCAGCCGCCCGAACAGATCCTCGGGACGAATGGCGTCGCGGATGGTGCGGGAAAATTCGCGCAGCACATTGTCCCCGGCGGCATGACCGTGCTGGTCATTGAGCAGCTTGAAATGATCAATGTCCAGCATCATCAGCCCATTGCCGTACGGGGCCGGGGGAACCCGCTGGAGATATTCCTGAGCGCCCCGCGTGAACGCCGGCCGGGACAAGGCCTGCGTCAGGTCATCGTGGTCCAGTGCGCGGTTCAGGGACACGATCAGGTCGCTGCGCGCGGCCAGCGCGCTGGACATGAGCAGCGGCACGATCATCAGCAACAGGACGCCCATCTGCAGCGAGATCCGGCTCCAGGCGAACAGCGACAGCAGGCCGCCCGGCACCAAGGCCCAGCCGGCCTCGAAACCGAGCAGGACGCCCAAGGCCGACAGCAGCGCCAGCCAGGCCGCCGTCCATTGCTGATACGCATGCGTACAGTACAGCAGGGCGGCGAACGGCAGCAGCAAAGCGCCGGGCCCGCCCAGCAGAAAACACAAGGCCAGGCTGGCCGCCAGCAGAAACCCCGGCATGCGCGCAGGCCAATCCCACAGGTGCTGCAGCAGTCCTCGATCCCGATGGCGGCGGTCGGCCCCGGACGGCGCCATCCCGGGCAGCAGCAGGATAGGCAGCAGGAACAGGCAATAGCCCAACCATTGGCCGAACACGCTGCCGACGATGTTTTCCAGAAGCGCCGTAGCAGGAGGCCGCCAGAAGCCGGTGAGCAGACCGAGGGCCACGGTGACCGCTGCCGCTGACAGGCCGGCCAGCAGCATCCGGACCACGGCCCGGGGCGTGCGCAGATTGTCCAGCGGCCAGAAACGCGCCAGGATGAGCCAGGCCACCCCGACGCCCGCCAGGTCCGCCAGGCCGCCGGCCAGGGCCTGGGCCGGGACCGCGCCCAGGCTCAGGCGCGCCAGCAGCAGGCCGACGCCCATCAGCGCCCACGACAAAGGGCGGACAGGCGCCCCGTGCCGCAGCAGCAGCCCCACCAGAATCGCATTCGCCGGCCACAGGGCCGCCCGGGCGAACGCCGGCTGGAGCAGCAGGCTGGCCACGGTCAGCAGAAACGCCGCAACAGCGACCCACGCTGCCTGAATGATCGTCGTATCGAGGGAAATGGTCTGCGGGCGCATCGTCCTCATGCCGTTCGGATGCCGCCTGAAGCCGTCCGCCGGACGGCCCCATCGACATCGCAACAGCCTTGTTCCGAATGTAACCGCCAATGATAGCCAGTTTCCGCCCTCGTGGAAATCACATTCGTAATGCGAAACGCATCCCCCGATGATGAAACCGGTTCCCGTCGATCAGCCGTCGCACATGCGAAAAGGCCGCCCCGAATTGGGCGGCCCGACATCAAAAAGACAGCGCTCAGTCCTCTCTGCGCCGCGACTGGGCCAGCATCAGCAGCCCGAGCGCCAGCAGCGTCGGCAGCAGCATCCATTCCGGCGCCGGCCGGTCGTTGGGCACCTCCAGGCCGGTGATCGAGTAGCCCTGGCCGACGCCCATCCGGTCCGCCTGGCTGCCGAAGCGCACGGCGATGATATCCAGCCGGTCGCCGTTGACCAAGGTGCGCAGTCCCGTTTCCTGCAGCCGCGCGGGCGCGGGTCCCGGCTTGCCCAGGGTCAGCAGGACGCCCTTGGAAATCAGCCTGCCGTCCAGGTCTTCGCCTTCGATCCAGAGCCGCAGCGGATGCTCCGCAGGCGCTTCCTCGACGACCGCCATGACGCGGCCGGCGGGTTCCAGCGTGTAGGGCGGAATCCACAGGTCCATCCAGAACCCCGGACGGAACAGCGAAAAGGCGATCACCAGCAGCGCCAGGGTTTCATACCAGCGGTTGCGTGCCAGGAACCACCCCTGGGTGGCCGCCACGAAGACCAGATTGGCCGCAATGGCGGAGGCGATCGTAATGGCCAATTGCACCGGACCGCCGATGTCGATCAGCAGCAACTGCGTGTTGAAGATGAACATGAACGGCAGCACCGCCGTCCGGATGCTGTAGCCAAACGCCGTCACGCCCGTCTTGATCGGGTCGGTGCGGGCGATGCCCGCGGCGGCGTACGAGGCCAATCCCACGGGGGGCGTGACATCGGCCATCAGGCCGAAGTAGAACACGAACAGGTGGACGGCGATCAGGGGCACCAGCAGCCCGCTTTGCGCACCCAGTTCCACCACCACGGGCGCCATCAGGGTGGAGACCACGATGTAGTTGGCCGTGGTCGGCAGGCCCATGCCCAGGATCAGGCAGATGACCGCCACCATGATCAGCATGATGAACAGATTGCCGCCCGAAATCAGCTCGACGAACTCGGTCATGACCAGCCCCACGCCGGTCAGCGTGACCGTGCCGACAATGATGCCGGCCGCCGCAGTCGCCAAGCCGATGGAGATCATGTTGCGCGCCCCGGTGACCAGTCCGCCGAGCAGATCGCAGGCGCCCCGCCGCAAGGGCGCAACCAGATCCTCTTGCCCCCGAAACCAGGCCGTCAGCGGGCGCTGGGTGAGCAGGATGAAGATCAGGAATATCGTGGCCCAGAAGGCCGACGTGGCGGGCGAGAGCTGCTCGACCATCAGGTTCCAGATCAAGGCCACCACCGGCAGCAGGAAGTACAGGCCGGATTTCAGGGTCGGCCCGATGTCGGGCAACGCCTCCAGCGGCTGTTCCGGGTCGTCCATCTGCAATTCCGGATAGCGCGTGCTGAATTTCAGCAGACCGACGTAGGTCAGCCCCAGCAGCAGGGCGGCGATCAGCACCGAGGCGTCGCCCGCAACGGTCTTGATCCAGCCAAAGCCGTAATACACGATCGCGGCCAGGATGATCAGGCCGCTGATCGTCATGCCCGTGGAGATCAGGCGCTGCCTCCAGGGAGCGATATGCGTGCGCGGAATCCCGTGGATGCCGGCTTTGACGGCCTCCAGGTGCACGATGTAGAACAGCGCGATGTAGGAAATCAGGGCGGGCAGGATGGCGTGCTTGACCACCTCGGAATACGGGATGCCGACGTATTCCACCATCAGAAAGGCGGCAGCGCCCATGACGGGCGGCATGATCTGCCCGTCGACCGAAGCCGCCGATTCGACCGCGCCGGCCTTGTCCGGCCGGTAGCCCACCCGCTTCATCAGCGGGATGGTAAAGGTGCCGGTGGTCACCACATTGGCAATCGAGGACCCCGAAATGACACCGGTGGCCGCCGAGGCCAGCACCGCCGCCTTGGCCGGACCGCCCCGCAGGCCGCCCAGCAGCGAAATCGCCGACTGGATGAAGTAGTTGCCCGCACCGGCTGTCTCCAGCAAGGCGCCGAACAGCACGAACAGGAAGATGAAACTGGTGGACACGCCCAGCGCCACACCATAGACGCCTTCAGTGGTCAGCCACAGGTGGGACATGCCCTTGTTCAGTGAAATCGCCTGGTGGGCGATCATCTCGGGCATATAGGGGCCGAGGAAGATGTAGCCGATGAACACCACCGCCATGATGACCAGGGGCATGCCCAGGGCACGGCGGGTGGCCTCCAGCAAGGTGAGCAGGCCGAGGACGGCCACGACCAGGTCCTGGGGGGTCGGCAAGCCCGGCCGGCCGGACAGGGCATCGTAGAACATATACAGATAGCCGGCGCAGAAGGCGCCCACGACGGCCAGCACCCAGTCTGCGACGGGAATCTGTCGGCGCGACGAACGCTTGAACGCGGGAAACAGCAGAAAGCCCAGGAAAACCGCGAACGCCAGGTGGACGGCGCGCGACTCGGTGGTATTCAGCACCCCGATGCCGAAGGTGAACGGCAGCGGCGAGGCAATCCAGAGTTGAAACAGCGACCAGGCCAGCGCGGTCAGCATGACGAAGCGGCCGATGACGCCCTGCGGGGAGCGTCCCCCCGTATCCGCTTCGGCCACCATCTGCTGCAACTGTTCGCGGCTCAGGCTCGGGGAAGCGGTTTCATGATCGTGTGGGAGGGCCAAACGTCAGTCTCCTGTGACAAAAGGCGCAGCCCGCGTCAGCAGACCGCACCCTGGGTAGATGGCGTGAAGCGGCGTGGAATTACATCCAGCCCTTTTCCTTGTAGTACTTGACCGCGCCTTCGTGCAGGGGCGCCGACAGACCGTCCTTGATCATGTGTTCGGGCGCCAGATTGGCGAAGGCCGGGTGCAGTTTCTTGAACTCCTCGAAATGCTCGAACACCGCCTTGGTCAACTGATAGACGACGTCGGGCGAGGCCTTGTCGGAAGTCACCAGCGTGGCCAGCACGCCGTAGGTCGTCACATCATCCGGATTATTGGCGTAGGTGCCGCCCGGGATGGTGGTGCTGGCGTAGTAGGGGTACTCGGCGACGAGCTGGTCGATGGCCTGCCCGGTGACATTGACCAGTTGGGCCGCGCACGTGGTGGTCACGTCCTGCAGGTTGGCGGACGGATTGCCCACCACATAGGCGAAGCCATCGATCTTGTTGTCGCACAAAGCCGCGCCGTGCTCATCCGCTTTCAGTTCGGACGCCAGGGCGAAGTCCGACTTCTGCAGGCCCAGCTTCGGCAGCAACTGGTCGACCGTGGCGCGCTGGCCCGACCCCGGGTTGCCGATGTTGAAACGCTTGCCCTTGAAGTCCTGGAACTGCTTGACCCCGGATTCCTTGCGGGCCGCGACCATGAGCGGTTCCGGGTGGATGGAGAAAATGGCGCGCAGGCCGTCCATCGCGCCCTTGTCCTTGAACTGGCCCTCGCCCTTGGTGGCGTTGTACTGGACGTCGGACTGCACGACGCCGATATCCAGTTCACCGGCGCGGATGGTGTTGACGTTGTAGACGGAGCCGCCCGTGCTTTCCACCGAGCAGCGGATCCCGGTCTGGGCGCGGTCCTTGTTCATCAAACGGCAGACGGCGCCGCCGACGGCGTAATAGACCCCGGTGACACCGCCCGTGCCGATCGTGACGAACTGGGTCTGAGCCGATGCAGGGGTGGCGCCAAGCGCAAGGCCGGCGGACAAAGCAGCAGCGGCCAGGACGTTCAGTTTGATCATGTCATCTCTCCCTCATGGATGGATTGAAACGTTTGTTGCGATGCAGCCCAGTTTACGCAACAAAAAATCCGCGTCCATCCGGGATTTCCAGATATCCGACACCTCAAAATAGGGATTTGCGTTTCCGCCCGGAAACGAAAACGCCGCCCTGAATGCACGGGGCGGCGTTTCGCATGAATCGGACTGGTGCCGGCTAGAGGAATCGAACCCCCGACCTTCTCATTACAAGTGAGCTGCTCTACCAACTGAGCTAAGCCGGCCAAGGATCGTCATTCTACAGGACTGGAATATCCTATTTGACGACCTTCAAGTGAGACGGCTTGGGGGCGTCCGGGCCGTCATCCGACGGGGCCGGGGCGACGCCGGGCGCAGGTTGCGGCGCGGGTTGCTCATCGCCGCCCGGGTAGGGGCGCGAGGCCACGACCTCGAAGCCCATGCCGGCGCCGGTTTCGCGGGCATAGACCGCTGACACGGCCCCCACGGGAATGAACAGGTGTTCCACCGCGCCGTTGAAGCGGGATTCGAATTCGATGTATTCGTTGCCCAGCGTCAGACGGTTGGTGGCCAGATGGCTGATGTTCAGCGTGATCTGCCCGTCGTGGACGTGGGCCGGCGGCACCACGGTATTGTCATCGACGGTGACCACCAGGTAGGGGGTGTAGCCGTTGTCCGTGCACCACTCGTGCAGCGCACGGATCAGATACGGTTTGGTCGAAGATTCCTGCATGTTCAGCGGCGCATGACCTTTTCGGACGGCGTGAGCGCCTCGATGTAGGCGGGACGCGAAAACAGGCGCTCGGCGTACTTCTGGATCGGCGCGGCGCTCTTGGGCAGTTCGATGCCGTAATGGCCCAGACGCCACAGCAGCGGGGCGACGGCCACGTCCAGCATGGAGAATTCCTCACCCAGCATGAACTTGTTCTTGACCAGCAGCGGGGCCAGTTGGGCGAGGCGGTCACGGATGTTGGCGCGGGCCACATCACGGACCTTTTCGTCGGTGATGCCGCGATTTTCCAGCGTGGACACGTGGACGAACAGTTCCTTTTCGAAGTTGTACAGGAACAGGCGGGTGCGCGCACGCATGATCGGATCGGCCGGCATCAGCTGCGGATGCGGGAAGCGCTCGTCGATGTATTCGTTGATGATGTTCGACTCATACAGGACCAGATCACGCTCGACCAGGATGGGCACCTGGCCGTAGGGGTTCATCACTGCGATGTCTTCGGGCTTGTTGTACAGATCGATGTCACGGATTTCGAAATCCATGCCCTTTTCGAACAGCACGAAGCGGCAGCGTTGCGAAAAGGGGCAGGTCGTTCCGGAATAGAGCACCATCATGTCGTGGGTTCCAATGCAAAAAAAGACGAAGAACGCGCGCGGTCCTGAAAACGCAAGCCAGGCGTGGCAACGCCTGGCTGGCATCCCGGCCCGCGCGGCCGGAGGGTCATGGCCCCGAAGAGCGCAGCGATCCCTTAGCGGACGTGTTTCCAGTATGCCGCATTCATGCGGATGGCGACAAACAGGAACAGGAACAGGAACAGCATGACCCAGACACCGATCTGCTTGCGCTCCAGTTGGCCGGGTTCCGCCATCCAGCCCAGGAAGTTGCTGAGATCGGCGACGTCGCTTTCGAACTTGCTGAAGGTCTTGGCGTCGGCGGAGTCGAAGCGCGTCACGTGCGAGGCTTCGCCGGTGTAGTCCTTCAGGGGTTCGGACTTGGCGGTCGGGATGCCATCGGCATCATAGACCGTGGTGGTGCGTTCCCAGTGCTCGTTGCCCTGGGCGTCGGCGACCTGATGGACCGCAATTTCGGTGAAGCTGCGCGGGCCTTCGAGCTCCCAGAGCACGTTGGGCATGCCGACGCTGGGGAACACGACGTTGTTCCAGCCGGTCTTCTTGGAGGAATCGCGGTAGAAGGTGCGCAGATAGGTGTAGATGTAGTCCACGCCGGACGGGCCGAAGTTGGCGTTCTTGGCGCGGGCGATCACCGACAGATCCGGGGGCGCGGCGCCGAACCATTTCTTCGCGTCTGCGGGAGTCATGGAGATCGTCATCAAGTCGCCGACCTTCTCGCGGGAGAAGAGCAGGTTCTTCTTGATCTCGTCTTCCGACAGACCCAGGTCCATGAGCTTGTTGTAGCGCATGGAATTGGCGCTGTGACAGTTCAGGCAGTAGTTGACGAACAGTTTGGCGCCGTTTTGCAGGGCCGCCAGGTCGGTGATGCGGTCCGGGGCGCGATCCAGGTGCGCACCGCCCTCGGAGGCGAGAGCCAGCGTGCAGGTCAGGGACAGGGCCAGGGCACCGAGCAGTTTTTTCAGCATGATCTTTCCGTGACAGTCAGTGGTTCGGCCTTCAGTGGGCCCGGAAGGTGACGCGGTCAGGCACCTGCTTGAAGGTGCCCAAGCGGCTCCAGACGGGCATCGCCAGGAAGAACGCCAGATAGATGACCGTGCCGATCTGGCCGATGAGCGTGGCGGTCGGGGACACCGGCTGCGTACCCAGCCAACCCAGGATCAGGAAGTTGACGATGAAGATCCCGTACAGCACCTTGTGCCAGTTGGGACGGTAGCGGATCGACTTGACCGGGGAATGATCCAGCCACGGCAGGAAGAACAGGATGACGACGGCGCCGCCCATGGACACCACGCCCCAGAACTTGGCGTCCAGGACCTTCAGCAGGATGGCGACCACGACCAGAATGCCGGGCACGACCAGGCGCCAGATGCCGGAGAGCTTGCCCTTGGCGAACAGCGCCACGGCAGCCAGCAGGGCGCCGGCGGCCAGCACCCAGGTGAAGTCGCTGGTGGTGGCGCGCAGCATGGTGTAGAACGGCGTGAAATACCAGACCGGCGCGATGTGCGGCGGGGTCTTCAGCGGGTCGGCCGGGATGAAGTTGTTGTACTCCAGGAAGTAGCCGCCCATTTCAGGGCCGAAGAAGATGATCGCGGCGAACACGATCAGGAAGCCCGCCACGCCCACGATGTCGTGCACCGAGTAGTAGGGGTGGAAGGGGATGCCGTCCACGGGGTGGCCGTGCTTGTCCTTCGGACCCTGCTTGATTTCGACGCCGTCGGGGTTGTTGGAACCCACTTCGTGCAGCGCGATGATGTGCGCCACGACCAGGCCGATCAGCACCAGCGGGATGGCGATCACGTGGAAGGCGAAGAAGCGGTTCAGGGTGGCGTCGGACACGACGTAGTCGCCGCGGATCCACAGGGACAGTTCCGGGCCGATGAAGGGGATGGCGGAGAACAGGTTCACGATCACCTGAGCGCCCCAGTAGGACATCTGGCCCCAGGGCAGCAGGTAGCCGAAGAAGGCTTCGCCCATCAGGCACAGGAAGATGGCCACGCCGAAGATCCAGACCAGTTCGCGCGGCTTGCGGTAAGAGCCGTAGAACAGGCCGCGCAGCATGTGCAGGTAGACCACGACGAAGAACATCGAGGCGCCGGTGGAGTGCATGTAGCGGATGAACCAGCCGCCCGGCACTTCGCGCATGATGTATTCGACGGACTCGAAGGCGAAACGCGCATCGGGCTTGTAGTTCATCACCAGGAAGATCCCGGTGACGACCTGGATCACCAGCACCATCAGCGCCAGCGAACCAAAGAAATACCAGAAGTTGAAGTTTTTCGGAGCATAGTATTCAGACATATGCTCTTTGAACATTTTGGTCAGGGGAAAGCGGTTGTCCACCCAGCCCAGCAACCCGGTCGTCTCGACGTTTTTATCGGCCATGAAAGGCTCCTAGATTCAATATCGCAAAAGGATGAACGCGGACGTCCATCAGGCCTTGTTGTCTTCGTCGACGCCGATGGTGATGCGGGTGCCATCGGCGGAGAAGACGTAGGGCGGGATTTCGAGATTGTCAGGGGCCGGCTTGTTGGCGAACACCCGGCCGGCCAGGTCGAACGTGGAGCCGTGGCAGGGGCACAGCCAGCCGCCGGGCCAGTCGCTGGGCAGACCCGGCTGGGCGCCGGTCTGGAAATGCGAGGTCGGCGAGCAGCCCAGGTGGGTGCAGATGCCGATGCAGACGAAGTATTCGGGGTTGCGCGAACGATATTCGTTCTTGGCCCATTCCGGCGTGTAGCCGGGACGGTCGGATTGGGGATCGGCCAGTTCGGCGTCGTGCTTGGGCAGGTCTTCGAGGGTGGCCTTGGTGCGGCGCACGATCCAGACCGGCTTGCCGCGCCATTCGACAGTCATCATCTGGCCTTCGGCCAGCCCGGAGATATCGGCCTCGACCGGCGCGCCGGCCGCCTTGGCCTTTTCGGAGGGCGCGAACGAACCGACAAAAGGCACGGCCGTCGCGACGCCGGCGACTCCGCCCAGCGTACAGGCCGACGCGACCCAGAAACGGCGCGAAGGATCGGGGGGCAGGTTCGGGTCGACTGCGCCCTGCTCGTCGGACTGTGTCGGATGCTGACTCATTCTGGTATCCCTGGTTGCCGCCCGGGGGCGGAGCGTTTTGAACGTGATCTGCCTGTGCGCGGGACTGCTCGGACGCCGTCCCACAAGGTTCTTCAACCGCGTATTATAGCGTTACGCCCAATGGGGTAAACGGATAGAGGGATACCAAAATGAGCGCAGCCAGGGGTTTTATCAAAGAATTCCGAGAATTCGCCGTCAAAGGCAACATGATGGACCTGGCAATCGGGGTCATCATCGGGGGCGCTTTCGGCAAGATCATCGACTCGGTCGTCGCCGATCTGTTCATGCCGCTGATCAATTTCGTCCTCGGCGGCAACGTCAATTTCGACAATCTGTTCTGGGTGCTGCGCCTGCCCGAAGGCTACGCCGGCGCCATGACGATGGCCGAACTGAGCAAGGCCGGCGCGGTGGTGTTCGCCTGGGGGCACTTCCTGACCATTTTCGTCAACTTCCTGCTGCTGGCCCTGGTGGTCTTCATGATGGTGAAGCTGGTCAACAACGCCCGGCGCCGCTTCGAGGCCGAACCGGCCCCCGAAGCCCCCCCGGCTACCCCCGAGGACGTTCTGCTGCTGCGCGAAATCCGCGACGCCTTGAAAAAGTAGGCCGCAGCCCGCTCACAATCACGCCCGCCACGATCAGGGCCGCGCCCAGCAGCGCCAGGGCCGGCAGCCGTTCCCCGGCCAGGCGCCCGATCACGCCGCCCCACACCGGTTCGCCGGCATAGATCACGGTGGCGCGCGTGGGCGACACCGATTTCTGCGCCCAGTTCATCGTCCACTGGATGACCGCGCTGGCGAGCCCCAGCCCCAGCGCGCTGCAGAACCAGACCCACGAAAAGGCGGGCACCGGCTCGCCCGCCAGCGGCATCAGCAGCAGGGACAGCGCGCCCGCCGCCAAAAGCTGGACGACCGTGACGCGGCGCGTATCGACGGTGGGCGCAAACCGGCTGATCAGGATGATCTCCGCCGCGATCGCCCCCGTCCCCGCCAAGGTGGCGATCTCGCCCGGGCTCAAGGAAAACGCCCCGGCTTGCGGCCCGGCCAGCAGCCACAGGCCGACGAAGGCAAACAGGATCCCCAGCCAGCCCATCGCATGCGGCGGGCGGCGCAACACCAGCCATTGCAGCAGCGGCACCATCGGCACAAACAACGCCGTGATGAACGCAGACTGGCTGCTGGGAATGGTTTGCAGCCCATAGGTCTGCAGCTCATACCCCAGAAAGATAGCCACGCCGATCGCCGCGCCCGCACCCATCTCGCGCCGCGTCAGACCCGCCAGGCAGCGGCGGAACACCAGGGCCATCAGCAGCCCGGCCGCCAGAAAGCGGATGCCCACGAAGAACAATGGCCCGCTGGTGCGCATGGCGAGGTGAATGATCAGATACGTGGCGCCCCACACCATGGTGACGGCCACCAGGGCCAGTTCCTGGCGGGACAGGCGCCATGCGGAGGATGTACGAGAGGGGGGATGCACTGGGAGCGGCTTGGCGGTGGCAGGCCGCATCCTAAACCGGATTGTCGATGTCCACAAAGGTGCAGGGCACCCCAAAGCGGGCCTCGACGGCCGCGCCCAGCGCCTGCACCCCATAGCGTTCCGTCGCATGGTGGCCGGCGCTGAGATAGGCCGCGCCCGTTTCGCGGGCCAGATGCACGGTGGGCTCGGAGATTTCTCCGCTGACATAGCAGTCCGCGCCGGCGGCCAGGGCCGCGTCCAGCATGCCCTGGGCGGCGCCGGTGCACCAGGCCAGCCGCCGCACGGGGCGCGCGGGATCGCCGATCACCAGGGGTTCGCGGCCCAGCCGACGGGCCACGTCGGCGGCCAGCGCGCCCACCGTCAGGTCTCGGGCGGGGGCGCCCAGCCAGACCAGATCGTCCGGCCCGCAGCGCCGGGGCGCACCGTCGGCACGCCGATCCGGCACCCAGTCCATGACGCGCGCCAACTGGGCGTTGTTGCCCCATTCCAGGTGGGCGTCCAGAGGCAGATGGTAGGCGAACAGATTGAGCTCGCGCGCCATCAAGGCCGTCAGGCGGCGATGTTTGGTGCCGCGGATGCAGGGGTCCTCGTTTTTCCAGAACCAGCCGTGGTGCACCAGGATGGCGTCCGCGTCCTGGGCGACGGCGGCTTCGATCAGGGCCTGCGAGGCCGTCACGCCGGTGACGATACGGCGGATTTCGTCGCGCCCCTGGACTTGCAGGCCGTTCGGGCAATAATCACGAAAGCGTTCCGGCTGCAACACGTCGTTCAGCCAGTCCGCCAGAACCTGGCGGGATACGTGGGCGCTCATAGGATGTCCTTTACTTTAGTATGTGCGTGTCGCCGCGTCCGAACGGCGGGCGACCACCCCATGACAAATTGAGATCATTCATGCTCATCAAGCGATTGTGGCTGATTTTCGCCCAGACCGTGACGATCTGCCTGGGCATCCTGTTCCTGGTGGCGACCTTGCGGCCCCAGTGGCTGCCGGGCGGCGCACCGATGCCGGGCGTTCTGGACGGCGCGCCTGCGGCCCCCCTGGCCGGCCCGGTCACCGCGCCGGCCAGCTACGCCGCCGCCGTGGCGCGGGCTGCGCCGTCGGTGGTCAACATCTACACCTCCAAGCACGTGGACGTGCCGCTGGTGCCGCTGCCGGCCGACCCGCGACTGGAGCAATTCCTGCGCGGCCTGCCGGGGTTCACGCGGCGCGAGGCATCCACCAGCCTGGGCTCGGGCGTGATCGCGCGGGCCGACGGCGCGATCCTGACCAACTACCACGTGATCGAGGCCGCCGACGCGATCGAGGTGCGCCTGCGCGATGGCCGCCGGGCCCCCGCGAAGCTGATCGGCGCGGACCCCGAAAGCGATCTGGCGGTGCTGAAGATCGACCTGCCGGACCTGCCCGCGATCGCCTTCGATCCCAACCCCTCGGTGCAGGTGGGCGACGTGGTGCTGGCCATCGGCAACCCGTTCGGCGTGGGCCAGACCACGACCCAGGGCATCGTCTCCGCCGTCGGGCGCAACCGCCTGGGGCTGAACACCTACGAGGACTTCATCCAGACCGACGCGGCCATCAATCCGGGCAATTCAGGCGGCGCGCTGATCGACACCCGGGGCGAGCTGGTCGGGATCAACACGGCGATCTATTCCGAAACCGGCGGTTCGCTGGGGATCGGGTTCGCCATCCCGGCGGCCTCGGCCCACCGCATCCTGGACGAGATCCTGGCGCACGGCCGCGTGCGGCGCGGCTGGCTGGGCCTGGAACCGCAAGACATCACGCCTGATCTGGCGCAGGCCTTTCACCTGAAAGACACGCGCGGCGCCATCGTCGCCCGTGTCCTGCCGGGCGGACCGGCGGCGCGCGCCGGCATCCGGGTGGGCGACGTCCTGCGCCAGTTGAACGACCAGCCCGTCGAAGACGCCTACGACCTGCTCAACCGGCTGGCGCCGCTGCCGGCGGACTCGACGGCCCGGCTGGCGCTGCTGCGCCAGGGCCGGACCCTGACGCTGGACGTCAAGGTCGGCATCCGGCCCGCGGCGCGCGGGCCGGCGCGCTGAGAACCGACACACGCCTGTCATCTCCCGTCCCTAGACTGCGGATTCCTCCCTCGTTTCTCCAGGAAGAGTCCATGCAGTTTCTCCGTACTCCCATTCTGGCCATGGTCGTCGGCTGCGCGCCCTGGGCCGTGATGGCCCAGCAGGCGGCGCCCGCCGTCCTGCAAGGCCACGCCGTGCTCCCGGCCGCCAGCTTCGTGGCGCCGCCCGCCGACGCGCCCGCCGATCTGACGGTATCCGGAAAATACACCAGCGGCATCCGGGTCGAGGCCCCCGGTTCGGTCATGGGCCTGTCGGCCGACCGCGCCACCGGCATCGCCCTGCCCGTCAAAGGCCAGATCCGCCAAGGCCATTCGGGCGTGAAGGTCATGCCCGACGGCACCGTCTGGGTCCTGACCGACAACGGCTTCGGCAGCAAGGCGAACTCCATGGACGCCATGCTGTACCTGAACCGGTACCGCATCGACTGGCAGGCCGGCACGCTGGCGCCGCAGGACACGATGTTCCTGCATGATCCGGACCGCAAGATTCCCTTCCGCATCGTCCATGAAGACACCGCCGAACGCTACCTGACCGGCTCCGACCTGGACACCGAAAGCTTCCAGCCGATCGGCGAGCATTTCTGGATCGGCGACGAATTCGGCCCCTACCTGGTGAAGACCGACCGCACGGGCAAGGTGCTGGCCCTGTTCGAGACCCAGGTCGACGGACGGACCGTCCGCTCGCCCGACCACTACGCCGTCGCCACGCCCGGCGCCCCGGGCCAGACCTACCAGGGCGTGACGCTCAAGCGCTCGAAAGGCTTCGAAGGGATGGCGGCGTCGAAGGACGGCAAGTTCCTCTACCCCCTGCTGGAAGGCCCGCTCTGGGACGAAAAGGCAAAGGCCTGGGAACAGGCGGACGGCAAGACGGTCCTGCGGATCCTGGAATTCAGCGTCGCGGACGAGCACTGGACCGGCCGCTCGTGGCGCTATCCGCTGGAAGGCGCGGATCACGCCATCGGCGACTTCAACATGATCGACGCCACGACCGGCCTGGTGATCGAACGCGACAACGGCGAAGGCACGCCCGACAAGGCCTGCGAAAAGGGCGCCGACACGAAGACCTGCTTCTCGAATCCGCCCCGCTTCAAGCGCGTCTACAAGATCGAGTTCTCGGACGCGAACGCGGGCCAGGCGGTGCGCAAGCCGGCCTACGTAGACCTGCTCGCCATCCAGGATCCCGACAAGAAGGCGCGCAAGCCCCTGACGGACGGCGTGCTGCAGTTCCCGTTCTTCACCATCGAGAACGTGGACGTCGTGGACGCCGAACACATCATCGTCGGCAACGACAACAACTTCCCGTTCTCCTCCAGCCGGGAACCGAACCGCCAGGACGACAACGAATTCGTCCTGCTGCACACCCCTGAACTGCTGCGGAGCCGATAAGCCATGAAAACCTTCGATCTCGACGACATCCCCGCCAACCCCTCGACGGCGGAACCCCTGGACCGGATCCTCGCGCGCCTGGACGGCCGCCGCCGCTTCCTGAAGGGCGGCCTGGGCCTGGGCGCCGTGAGCTTCCTGGGCGGCATGCTGCCGGTCGCGCGGGCGCTGGCGGCCGACGCCGGCCCGGCTTCCGCCCCCCTGGGCTTCCAGGCGATCCCCATGAGCACGGCGGACACCGTGGTCGTCCCGGAAGGCTACGCCCACGCCGTCCTCAACCGCTGGGGCGACCCGCTGACGGCGGCCGCGCCGGCCTTCAAGGGCGACGCGAGCGACGACGGCGAGGCCCAGGCCGCGCAGGTCGGCTACAACCACGACGGCCTGCATTTCTTCCCCATCGACGGCAAGGACGGCGTCTCGGGCAGCAGCACCGAGGGCCTGCTGGTCACCAACCACGAATACGTCACCCCCCACTACTTCTTCCCCAAGGGCGTGCAGCCTGGCGGGGCAGGCTGGTCGCCGGACTGGATCCGCAAGGCGCAGCACGCCCAGGGGGTGTCCGTCACCCACATCCGCCTGGATGCCCCGGGCCAATGGCGGCGGGTGCAGGATTCGTCCTATAACCGCATGATCCACGCCAACACCCCGATCCGCATGACCGGCCCCGCCGCCGGCCACGCCCTGCTGCGCACGCAGGCGGACCCCGAGGGCAATCAGGCGCTGGGCACCTTCGGCAACTGCGGCAACGGCTGGACGCCCTGGAACACCTACCTGACCTGTGAAGAGAACTTCACCGATTACTTCGGCACCGGCGCCCACCCGGCGGAACAGGCGGACTATCCGGACGAAGCCTACCGCCAGCACATGCTGCGCTACAAGGGCGGCGGCAAGACCGCCGATCCCGAATACGCCTGGGATACGCATGACGCCCGCTTCGACTGGACGCAAACGCCGAACGAATACCACCGCCACGGCTGGATCGTCGAGATCGACCCCTTCGACCCCTCGGCCGCGCCGCGCAAGCTGACCGCCCTGGGCCGCTTCAAGCACGAGAACGCCGCTCTGACGCTCGCCGGCGACGGCCGGGTGGTGATCTACATGGGCGACGACCAGCGCAGCGAATACATCTACAAGTTCGTCTCGGAGGACGCATACCGGCCCGGCGCGGACAGCAACCGGACGCTGCTGGAGCGCGGCACCCTGCACGTGGCCCGCTTCGGGGACGACGGCAAGGGCGTCTGGATCCCGCTGACGCTGGACACGCGCGGCACGGACGGCCGGCGCCTGGGCGAGCATTTCAACGAAAGCCTGGGCGAACTGCTGATCAAGACGCGGCAGGCCGCCGACGCCGTGGGCGCCACGCCCATGGACCGGCCGGAATGGATCGCCGTGCATCCGCGCACCGGGGAAGCCTACGCGACCCTGACCAACAACACCGATCGCGGCAGCGGCAAGGCGCGCTGGCCGGGCGGCCCGAAGCATCCCGGCGCGGACGCGGCCAACCCGCGCGACAAGAACATCTACGGCCACATCGTGCGCTGGCGCGAAGCGGGTCGGGATCCGCGCGGCACCGCGTTCGAATGGGACATCTTCGCCCTGGCCGGCAACCCGACCCGGTACGCGGACGGCGACCCGCGCCGGGGGTCGGCCAACATCTCCGCCGAAAACACCTTCAACAGTCCCGACGGCCTGGGCTTCGACGCCCAGGGCCGGCTGTGGGTCCTGACCGACGGCAACTACGGCAACGGCGGCGACTACGAAGGCCAGGGCAACAACCAGATGCTGGTCGCCGATCCGGTCTCGGGCGAGCTGCGCCGCTTCCTGACCGGCCCGAAGGGCTGCGAAGTCACCGGCATCACCTGGACGCCGGACCAGCGCTTCGTCTTCGTCAACATCCAGCATCCGGGCGAAGGGCCGGACCTGGACAAGGCCCAGTCCGACCCGCTCTCGGCCTCGACCTGGCCGGACGGCCCCCGGGCGACGCGGCCGCGCCCCGCGACGGTCGTGATCTGGAAAAAGGACGGCGGCACGGTCGGAAGCTAGCGGATCCGGACGATCCTTGACCCCCATCAATACGGGGAATCAATGACCATGTTCCCATTGTGGATATAACCACTCCACAAGGGGAACCTCATGAAACAACACGCCTCCCTCCTGCTGGCGGCCGGCCTCGCCCTGAGCAGCAGCACCGCTCTGGCCGCCGGCGCGCCCGCCGCCGACACGGTGCGCCAGACCGCAAAACAATTCTTCCAGCCCATTCCCACGGCCGAGGCCGTGATCCAGGAACGCCACATTTCCGCCGACAGCATCGAACTGGGCCGCTGGCTGTTCTTCGAGCCGCGCCTGTCGCGCAGCCACATCATCAGTTGCAACTCCTGTCACAGCGTCGGCACCGGCGGGGCGGACAACATCCAGACCTCGATCGGCCACGGCTGGCAACACGGGCCGCGCAACTCGCCGACCGTGCTCAATGCGCTGTTCAACGGCGCCCAGTTCTGGGACGGCCGCGCCGCCGACCTGAAGGAACAGGCCAAGGGCCCCGTGCAGGCCAGCGTCGAGATGAACAACACCCCGTCCCAGGTCGAGGAAACGCTCAAGAGCCTGCCGGAATACGTCGCCCTGTTCGAGAAGGCCTATCCGAAGGACAAGGACCCGGTGAATTTCGAGAACATGGCCCACGCCATCGAGGCCTTCGAAAGCACGCTGGTGACCCCCAACTCGAAATTCGACCAGTTCCTGGCCGGCGCCGACAGCCTGGACGACATCGAGATCAAGGGCCTGGACCTGTTCATGAACAAGGGCTGCGTGGCCTGCCACCAGGGCATCAACGTCGGCGGCCAGGGCTACTTCCCCTTCGGGGTGGTGAAAAAGCCCGGCGCGGACATCCTGCCGCCGGACGACAAGGGCCGCTTCACCGTGACGAACACCGCCAGCGACGAATACGTGTTCCGCGCGGGGCCGCTGCGCAACATCGCCCTGACTGCGCCCTACTTCCACAGCGGCGACGTCTGGTCGCTGGAGCAAGCCGTGGCCATCATGGGGTCCAGCCAACTGGGCCAGGAACTGAACGGCGACGAGGTCAAGGCCATCACCCGCTTCCTGCACACCCTGACCGGTGAGCAGCCCCAGGTCGTCTACCCCACCCTGCCGCCGAGCACGGACGCCACGCCGCGGCCGCAGAAGTAGGGTCCGGTTCCGCCCGCGCGCGCCGGTCCCGGAGGGCGGCAACTCCCTTTGCGCCCACGGGACAGGCTCGCGCAGGGCGGACCACCGTTGGTTCGCCTCGGGGACGGAATCTTCAAGACTTGTTCAGAACGCGCCGGCAGCAAGCGCGTCGCCGGACTTGAGCGTCGCTCGCAAGATGTCCAACGCCTTGTGCAAGGCATCCTGCGATCGCGGTGCGCCCACGTTCAGGCGAACGGCCGGGCAGGCTTCGTCAGCGCCCTCCAGCGTAAAAAGATCACTGCCCAGCACCGCAACCCCCCTGCGCCGAGCGGCCACGACGAAACGGGCCGTCGACCATCGTGCGGGCAATTTCAGCCAAGCATGCGTGGACGTGTGATACGTATTCAGATCAAACTCACCCAACATGCGGGTGAGCAACGCCTGCCGCTGAGCAAGTTCGGCCTTCTGTTGCCGGATGATGTCCCGCGCCAGCCCTGACTCAATCAGATAGGCCGCAATCCACATCCCCAGGGGATTGGCACACCAATTGTTGATACGCAACGCCGTGGCGATGGCTGCTGCCCCATCGGGCGGTGCCACGATGAAGCCCGTCCGCATCCCAGGGGCGATGCTTTTCGAGAAACCGCCGATGTAGTAGGTCTGTGCAGGCGCCAGACTGGCGAGGGACGGACCTGGATCATCGTGCAAGTCACGATAGACGTCGTCTTCAATAATCGGGATCGCGTGCTTTGCAGCGACCCTGACCAGTGCCTGGCGCCGCTCGGCGGACAGCGTGATCGCGGTAGGATTGTGCAGCGTGGGCACGAGTACGATGGCCTTGGGCCGTTCTACCCGGCAAGCCGCATCCAGGCTGTCGGGCATCATCCCTTCGTCATCCATGGCAACACCCACCAAACGGAGATGATGCATGGCACACAAACCGACCACGCCTTGGTAAGTCACCGCGTCGGCCAGGATATAGTCGCCCGGCCGGCACAGGCTGCGCAGGATGGCGTCGAGCGCGTGCTGCGCACCGGACGTCACCAGGATCTGCTCCTCGCGCACATGGCCCAGCCCCTTGGTCGCGCACAGCCAGCCAGCCAAAGCAGACCGCAACCAGCTTGCCCCTTCTGGGGGCTGGTAATCCTGCAAAGTGGCATGGCGGGGGTCTGACGGCAGAAATTTCAGGATGTCCGGCAATACCGTCAAAAACGCATCCGTTGCAGGACGGTTGACCGTCAAGTCCAGCATGTCCGGCTGAGGTGCAGAAGGATAGTCGGTACGCTCCGGCCCAGACACAGGCACAACGACACAAGAGCCTCGCCCCGCCTTGCTGACAATCAATCCCTTGCGACTCAACACACGGAATGCGCGAGTCACAGTCGTCAGATTGAGGCCCAAGCGCTGCGCAAACTCGCGTTGCGCAGGCAAGCGGTCGCCCACTTTGAGCTCACCTGACTGGATTTGCGACTCGATATGTTCCGCCAATGCGGCATAGAGCGGCTGGGCTCCATCTCGCTTCAGCACCAAGCTCGACACCGAGTCCGGCTTCATAAGCGTCTAGCCTCCCTTGTGGGGGTCGTTTCTGGATCTCGTTACCGGTAGGCGGCCAACCGTCCAGCGTGAGTGTGGTTCACAGCATAATGCATGACATTGCCCTAAATGTCATCCTACATGTTTACCCTATACCAGTCAAATAATGACATACATTATCTGTATTGCATGATAGATTAATAACCATGCCTGCCGCGTGAGTTCCGGTCGGCGTTATCCGTGACGGACACAAGGAGGAGATGCCATGTCAGTCTTGAAACACTCATTGAAGGCAGTATTCACGGGGCTCGCACTGGTCGCATTCGCGAGCTCGGCCTGGGCTGCAACAACGTTGCGCCTGTCAACGCTGGACAAACCCGGCTCCGATGGTGAAATCGCGGCTCAAGAGTTGGCAAAGCGAGTCGAAGCCGGCACCGATGGCCGAGTGAAGATCAAGGTCTATCCGGCCAGCCAACTGGGCGATTGGGTCGAGGTCCACGATCAGGTGGTGGGCGGCGCAGTCGATATCGCCATGCAGCCTCTGGCCACCTCGTCGGATCGGCGCTTGGCAATCGGCTGGTTCCCTTACCTGTACACCAGCTACGAAGAAGCTGAAAAGGCCAATATCCGTGGCGGCTTCGTCGATGAAATCGTCAGCCAGGTCACGGCCGATCAAGGGCTGAAGCTGCTGGGGATCTTCGGCGTCGGCATGGGCGGCGCAGGCTTTGCAAAGGACGTCGCCGATCCCGGCAATCCAGATGTGAAGCGCACGCTGAAGGTTCGTGTATGGCCAGGCGGCACCACGCACCGCGTCATGATGGAACGCTTCGGCTACAGCGTCGCCACCGTGCCCTGGGCGGAACTGTTCACCGCCATGCAGACCGGGGTGGTGGACGGGCAGATCGGCGGCACCGCCGAAATGACCTATGACAACCTCAAAGAAGCGACCAAGACCTGGGTCCAGTTCAACGACCACTTTGAAAGCAACTGGATTTTCATGAATGCCAAGCGTTTCCAATCCCTGGATCCTGCAGACCAGAAGGTGCTGGAAGACGTGGGGCAGCAAATCACCAAGGAACGCTTTGCTCAACTCAAGGTACGGGATGCCGAGCAATTGCAGCGCTTGAAGGACTTCGGCGTCAAGGTCGTGGAACTGGATCAGGCTCAACTCGACGCACTGTCCAAGGCCGTGCGCAGCGACGTCTGGCCAAAGATCGCCGATGAGCTGGGTGACGAGGCCTATCAACGCGTCAAGCAGGCGGTGGGTTCAGGCGGCTCCTGAACACCCCCGGCACAGGGCCGGGCCGTAGCCGGGCAGGCGCGGCCCACGAACCAATAGACCAGAGGAAGACGTGATGGAACCCTCCCCCTCAGGTGATCCCCTGTCCGCGATGCGGCTTGCTCGCGACCGGGTGCAGGCGCAGCGCGAACAGCGTGCGGCCCGCCCGGGCCGGCTGATCATGCTGCAACGCTGCGTGATGGTCGCGACCGGGGTCGCCGTAACCACGCTGATGTCCATCCAGATCGTCACGCGATACCTGTTCGGCTTCAGCATCTACGGCATCGAAGAATTGATGAGCTTCATCGCCGTCTGGCTCTATTTCATCGGCAGCGCACACGGCGCCTGGGGCCGGGGCCAGATTTCGGCCAGCCTGCTGGACGTCGCGCTGCCGTTCGGGCAAATGCAACAAGCCTGCCGCACGCTGGCCTGCCTGGTGACAACAGTGCTGTGCGGCTGGATGACCGTGTGGTCGGCGCAATATTTTCTGAACTCGGTGCACCGGCACCTGATGTCCCTGGAGGTCGGCATCCCCATGGCCTGGGTCAATATCTCAATGCCGATTGGCCTGGCGCTGATGACGTTTTACTTCCTGATTGAAACCCTGGAAGAATTCTCGATTTTGCGGGGACGCACATGAGCAGTCTGATCATCATCGACACCCTGGTGCTCATCGCGCTGCTTGTGATGGGCGTCCCGGTGCCCCTGAGCTTTGCCGGTGCCGTGCTGGTGCTGGTCTGTTTCGGCGACCTGGGCAATGCAGCTTTCCTGATCGGCGCGGGCTACGGCAAGGTTTCCTCGGTCATCGTCATCGCGCTGCCCCTCTACATCCTGGCCGGCAACCTGATGAGCCAGGGCGGGATCGCCAACCGGCTGATTGACTTCGCCGACAGCATCTTCGGCAGAATGCGGGGCGGGCTGGGCATCGTCGTGGTCATCACGACCGCCGTGTTCGGCGCCATCTCGGGCATGGCGACCTCGGCGGTCGCAGCGATCGGCACCATCATGATCCCGCGCATGGTCGAGCGAGGCTATGACCGCGCCTACGCCACCACCCTGGTAGCGGCTTCATCCGTCCTGGCCTTGCTGATCCCGCCCAGTGCGTCGATGATTCTGTACGGCTGGGTCACCGGCACCTCAATTGCGGCGTCGTTCCTGGCACCGATCATTCCTGGGCTGCTGCTGATCCTGCTGTTCATCTTCTGGAACCGGGTGTTCGCCAGCCGGATGAGGATCGAGCAGACCCAGGCGCCTGCCGGGATGACGCCGTTCCAGAACGTCCGCGCCAAGGGCCGCCGCGCAAGCTGGGCCCTGCTGATGCCGATGGTCATCCTGGGCTGCATCTACGGCGGTGTCACCACCCCGACCGAGGCGGCGGCCATCGCCGTCGTCTACGCGATCCCGGTCAGTCTGTTCATCTACCGCGACCTGAAACCGAAAGGCTTGTGGCAGGTATTCTGGTACAGCGCCGAGACCACGGGCGTCCTGATGATCCTGGTCTTCTTCGCAGCCATGTTCAGCCGCCTGCTGACCATGGAAAACGTCCCCCAGCAGATCCTGGAAGTCTTTCTGATGGTCAGCGACAACCCCATCGTGCTGCTTCTGCTGGTCAATCTCTTTCTGATCATGATCGGAATGCTGATGGAGGACGTCAGCGGGATCCTGCTGGCGGCGCCGATGCTGCTGCCCGTCATCAAAGAAATCGGCATGGATCCGGTACAGTTCGCGGCCATCATCGCCACCAATCTCGGTATGGGGCTGATCACACCGCCCACGGCACCCATCCTGTATTTCGCGGCACTGGTTGGCAAAGCCCCCTTGGCACCCATGCTGCGTTACATGCTGGTCTTCGTCTTTCTGGCGTACCTGCCCGTCGTGCTGCTGACCACCTACATCCCGGAACTTTCATTATTCCTGCCACGCCTGCTGCTCGGCAGATAACACACGATGCCACACACGACACCACACATGGCCTGGCCGGAACTGACCCCGGCAGGCGCGGATGACAGAAAACGGGTGGTCGTAGCGGGCGCAGGCTTGGTGGGACTGTCCTGTGCCCTCTGGCTGCAGCGCGCCGGTCACGAAGTCTTTCTCGCAGACCGCCACACGCCGGACGAAACCCAGGCGTACCGGCACTCGGCCAGTTACGGCAATGCCTGCACCATCGCCTTCGGCGCCTGCCTGCCCGTCGCCATGCCCGGCATCCTCGGCCAGGTCCCGGGCATGCTGCTGGACCGGGCCAGCCCTCTGTCCATTTTCTGGCGCGATCTACCGCAGCTTGCCCCCTGGCTGATGTCCTTCGTACACGCCAGCCGCAGGGACCAGGTTGACCGGATCGTCACGGTGCTGGGCGCCCTGCTGCGCGCCACGGAACCGGGGCTGGAGCCTCTGATCACAGCCGCCGGCGCCACCGGCTTGTTGCGGCGAACGGGTTGCCTGTACCTGTACCGCAACGAAACAGAATTTCTTCAGGCCCAGACAGGGATCGCCTTGCGTGAACGTGAAGGCGTGCGCATGAGCATCCTGAACGCGGCTGAAATCCAGGCACGCGAGCCACATCTGGCCCCGCTGTATCACAAAGGGCTCGAATTCCTGGACGCCTACAGCATCGATACGCCACGCGCCTATGCACTGGCCCTCTACACCCTGTTTCTACAGCAGGGCGGGCATTTTCTGCGCGGAGAGGTTCAGGGGGCGACACGCACATCTGAGGCGTTGACGGTCCTGTTGGGCGACCGGACACAGCAGGCCGATCGCCTGGTCATCGCCGCAGGTGCCTGGTCGGGCCGTCTGGCGGCCCGAGTGGGTGACCGCGTCCGACTGAACACGGAACGCGGCTACCACGTCCTGTTCCCGCACGCGGGCACGCTGCTGAGCGCACCGACATGCTACCCGGCACACGGCTTCTACATGACGCCCTTGGGCGAAGGGCTGCGGGTGGCTGGCACGGTCGAACTGGGCGGCCTGGATCAGCCCGCCCGCCGCGTCCGGACCGACGTGATCGCCCGCAAGACCCAAACCTTATTGCCGGATGTCGGGGCCGCAACCGATACCTGGCTCGGCTTCAGGCCCTCCATGCCGGACTCCCTGCCGGTGATCGGCCCCTCGCCGACGGACCCGCGCATCATTCACGCCTACGGGCACGGTCACATCGGCCTGACCCTCTCGGGCATCACGGGGCGCATCGTCGCCCACCTGATCAACGGACAGAACACACCCATCGACCTGCACCCCCTCAGGCCCAACCGGTTCTAAAGGAAAAACCAAATGCCGCGCTACATCGTCAGACGACAAGCGGAAAGCTATGGCCATGACATCGGCATCTTGCTGCTGGACTGCCGCACCCCCTTCATCCCCGGGGATGTGGGCAATGCGCGCACCTATGGATTCCCCGTCCTTTACCGGACGATGCCGGGCGTCACTCTGGACCGCCTGATCAACCAGGCGGATCGCTCAATGGAACAGGTGATCGTCGAAAATGCCCGCACATTGGAGCAATCGGGTGTCTGCGCCATCACCAGCGATTGCGGCTACATGATGCATTTCCAGGAAGTTGTCGCCGCCAGCGTGCAAATCCCGGTGATGCTCTCCAGCCTGCTCCAGCTACCGTTCGTCAGCGCCATGCTGGGTCCGGATCAGGCTGTCGGCCTGATCTGCGCCAACCGACAGCGTCTGACGGAGGATCTGCTGGCCCCCTTGCGTGCCTCAATGCGTTGCAACCTGCACATCACCGGCCTGGAACACGCACCGAACTTCCGTGGCCCCATCCTGGACGAAACCGACGTCCTGGACTCCGACGCCATCGAAGGCGAAGTGGTCGCGGCAGCGCTTGATCTGAAGCGCGAGCATCCGGAAATCGAGGCCTGGCTGCTCGAATGCTCCAACCTGCCGCCCTATGCACATGCGGTCCAGGCGGCAACAGGTAAGCCGGTCTTCGACTTCGTCACCATGATCAACTCGGTCCAGGCCGCCGCCCGGCGCCAACCGTTCAACGGATACTACTGATTCCGATCCGGCGCCAGCGCGCATTCGGCCAGGACTTCATAAAAAGACCCATCCGGGCGCGGCGCCGAGGCCGCCAGCACGCAGCGGCGCGGCGTCCAGTCCAGGGGCTCGGGTATCGGCAGCGCATCCAGATCGCCCGGCGCCGCCCGCCGCAACAAGGACACGTGCGGGCGGAAAGGTTCGTCCGGCCGGCCGAACCCCCGGCGCGCCAGCGCCCGCCACAGCCATCCATGCAGCGCATCCAGCCAGGGCGTCGTCGCCGACGGGCCGGCCCAGACGATCTGAGGGCCGCGAAAACGTCCGTAGCGGTCCAGGCGCAGGGTGCCGCCGATCAAGGGGGCTTCGTCCAGCAGGGCCGCCAGTTCCGCCACCCGGTCGTGGGGCACCAGACCCAGGAAAGCCAGGGTCAGGTGCAGGGTGTCGGGCTGCATGACACGCCCGCCGAACGCCGCATGGGCGCACTGCGCCCAGCCGGACAAGGCCTGAACGGTCGCTTCATCCGGCCACAGGGCGAAAAACACGCGGCGGCCGGCGGCCTCGCCCCGGGACGTACGGGTCGGACCGCCCGTCATGATCCCCCCGGCACAGGCGCGGACGCGGCGGACGGCGCGGCCTCGGTCGTCTCATCCTCGTGCAAACCGATGATGATCCAGCCAGCGACGGGCTGCAGTTCCTGGTCCAGCGTGAACGGCTGCGCGTAGCCCTTGGGATTCAGCGCAAAGAGCGGGATCACGGCATGGTCCGGGCGGGCGGCCAGGAACTGCGCGAAATCGAAGCTGTCCGACAGGCGCGTGGCTTTGATCCGGGCGCCGGCCGCCAGCCGGGCGGACAGATTCCAGTAGCCCAGATCGGGGGCGAACAAGGTGCGGCCGCGATAGGCCGCATCCAGCAGATGCTTTTCGGCCTGACCGGCATCCCGCGACCGGGGCAGGCTGAAGACCTTGCGCTTGCCGAACTCGTCGCGGGCGCGCGCCGTGATCACCTGATTGGCCTCATCGCGCGCCCCCAGGGCCAGCAGGCGGCCCAGGCCGGTGGTGTCGAGGTTGCGCTGGGCATGCTCGGAGACCGGATTGCCGTGATAGGTGGGCAGGCCCATCATGCGGGCAAGCGACAGGCTGTACCAGTCGCTGTCGCACAGGCGCACCGGCACGCCCTGCTCGTGCAGCGCCTGGCCGATGGCCCGGGCCACCGGGTTGGCGCCCGCGATCAGGAACCCCACCCGGTCCGGCTCGGCCGCCTTCAGCAGGCGCGCCACGGGCCGCGCGGTCAGGCTCTGCCAGATCACCGTGCCGATGATCAGCAGAAACGTCATCGGCAGCAGCCGGTCGGCGTGGGGCACGTCCATCTTCTCCAACCGCAGGGCGAACAGGGCGGACACCGCCGCCGCCACGATGCCGCGCGGCGCAATCCAGGCCAACAGGCTGCGTTCGCGCCAGTTCAGTCCCGATCCCCAGGTGGAAAACAGCACCTTCAGCGGCCGCCCGACCCACAGCATCACCACCAGCACCGCCAGCGCGGGCCAGCCCAGATCGAACAACTGGCTGGGCGCCACGCGCGCCGCCAGCAGAATGAACAGCGCCGACAGCAGGATCTGACTGAGCGTTTCCTTGAACTCCAGGATGTCGCGCACCGGCACGCCCGGCCGGTTCGCCAGCCAGATGCCCATGACGGTCACGGCCAGCAGGCCGGATTCGTGCTCCAGCGCGTTGGACAGGGCGAAAGCGCCGAACACCAGCGCCAGCACCGACAGATTGATCAGGGAGTCCGGCACCCAGCCGCGCCGCAGCAGCGTGCCCAGCAACCAGCCGGCGGCCACCCCGACGCACAAGCCCACGACCAAGGTGGCGCCGAAGGCCCAGAGGGCATGGCTCCATTCGTGGGTCATGCGCAGGGCCACCATCAGGTCGTAGGACACGACCGCCAGCAGGGCGCCGATCGGATCGATCAGGATGCCTTCCCAGCGCAAGGCATGGGCCACGGGCGCCACGGGGCGCACGGTCTTGAGCAGCGGCGCGATGACGGTCGGCCCGGTCACGGCCGTGATGGCGCCGAACAGGACGGCCAGGTCCCAGGGAAAATCCAGGAAGACATGCACCGCCACGGCCGCCACGGCCCAGGCGATCAGCGTACCGCCCGTCACCAGCCGCCGCACCACCCGCTCCAGTCCGCGCGTCTGGTGGAATTCCAGCGTCAGGCTGCCTTCGAACAGAATCACCGCCACCGACAGGGACACGAGGGGAAACAGCAGATCGCCGAACAGGGCGTCCGGGTCCAGCCAGCCGGCCAACGGCCCCACGGCAATGCCCGCCAGCAGCAGAAACAGAATCGCCGGCACCCGCAGGCGCCAGGCCAGCCACTGGGCCCCCATGGCGGTCAGGCCGATCCCGGCCAGCATCAGTTCAGGACTGGGCATCGTTCCGGTCTCCTCCGTCGGCGGACCGCCCGGCACCCAGCCAGGCCCGCCAGCCTCGCGTCTGCATCTGGCGCCAGCCCTTGAGCAGGCCGTAGGACAGGCGCGTCTTTTCCTGGCCGACCGGGATGTCGGGCCGCACCCGCATCCAGGATGACTTGGCGTATCCCAGGCGCTGGTCCGGATAGACGCTGCGGTGGCCGATGATCAGGTATGCGGCGATGGCCGAACCGGCCGCGTACAGTGTGCCGACCGCGCCGCCGAACAGTTCAACCCCCATCAGGATGGCGGCCAGCGGCGTGTTCGACGCGGCAGCCACCACCGAGACCAATCCCACGGCGGCGCCCAGCGTAGGACTGATGCCGAACAAATGCGCGAAGGCGTTGCCCGCCACGGCGCCGATGACGAACTGCGGCGTGACGATGCCGCCGTAGAACCCCGAGCCCAGCGTCACCGCCACCAGGATCGTCTTCCACAAGAAACCGGCGTAGGGCATGGTCTCGCCCGCCAGCGCCCGGTCCATGAGCGGCAGGCTCAGGCCCAGATAGTCCGTGGGAATGGCGAAGGAAACCAGCAGCGCCAGCACCAACCCCCCCATCAGCGGCATCAGCGGCGGCCATATGGCCCAACGGGCCTGCAGCCGATGGCAGGCGTTGCGCACGGCGTAGATCAGGTCCACGAACACGCGCGCCACCAGCCCGCACAGCATGCCGACCAGGATGGTGCGCAGGAACAACGACTCGGAAAACACCGGCAGCACGTCGACGGCGTAATGCTCGTAGGGAATGCCCAGCGCCTTGCTGACCTGGTACGAAGTCACCCCCGCGATCAGCGCAGGAAACAGGAAATCGTGCCGGATACGGCCGATGATCAGCATTTCCACCCCGTACAGGGCGCCGGCAATGGGTGTGCCGAACACGCTGGCGAAGCCGGCGCTGACACCGCAGGCCACGATGCGCTGGCGCAGATCGGCGTTCAGGCGGAACACCTGACCGATCACGGCGCCCAGGGACGCCCCCAGATGCGAGCAAGGGCCTTCCTTGCCGGCCGAACCGCCGCTGGCCAGGGTGATGACGGCCGCCACCGGCTTGATCCACAGGGTACGCCAGGGCATGCGGCCGCCCTGCTCGTGCACGGCGGCGAAAATGGAATCCTTCAGGCCCGACGCCTCCAGGCGACGGCGCGCATAGCCCATCAGCAGGCCGTTTGCCAGGCCCGCCAGGGGCAGCAGGAGCCAATAGATCCAAAGGGGTACGGACTGGGTGCGGCCGGTCGAGAAGAACAGCACATGCAGGAACAGGCTGGTGCCGGCACCGACCACCAGCCCGGTCAGGGAGGCCAGGATCAGCCATTGCAGCACCGTCGCCAGCATCACGGCGGGTTCCAGCAGATCGATACGGGGTGCGGAAGGCAGTTTCATGGGACGGGCGGCGGACGCGTCCGGTGCAGGCCTGATCCAGGGCAGTATAGCAATCCCCTCTTTTTTCTAGGGTGATTACGGAGTGGTGCGACGGGCGACCCTTGGTACCATGCAGGTTCTCATCCCCATCGCAACAGAAGAGGAACCCAACCATGTCCATCAACAAATGGCTGGCCGCGTGCGCGGTCGCGGTCACCACCGCCATCGCCGCCGCTCCCGCGCAAGCGGACACCAAGTTCATCAATATCCTGACCGGTGGCCAAAGCGGCGTCTACTACCCGCTGGGCGTGGCGCTGTCCCAGATCTACAACAAGCACATTCCCGACGCCAAATCCACCGCCCAGGTCACCAAGGCATCGGCCGAGAACATGAACCTGCTGCAGAGCGGGCGCGGCGAGCTGGCCTTCGCGCTGGCCGACACCGTGGCCGACGCCTACACCGGCAACGCCGAAGCAGGCTTCAAGGCCCCGCTCGACAAGCTGCGCGGCATGACCGGCACTTACAACAACTACATCCAGATCGTCGCCAACGGCGATGCCGGCATCAAGACCCTGGCCGACCTCAAGGGCAAGCGCATCTCCGTGGGCGCCGCCCGTTCCGGCACGGAACTGAACGCCCGCGCCGTCCTCAAGGCCGCCGGCCTGACCTATGCAGACTTCGACAAGGTCGAATACCTGCCCTTCGGTGAATCCGTCGAACTGATGAAGAACCGCCAACTGGACGTGACCCTGCAGTCCGCCGGCCTGGGCGTGTCCTCCATCCGCGACCTGGCGACCTCGGTCAAGATCGTGGTCGTGCCCATCCCGGCCGACGTCATCGCCAAGATCGGCAACGAAGCCTACCAGGCGGCCACCATCCCCGCCGGCACCTACGAGGGCCAGACGGCCGACACGCCCACGGCGGCGGTGCCGAACTTCCTGGTGACCGCGTCGACGGTGCCCGACGATCTGGTCTATCAAATGACCAAGGTCTTCTACGAACAGCTCGACACCCTGAAATCCGCGCACAACGCCGCCAAGGCCATCCAGCTCGACAACGCCCTGAAGGGCATGCCGGTGCCCCTGCACCCGGGCGCCGAGCGTTACTACAAGGAAGTCGGCCTGATCAAATAATGATCCGGTTCGTTCGGACACCGCCCCACCGCCGGGCGGGTCCTTCGGGGGCCTCGCGCCCCATGCCCTCCGGGCGGTTCGGACCTGCGTCTGAACCGCCTTTTCAGTTCTCAGGTTCCTGCTTATGAGCTCCCCCCACGACATTGCGGCCCAACCCCTGCCGCGCAGCATCTTCTGGATCGCCGTCGTCTTTTCATGCTTCCAGATCTGGACTGCGGCCTACAGCCCTCTGTCCAGCCAGGTGGTCCGCTGCATCCACGTCGGCTTCGTGCTGCTGATGGTCTTTTCCCTGTATTCCAGCGGCGGCCGCGCCAACCGGACGCTCGGCTGGGTCCTGGGCATCCTGGGCTTCGTCCTCAGCCTGTACCACTGGGTCTATGAATCCGACCTGACGGCGCGCGCCGGCCAGATGACCGACGCCGACATGGTCGTGGGCATCCTGACCGTGGTGCTGGTGTTCGAGGCCACCCGCCGCATGATGGGCTGGGCGCTGCCCATCATCTGCGGCCTGTTCCTGGCCTACGGCCTGTTCGGCCAGTACATTCCCGGCCCCTTCATGCACCGGGGCTACGGCTTTGACCAGATCGTCAGCACCCTGGGCTTCGGGGTCGAAGGCATCTACGGCACGCCGACCTACGTATCGTCCACCTATATCTACCTGTTCATCCTGTTCGGCGCCTTCCTGGAACAGGCGGGCATGATCCAGTTGTTCAGCGATTTTTCCATGGGCATGGTCGGCCACACGCGCGGCGGCCCGGCCAAGGTCTCCGTGGTCAGTTCCGGCCTGATGGGCACCATCAACGGCTCGGGCGTGGCCAACGTCGTCACCACCGGCCAGTTCACCATCCCGCTGATGAAGCGCTTCGGTTATTCCTCCGCCTTCGCCGGCGGGGTCGAGGCCACCTCCAGCATGGGCGGGCAGATCATGCCGCCGGTGATGGGGGCGGTGGCCTTCATCATGGCCGAAACGCTGAACATCCCCTACGTGGAAGTCGTCAAGGCCGCCCTCATCCCGGCCGTCCTGTACTTCACCACCGCCTTCATCTCCGTCCACCTGGAAGCCGGCCGCCGCGGCCTGCACGGCCTGGACAAGAAGGACTGCCCCGACCCCTGGAAAGCCGTCCGTGAACGCTGGTACCTGCTGCTGCCCCTGATCGGCCTGGTGGCGCTGCTGTTCTCCGGCTACACGCCGCTGTTTTCCGGCACCATCGGCCTGGGGCTGACGGTGATCCTGATCTTCGGCGCCGCCGTCATCCAGGGCGCCTCGCAGCCCGTGCTGCGCTACGTCTTCTGGCTGTTGCTGGGCATCGCCTGCGCAGGCTTCGTCCAGTTCGGCGTCACGGACTTCTTCGTCATTGTCGCCGTGCTGGGCCTGGCGCTGATGGTCCGCAAGCACGGCCGCGACACCCTGCGGCTGGCCCTCAATTCCCTGGCCGAGGGCGCGCGCAACGCCCTGTCGGTCGCGGCGGCCTGCGCGCTGGTGGGGGTCATCATCGGCATCATCAACCTGACCGGCGTGGCGGCCGAGTTCGGCGGCCAGGTCATCGCCATCGGCGAGAACAATCTGTTCCTGGCGCTGTTCCTGACCATGATCACCTGCCTGGTGCTGGGCATGGGCATCCCGACGATCCCGAACTACATCATCACCAGCTCGCTGGCCGCACCCATCCTGTTGAAGCTGGGCGTGCCGCTGATCGTCTCGCACATGTTCGTGTTCTATTTCGGCATCATGGCCGACCTGACCCCGCCGGTGGCGCTGGCGGCCTTCGCCGCCGCGCCCATCGCCCGGGAAAACGGCCTGAAGATCAGCATCCAGGCGCTGCGCGTGGCCGTGGCGGGCTTCGTCATCCCCTACATGGCCGTCTATTCGCCGGCCCTGATGCTGCAAGGCGGCGATGCGCTGGACGTGGTCTACATCGTCTTCAAGGCCCTGGTCGCCATCACGCTGTGGGCGGCCGGCGTCACCGGCTTCCTGCTGACGCCGATCGGCTGGTTCGCACGGCTCTACGTCATCGCCGCAGCTCTGCTGCTGGTGGCGGCGCTTCCGCTGACCGATGAGGTCGGCTTCGCGGCCACGGCGCTGTTCCTGGCCTGGCACGTGGTGCACGCACGCCGCGCACGCGCGGCCGCTACGACGACAGCGGCCTGATGGTGCTGGGCGCACTGGGGGTCTGCCTGACCCTGGCGGCGGCGCCCGGCGTGCCGCCGCGCTTCGTCCCGGTCCGAGCCTTCACGCTGGCCTGGACCCATTCGATCGAAAAGATCCGCTGGGAAGAGGACTACACCGTCCAGGCCGATCCGGACGGCCGCCCGCGCCTGGTCCCCGGGCAGGCGCGCATCCGGGGTTCGGGCGCGGGCATGGAGCCGCCGCCGGACGCCGTGCTGCGCCACGACGGCTGGTACGTCTACCAGCCGCATACCCGCCCGCTGGACGAACTGCGGCTGACACGCTCGCCCTACGTGGCCGACTACGACTGGTGCACGGACGGGCGCTGCGAACCCCTGCGGGCCGTCATGCCGACCGATGGGGATGTGACGCTGCTGCGGCCTTGCTCGGGGCCGCAGCCATCCGCACACAGCGGACCGGTTCAGTAGGTCGCCCGACCGCCTGAGGCATCAAAGGTGAAGCCCGTCGTGAAGGAGCACTCCGGGCTGGCCGCAAATGCCGCCACGGCCGCCAGTTCCGAAATCTGCAGCAGACGGCCCATCGGAATCTTGGCCTTGCTGCGCTCGATATGCTCCGGCGTCATCTGCCTGAGCAGATCTGTTTCGACCATGACCGGCGCCAGGCAGTTGACCAGAATACCGGTGTCGATCAGCTCACGAGCCAGCGATTTGGTCAGGCCGATCACCCCGGCCTTGGACGCCGCATAGGCGGCGATCCCCGGCACGCCTTCCTTGCCCGCGATCGAAGCCACGTTGACAATGCGCCCATAGCCGCGCGCCCGCATGGCGGGCACGGCCGCGCGGCAGCACAGAAAGACGCCGTCCAGGTTCACCCGCAGCACCCGCTGCCACTCCTGGAAGGCATAGTCCTCCACATCGGCGACCCGGCCGTTGATCCCGGCATTGTTGACCAGGATGTCGAGCCGACCCAGCCCGTCAAGGACGCGCCGCATCCCCGCGGCCACGGAGTCCTCGTCGGTCACGTCCACCTGATCGAGCCCGGCGGGCGAAAACCCGGCAGCCTCGGCGTCGAACCCCTCGCGGTCCACGTCCCAGAGCACCACCCGCGCGCCCTCCTGGGCAAGCCGCTGGGCGATGCCCAGGCCCACACCCCGCGCGCCGCCCGTGACGATGGCGACCTGACCGTCCAGTCTCATTCCGCGCCTCCCCATCCGGCGGTCACCGACACGGCCTGCCGATAATCCTCGATGGTGCCCGCAATGCCCTCATGCAGGCCGCGCGCCGACCAACCCGGCAACAGAGCGCCCGCCCCCTGAAGGCCATCGGGCAGCCGAATCGGCAAGGGCGGTCCCTCGGCACGCACGACGGCGTCGGGTACGGCCTCGCGGAGAGCCTCGATGACCTCTTCGGCCTGCACTCTCTGGCCCAGCAGATCGACATGATGCGCCTGCGTCAACGGGGCCTCCAGGGCGGCTTCGAAAGCCGCGGCGACATCATCGACATGGATGATGTCGAACACGCCGGTAAAAGGAATCACGTAGGGCTGTCCACGCGCCGCCGCACGGCAGGCCAGGCTGGGCCCGGCTGACAGGCCGTCTTCACGGCCCAGTCCGTACACCACGTAGGGCCGGAAGCCGACGCTCAACATCTGATCGTCTTCCCAGAACGCTGCGGCGCTGCGCTCCGCAGCCAGCTTGAACGCCCCGTAGTGCGTCGTGGGAGACGGCGCCTGCCCGCCATCGGGACCAAAAACACCGGCGCTGCTCATGTACAGGACCCGCTCGATGCCTTCGGCGCGAGCAGCCAGGAACACATTCAGCAGACCGATCAGATTGACCTTGGCGCCCAGCACCGGATCGGCGCGGCAGCCAGGGGTCAGCATCCCCGCCAGATGAATCAGAACGTCGCAACCCCGAGCAGCCGCGTGCACAGCCTCAGTATCCGCCACATCGGCCGCCACCCATTCGAAGCGATCCGCAACGGCCGCGCCGCAGACCAGGTCAATGATCTTGCGCTGGATGCGCAGATCGAAGATACGCACATTCACACCCTTGGCCGCCAGGCGCTTGGCGATCCAGGCGCCGATAAAGCCGCACCCTCCCGTCAGCAAGACCCGCATCAGGCAGCCCCCGACAGCGCGTCTGCATCCGACAACACATGCTGCGTGCGATACAAGGTCGCGACCGCGCTGTTGCGCTGGGCATCGGGCAGCGCCGTCAGGACTGCGGTCAGCGCCTCCTGGGTACAGTCCCGATCCAGGCCGTCGATCAGCAAGGCCAATGCCACGGTACGATCCGGCTCGCCACCGCTTTCACGGAATACTTTCTCCGCAGTCGGCTGCTGCCCAAGGCTTGCACTGCCGCGCAACACGTGCGCCCCCAGGATGCCGGGCGCTTCCGCCGCCTCATGCATCCTCGAGACCAGCCAGTCCTCATCGGGCGAGGCAGCCGCATCCCGGCCGAACTGCACGGTCGCCAGCCATCCGCCCGTCCCCCGGCCAGTGCTGGCCAGCACCTCGCACACCGTGCGCGACGGAGCGATATACACCGACAGGATGCGCCGCGTCCAGGGCGTCGGGTCATTGAGCCGGGCCAGATAGGGCGCGGAGACGAAGATCTGCGGCTCGTCGGCCTCGTACATCATGAAATAGCGCAATGACGCCGGCGTCCCGTCGACCGCCTGACAGCGCCGGCCGCGCCGGAAACCAGGCACGGACAACCGCTCGGGCATGTGCTCCAGACTGTGCCAGGCGTTGTAATCCACCTCGGAGGCGGCTTGCACACCTCCCCAATTGACCAAGACACCGCGACCCAGCAAGCCGGACATGGCATGTACTCCTTCGAAGATTCGACGACGTGTTCAATAGAACAGAGAGGGCAGGAACAGGCTGATCTGCGGCAGATAGGTCACCAGCAGCAGCGTGATCAGATTCACGACCAGGAAAGGCAGCGAGGCGCGCGCCAGCGCGAGGAGATCCACCTTGGCGATCACCGCCCCCAGATACAGGCAGTTGCCCACGGGCGGCGTCACCAGGCCGATCCCCAGGTTCATCACCATGATCACGCCGAACTGGATGGGATCCACGCCGACGGCCTGCACTACGGGCAGCAGGATGGGGGCGAACAGGATCAGGGCCGGGACCAGATCCATCACCATGCCGACGAACAACAGAAAGACGTTGATCGTCAGCAACACCATGATCTTGCCGAACTCCATGTCCTGGAAGAACCCGACCAGTTCCTGGGGAAACTGCTCGACGGCCACAATCCAGGCGGCGACCGAGGTGGCCGACAGCACGAAGACGGGAATCGCCGTATTGATGGCCGAATCCACGAAGATCCGGAAGAAGTCCCTGAGGGGATAGTCCTTGTAGACGAACCCGCCCAGGATGAAGGCGTAGACCACGCCGATCACGCCCGCCTCGGTCGCCGTGGTCAACCCGGTGATGATGGCGCCCAGCAGAAAGACCGGCAGCAGCAGTGACAGGATCGCCTCGCGGAATGCCTTCCACAATTCCGGCAGCGGCGCACGCTGGGCGCGCTGGGGCCAGCCTTTTTTCCTGGACATGGCATAGACCGCCCCCATCAGCATGACCCCGGTCAGCACCCCTGGCACCAGCCCCGCCAGGAACAGCGCGCCGATGGACGAGCTGACCGTCACGCCATAAAGCACCATGGGAATGCTCGGCGGGATCAAGATGCCGATCGGCGACGAGCAGATCGTGATCGCCCCCGCGTCACGGCGCGAATAGCCTTGCTTCTCCATCGCCGGGATCATCAGGCTGCCGATGGCCGCCGTATCGGCCACCGCCGAACCCGAAATGCCACCGAAGAAAATCGACGAGGCCACATTGACGTGCCCCAATCCGCCACGGACGTGCCCCAGCAGCGCATCGGCAAAACGGACCAGCCGCCCTGCGATGCTGGTCTCGCCCGCCAGTGCGCCGGCGAGGATGAACAACGGCACCGCCACGAGCGGAAAGGAGTTGACCGCATTGACCATCTTGTGGGGCACGATCTCCAACGGAAAGGAACCATCCAGGAAGATCGCGACCACTGTCGCAAAGCCCATGCCGAAGGCGATGGGCACGCCGATCACCAGCGTGATCAGAAATACGAGCGCAAGAGTGAGTATCATGATTCAGTCCCGGAGCCGGCGCACCGAGGCGCGCAACTGCCCCAGAGCGCTGATGATCATGAAGGCCGAGCACAACGGCAGGCAGGCGTAGAGATAGCCCTTGGGCATCTTCAAGGCATCCGAGAGGCTGTGCATCGTGTCCTCGACCACGACCGCACCGCTATAGGCCAGCACCGCGAGCAGCGCCAGCACCACCAGAATCACCACGCACTCGAGCAGCGCC
The DNA here is from genome assembly GCF_042651965.1 of Castellaniella hirudinis. NCBI lineage: Bacteria > Pseudomonadati > Pseudomonadota > Betaproteobacteria > Burkholderiales > Alcaligenaceae > Castellaniella > Castellaniella hirudinis. The sequence goes on from NZ_JBHSDY010000007.1 coordinate 158,499, forward strand.
TTCCGGCGCCCGCCCATGGCGTCGCCCAGCAACGTAAAGGCGATGTGTCCCCGCTCGTGAAAAGCCACCACGCTGCCGAGCATGACGATCCAGACCATCAGGAAGTTCGGCACCTCGGTCGCCCAATACAGGGATTCCCGCAACGCATAGCGGTAGAAAATCCCCAATGCGACCACACCGACCAGCATCACCATCAGCAGGCCCACGAGCACCCGCAAGGCCCGGCATAGCGTCGTCATGGCTTGCCTGCATCGACCACGGCCTGGATCAGCGCCGCCCCGATCACGTCGCCGTACTGGGCATAGGTCTTTTGAGCGCCTTCACGGAACGAATCCCGATCGACGTCATCGACGATCGTCATGCCCTTATCGCGAAGCTGGCTGATGAGGCCCGCATTGGACTCGCGCGACAGGCGGACCTGGGCGTCGCGGCTGACCGTCGCCGCCTGCATGACCGCCGTCTGCAGATCCCCGGGCAGTTTTTCCCAGAACCGGCGCGACACGACGAACTCGCAAGGAATGCTGGCGTGGTGCGTCAGGTTCATGTATTTCTGCACCTCGTAGAATTTCGAGGTGTAGATGATTTCGGGCGGATTTTCCTGTGCGTTGATCACCCCCTGCTGCAAGGCCGAATAGACCTCGGAGAAATCCATGGGCGTGGGATTGGCCCCCCATTGCTTGAAGGCATACAGCCAGGGCGCCACATTGGGAACCCGGATGTCGATGCCCGCCAGGTCGGACGCCTTGCGCAGCGGCTTGTCGCGCGTCGTGATGTCACGGAAACCGAGTTCGCCCCAGCCCAGGACCTTGTAGCCCTTGTCATACATGATCTGGTCGAGCTGCTGGTTCAGCGCCGAACCCGAACGCATGACCGCGTCCTTGTGGGCCTCGTCGCGGAAGATCATGGGCAGGTTCAACACATCCAGCCGGGGATCGATCTGGCCATGGCGGCCCACCACCGCGCCGTCCAGGGTGCCGAGCTTCATGCCTTCGAGATATTCGGTTTCCGTGCCGAGCTGCGCGCTGGGAAACGCCTTGACCTCGATCCGCCCGGGGGCCAGTTTGTCGAGTTCCGTCCGGAAGCCCTCGACCCATTTTTGATAACTGTGGCTCTCGGGCATGGCATGCGCCACCCGGAGGACGATGGCCTTGGCCGCGAAGGCGCTCGTCGAGGCCAGGCCCGCAACGCACGCGAGGGCCAGCCCTGCAATTCGCACTCTCATGTCTACTCCTGTTCCGTTCTTGTCACCCCCCGCTGTGGAGGCCTGTGGGCTAGATTATTAGCTGAGGTACTGTATGTCAATTGCTATTTTTACGGAACTTGGTTTTTCTTGACAGAACCATGCGCGCAAAAAAGAGCCGGGCTCCTTTCGGAAGCCCGGCCCCAGTAGCGAAATCCGCAGGTCGTCAAATCATCAGGGGATCACACAGGCCGCCCTATTCCGCCTCGGATGATTTCTTCAAGGCATTGAGCGCACGCGTGTAGTTGCCTGCCATGGCACCAATATGGCCGTCCAGCGCCTTGCGTAGCGCAGGACGATCCCCCCGGAGGAAAGCCGCCGCAATCTCCTGATGCTCGGCGAACGTGCGATCGCGATGCATTTCAAGGACGCCGGACAGATGCGCCCGCAGCGCCGTCACGCGCCCCGAACAGATCTCATACGCCTCACGGACGTAGTGATTGCCGCAATAGTCGAAGAAGACATTGTGAAACACGCGGTCGGCATCGGCGTATTTCATCGCGTCACCCTCTTGGCGCGCCTCGACCATCATCTGAATCGCGCGCTCCAAAGCTGCAGACGCCCCGTCGGGATCATGATCCAGGGCCATCGGAGCGGCCTGGGTTTCGAGCATCCATCGATACTGGACCAATTCAGCCATATCCCGCACGTCGGGTTTGAACACGATGCTGCCGCTTTGCGGAACGATCGTGATCAGGCCCTGCAACTGCAGCAGGGTCAACGCCTCGCGCACCGGCGTGCGGCTCACATTCATGGCCGTCGCGATTTTTTCTTCAGACAGCACCTCGCCCAGCGCAAGCTCGGTGCGAAAAATCGCCTCCCGAAGCCGCTCTGCCACAAGCACCGCAAGAGATTTCGGCCTCGAAATCTTGATCGCCTCCATCTGCTTCCCTTTCCTGCCCGCCATCACTCATTCTCCCCGCGCATGCCGCTCCAACCCCGCTATTCTAGCGAGAGGCGGCTGGAAGGCTTTCGAAACCGCTTGCCATTCCCATGAGAAAAGATGATAATCATTCTCATGTATATTTGTGTATGCAATGCGATCAGCGAACGCCAGGTCCAGGATGCCATCGCGCAAGGCGCGGCTGACCTGGGCGACCTCCAGGCCCACTTGGGCGTGGCGACTTGCTGCGGCTGCTGCGCCGAGACCGCGACGGAATATCTGCCCGGCGGCCGCTATGCGGCCGAGGTCGGCGCCGCCGCCGGCGGACTGACCGGCGAGGTCGAAGTCACCGTCCTGTCGCGCACCGCCGTCCGCCGCGTCGCCTGATCGGCGCTGCGCTCTTTTCCCGCCCCCCGTTCCCGGGGCGCGCGGGTCGTGCTAGCCTTGTCATTTAGGCCTGTCCGATTCCGGCCGGGCCGCGCACCAAGGAGGCACAGGCCATGCAAGGCGACAAAACCGTCATCCGCTACCTGAACCAGCAGCTGAAAAACGAGCTTTCGGCCATCAACCAGTATTTTCTGCACGCGCGCATGCTGCGCCACTGGGGCTTCGACGCGCTGGGCGAACACGAATACAAAGAATCCATCGGTGAAATGAAGCATGCCGATCTGCTGATCGAACGCATCTTCATGCTCGACGGGCTGCCGAACCTGCAGGATCTGCACAAGCTGCTGATCGGCGAGGACGTGCCCGAGATCCTGGCCTGCGACCTGAAGCTGGAAACCGCCGCCCAGGCCACCGTCAAAGAAGCCATGGCCTACTGTGAATCGGTGCAGGATTTTGCCTCGCGCGACATCTTCCTGACGATCCTGAACGACACCGAGGAACACATCGACTGGCTGGAAACGCAGATCGGCCTGGTCGAGCAGCTCGGCCTGCAAAACTACCTGCAATCGCAGATGTGATATTCGGATGGATGAGCTTGTCAGGCAAGGATAAGTCGGGACATAGGACAGTCCACTGTGGACTGTCCTATGCCAGACGAATCGGAGCGGCATACTAGCCGCGACGTGGGTGCCGGCCGCGAGGATTTGCAACGCCGCATGGCGAGCTCAGGCGCCGAATCAGAAACCGGATTTCTTCGCGGGGCAGTCGGCGACCTTCCCCCAGGCGCCGTTAGGTTCGCAATACTTGTTGCGAGCCGCCCACGCGCACGAAGGCCGCGAGAAGAATCCCAGCGCTTCGCAGGCCTTGAGTTCCTGCTGGAAGTCGGCCTGCCAATGGCCGCTGGTTGCGGCGGCCTGGGCCATCGCCGGAGGCGGCGGCTCCGTCGTGACGTCGATGGGCTGCACGACCTGGCTGCCCCCCAGGGCGCCGAACTGGGCGATGCCCTGCAGCCCGTCACCCAACTGGTTCTGAGACGCGAGCTCGATGGCCTCGTCCATGGAAATCGTGGTCGTCGCCAGCGCGATCGGCCTGCCGTCATGCATCAGGGAATCCTGCTGGACCTTCCAGTCCACGGGCGGGGCCAATTCCGGCACCCCCTGGCGGCCGTCCGGCAGCACTTGCGGAGCGGAAGCGACGTAGGGCTTGCCATTGGCGTCCAGCACGGCGCCCTGGTCCAGTTCGGGGTGCGGCGCCGGCATCTGGATCTGGGCCGGCCCGTGCGAGATCAGCCAATCGCCCAACTGCAGGCCGCCCCAGGCGGATGCGCCTGCGGCCAAGAGCAGAAAAGCGAAAATCAGACGCCAGGACATGGACGGATCGCCTCGTCGATCAATGCAGATTCTGCATTGTATAGGATGCCCCGTCGACGGCCGGAAACGGCTTGTGTCCGGCATGGGAAGCGCTCCCTCCTCGCGGCTTTATGCAAACACCCGTCCCGCATGTTCGCGCATGGCGTGGAATTCGATGTCGGGGTAGCGTTCCTGGGCGACCCGCAGCTGGGCGGGCGAACTGGCCAGGAAGGCGACCGCATCCACCACGTCATAGGCGATGTTGGCGGCGTTGGCGTCCATGAATTTCTTCAGGGCCTTGGGATCGGTGCTGGTGATCCAGCGCGCCATGTTGTAGCGCGCGGGCATCAGGCGCGCGTCCACGCCGTATTCGGTCTTCAGGCGATGGGCGACCACTTCGAACTGCAACTGGCCCACGGCGCCCAGCAGCAGCGCGCCGCCGGCGGCCTCGGGCCGGAACACCTGGATGGCGCCCTCCTCGCCCAGTTGCGTCAGGCCGGTGCGCAACTGCTTGGTCCGCAGGGGGTCCTTGACCTCGACCGCCTGGAACAGTTCCGGCGCGAAGAACGGCAGGCCCGTGAACGTCAGGGCTTCGCCCTCGGTCAGCACGTCGCCCAGTTGCAGGATGCCGTGGTTGGGGATGCCGATGATGTCCCCGGCGTAGGCTTCCTCGACGATCTCACGCCGCTGCGACAGGAAAGACACCACGTTGTTCGGGCGGATTTCCTTGTTGTTGCGGGCGACCTTCAGGCGCATGCCGCGATCGAACTTGCCGGAACTGACGCGCACGAAGGCCACCCGGTCGCGGTGCGCCGGGTCCATATTGGCCTGGACCTTGAACACGACACCGGTGAACTTGGGCTCGGTCGGCAGCACGCTGCGCTCCAGCGCGGCGCGCGGACCGGGCGCCGGCGCCAGTTCCACCAGGGCGTCCAGCACTTCGCGCACGCCGAAATTATTGATCGCCGAGCCGAAGAAGACCGGCGTCTGGCGGCCCTCCAGGAAGGCGGCATGGTCAAACTCCGGCACCGCGCCGGTGATCAGCTCGATTTCCTCGCCGGCCTTGGCATAGGCGTCGCCAAAGCGCGTCGCCAGTTCCGGATTGTTCCGTCCGTCGATGGTCTCGTCATCATCCCGGTGGCGCTCCGCGCCCGGGCGGAAGACCCGCATCCGGTCGTGGCGCAGGTCGAAGACTCCGCCGAACTGGCGGCCCATGCCCACCGGCCAGGAGAACGGGATCGCGTCCATGCCCAGATGGCCCTCGATCTCGGAGAGCAGTTCCAGCGGCTCGCGCACCTCGCGGTCGAGCTTGTTGATGAAGGTGATGATGGGCGTGTTGCGGGCGCGGCAGACCTGCAGCAGGCGGATGGTCTGGGGCTCGACGCCGTTGCCAGCGTCGATCACCATCAGCGCGGCATCCACCGCCGTCAGCACCCGGTAGGTGTCTTCCGAGAAGTCCTGGTGACCCGGGGTGTCCAGCAGATTGATGATGCAATCGCGGTATTCCATCTGCATGACCGAGGAAGCCACCGAGATGCCGCGCTGCTTTTCGATCTCCATCCAGTCCGAGGCCGCATGGCGGCTGGCCTTGCGCGCCTTGACGCTGCCGGCGATCTGGATGGCGCCTGCGAACAGCAACAGCTTTTCGGTCAGGGTCGTCTTCCCGGCGTCGGGGTGGGAAATGATGGCAAACGTGCGTCGGCGGGCGACTTCGTCGTTCAGGCTCATGGTCAGTCGGCCTTACGCAGCAAGGCGGAACGCCCGGACGAGCCCGGGCCCGAACGACCGTCCCGGCGCGGGGCCTGGGGTGCACCGCCTTCGCGGGCCGGGCGGCTGCCCGGGGCGCGGCCGCTGCCGCTGCTGCGGCGGCCGTCCGGGCCGGAGCGGCGGTCGGCCGAGGCCGGGCCCGAACCGGGACGACGCCCGTCACGGCCCGACCCATCACGGCGGCCGCCGTCGCTGCGCCGTCCGCCCTCGCCTCGACCGCCGCTGAAATCACCTTGCAGGCGCGCGATGGCGCGCTTTTCGCGAGCGTCAGGAGCGGAATCAGCCGTCACCATGGCCGGGTTCCAGCCTTCCACGGCGATCGGCTCGATGGTCTGCTTGATCAGGCGCTCGATGGCGCGCAGCAGCTTGACCTCGGACGTATCCACCAGGGACAGGGCGGAACCGGTGCTGCCGGCGCGGCCGGTGCGGCCGATGCGGTGCACGTAGTCCTCGGGGACGTTGGGCAGCTCGAAATTGACGACTTGCGGCAACTGGTCGATGTCCAGACCGCGAGCGGCGATGTCGGTGGCCACCAGCACGGCGACCTTGCCGTCCTTGAAGCCGGCCAGGGCCTTGGTGCGCGCGGCCTGGCTCTTGTTGCCGTGGATGGCGGCGGCGGTCAGGCCGTCCTTCACCAGCTTTTCGGCCAGGCGATTGGCGCCGTGCTTGGTGCGCGTGAACACCAGCACCTGATGCCAGCCGCTTTCACGGATGATGTGGCTGAGCAGGTCGCGCTTGTGCGACTGGTCGGTCATCACCACACGCTGGCTGACCAGCTCGGACGCGGTGTTGCGACGGGCGACGGAGACTTCGCCGGGGTTGCGCAGAATGCCCTGCGCCAGGCCGCGGATCTCGTCCGAGAAGGTCGCCGAGAACAGCAGGTTCTGGCGCTTGGCTGGCAGCAGCTTGAGCACGCGGCGGATGTCGTGGATGAAGCCCATGTCCAGCATGCGGTCGGCTTCGTCCAGCACCAGGATCTCGACGCCGGACAGGTCCAGCGTCTTTTGCTGCGCATGGTCCAGCAGACGGCCCGGGGTGGCCACCAGGATGTCCAGGGGCTTTTTCAGGGCGGAGATCTGGGGATTGATGTTGACCCCGCCGAACATCACCATGGAACGCACGGACGTATGCTGACCATACAGGCGCACGGATTCCTCGACCTGGGCGGTCAGTTCGCGCGTCGGCGTCAGGACCAGCACGCGGGGACGGCCGGCGCGGCGCTCGGCGGCGGGATGCGTCAGCAGGTAATGCAGGATCGGCAGCGTGAAACCGGCGGTCTTGCCCGTCCCGGTCTGGGCGGCGGCCAGCAGGTCGCCGCCTTCCAGCACGCGGGGGATGGCCTGGGCCTGGATCGGGGTGGGGTGGGTATAGCCCGCGTCGTGAACGGCGCGCAGCAGGGGTTCCGCCAGGCCGAGCGAGGCAAAGGTAATCGAAGTATCCAAGAAAATGACTCCAGCGACCGCCTATCGCTCGAGTCGAGAGATACCAATCAAGGCCGACGTATGAAGAATGCCAGGGGATGTGCCGCCGGCGGAGCGTATGCCCGCAGGGGCCGGTGATGTCGCGCGGCGACTGGTTGGCCGAGCGAAGCCTATGATTATAGCGCGTGAAGGCAGAGACCAACACTCATTTTGCACATGCCGGATTCGAGCGTGCCGGCCGATGCCATTCCGAAGGCCGCGCCCCGAACCGGGCCTTGAATGATTTGCTGAAGCCGGACTGATCCGCAAAGCCGCAGCGCCAGGAAATCGCCCCCAGGTTCGGGCAGGCGGCTTGCTCGATCATTGCGCGGGCGCGCTGCAGGCGCATGTCGCGCAAGGTTCCCATGATCGTGACGCCTTGCGCGGCAAAGGCTGCGTACAAACGGGTGCGCGAACAGCCGACGCCCTGAGCAATCGCCGCCGCATCCAGATCATGACGATGGAGTTCACGCGCCATGAAGCGCACCGCCGCCGCATGGCGGCCCCGGTTCAGGTCTTCCGTTTCGTCGGGCAGATCCATCCCATGGCGGCCCAGATTGCGCAAGGCCAGCAGCGCCAGCATCCGCGTGCTTTCCAGCAGGCCGGCGTATTCGGCGGCATCGATGCGGTGCGGCTGGCGCGTCATCCGCGCCAAGTGGTTCAACTGATCGGCCAGCGCCGGGACCAGGACGCAGTGTGCCGGCGCAATGGCCAGATTGCCGGGGTCACACCCCAACGCCGCCCGCACTGCGGATCGCGGCAAGGCCAGAAAGGCCTCACGCGATCCTTCGCTATACGCATAACGTCCCATGCGCCAGGGGTCGTACAGGCCCAGCGAACCCGGCCCGTTCCGCCCGCGTTCCCCAGGCGCGGCATCGCGCCGCAACTCGCCTGCCTGCATCAAGACCAGCACCACCATGTCTGGCGCATGCGCCAGACGGCGCGCCGCCGCTTTCATCTCGTAGGCTGTCGAACGCATCGTGCCGAACACGCTGCCGCCGCCGCGCAGCAGCGTCAGTTCGGCCTCCAGTTCGACCCCTGGTTGCGGGGGCAGCATTTCCACCCACTGGTGCGCGCGTTCGCGCCAGGCGTCGAAGCGCAGCGCCGGTTCCACGTCATGCGTATGGAGGCGCTCCAGGACGCACGGTTGCAGGGATTGGGATGACATGCTGCAGAATAGCAGGCCGCCCATGCGCCTGCCATGATTTTTATCGCCCGGATCGCAGTGCGAGTTCAGAACCTCACATTGAAATCCGCGCGCACGGACTGGCCGCTGACGCCGGAGCCGAACTGGCCGTCGTAGGCGATGCCCAGGGTGGCGTTCGGTGACAGGGCATAGTCCAGGCCGGCCCCGATCACCGCCGTGTCGCGGCCGATCGGCGCACCGCTGATGGTAAAGGCGTCGCCGCCTGCAAAGCGCATGGCCGCGTCCGGGGTGCGGTCGCCCAGGGCGTGACGCCAGCCGATCGTGCCCTTGGCGGTCACCGTGGCGCCGTTCAGGTCAACATGGGTCGAGGCGCGCAGGCCCACGGTCGAGAACGTCGCCCGGGTGCGGCCCGAATCGCCGGTCAAGGCCGCTGCGCCGCCCTGTTCCGTGAAGCCGTCGGTCCGGACGTTCACATGGGCCAGGCTGCCGAAAGGTTCCAGCGCGATCCGTCCGGCTTGTATTTGATAACCGAGTTCGCTGAAGACCTGCGTGGTGTGGGCGGTATAGTCGCCCTTCAGGCGGTCCGCGAGGCCGGGCAGGGCGATCGAGCGGTGGGTGCTCAGGTCGTGCAGGGTATAGGCGGCCCCGGCGCGCAGGGCCAGATTGCCCCAGGCAGTGCCGCCGTACAGACCAAGATGGTAGTTGTCGTCCGATCCGGAGGACAGCCGATCCTGCGCGTTGAAGTGCGTGCTGCTGATGCCCGCGATCACGCCCACGCGGCCGTGGCGCGACACCGAGGCATCGGCGCCGACGAAAAAGCCGTTGGTCTTGCGGCTGAGGGATGCGGCGTTGCCGTCGCTGCCGGTGCGGTCCCAGGCGCCAAAGCCGCGCCCCCAGAACACGGGGCGGTCGCTGTCCGCCGACACCGGCGTCGGCCGGCCGTCGGCATAGGTGACGACGGGATCGGCGCCTGCGCCCGTGCGGTCAAAGGCGGCCAGCAGGCGGTCATTGACGGCCTGGCGCAGGAAGCGACTGTCTTCGATCAGCGTGGTCCGGGCCGAGGCGTGGACTTCGCCGGATAGCTGGTCGAATGCCTGCCGGGTGGCGGCCGGGTCGGTGGCCAAGGCGACTGAGCGCCAGATGGCGCTGGTGCTGCCCAGGCTTTCGATGCCCCGGGCGGCGGCGCTCTGGTTGCGCGTGTCCCCGACCTGAGCAAAATCCAGATTGTTGCGCATGAGTTGCAGCGTGACGTCGTTGCCGTCGCCGCCTGCATAGTTGATCAGCGTATCGAGGAACAGCAGGTTTTGGGTGATCGGGTTGAACCTGCCCGTCACGGCGCCGACGCTTTGCTTGTCGATGATCGTGAAGGGGCCGGCCAGGGCTGTCCACCCCGAGGGGTCGGTCGGAGACAGCACCAGATCGAGGGTGGCGCCGGTGATGTCGACCGCGCCGCCGACGACGATCTGGTCGGCGGCCGTGGGGGTGGCCTCGATGCGCAGCATCCCGTGGTTGGCGTAGTCCCCCGCGATATGCTGCACGCCGATGGAGTTGCCGGGGGCATGCACCGCGCCGGGGCCGATCCACAGCAGCGAGCCGGCCGAGCCGATGGTGCCGGTGCCGCCCAACACGCTGCCGGCAGTCGTCGTCATGGATCCGCCCAGCGCGCCGTTGACGGACAGGGTGCCGCCGTTGACCGTCGTGGTGCCGGTGAATGCGGAAGAATCCCCCGTCAGCATCCAGGCCCCCGCCCCGGATTTGAACAGGGAGCCCGGGCCGGACAGCGCGCCGCCGAAGCTGCCGCCGCCGGCCTGGTCGATCGTCAGCGCGGCCCCGCCCAACGCCACCGTCCCGCCTGTACCGGATAACGAGGACATGGTCAGGTGATGCCCAGCGAGGTCCAGCGTGCCGCCGTTGACCACATAAGCCGTATGGTCGACGAAACCGCCGGCCGAGCCGGCGACCAGCCTTCCGCCGTTGACGGTCGTTCCGCCGGTATAGGTATTCGTGCCGCTGAGGGTGAGATTGCCCGCACTGAGCGCCAGACCCAGCGTGCCGGCGCCGGAGCCGTCCTGGATGATGCCGGAGAAGCTGGACGCGCCGGCCGAGCTGTCCACCGATAATATGCTGTCGGTCACGCCATCGTTGGTGATGAGGCCGGCGCTGCCGCCAAGGCTGGTGATGCGGCCGATGGTCGTGCTGAAGCCGTTGAGCCGCAGGATTCCGCTGGAGGGCGAACCGCCCATTTTCACGAAACGGATATCGGTCGTCTCTGCCAGCGCATTGGTCGCAAGCACATTCAGCGTGCTGGCCTCATAGAATGTCTGCATGCCGCCGGATATGGCGTGTGCAGACTGGGCATTGAGCCTGCTTGTGCCCTCAAAGTACTGCTCACCGTCGGCAATGGCGTTTACCGCAGACGCGTTGAGCGTACTGTTCCCGTAAAAGTCCTGCCAACCGCCACCGATCGCACCGTTCGCCGTGGCGTTGAGGATGCTGTCGTCGTTGAACTCCTGCGAGCTGTCCGCGATGGCCCTTGCAGCCGACGCATTGAGCACACTGTTGTCATTGAATACCTGCATGCCGCCCACGATGGCGTCGGTTGCGCCGGCGTTCAGCCGGCTCGTACCCCAGAATTCCTGCAGGCCGCCACTGATCGCGCCGTCGGCCTTCGCGTTGAGCGTGCTGTTGTCGTTGAACGACTGTTGGGTAAAGCCGCCGATGGCGTCGGCGACGGCCGCATCCAGCACACTGTCTCCATAGGCCTCGATGGTGCCGCGCAGGATGCCATCGAGCACCAGCGTTCCCGCCTGGAGGCGGGCAGTGCCGTCGAAGGCGGAGGAATCGCCCGCAAGCGCCAGTACGCCGAGGCCGGTCTTGGTCAAGTCGCCCGACCCCGATAGGCCACCCGCGATGGTCGTGGTGTTTCCGTCTGTGATGTCCAGCGTCAGCGCCCCTGAATTGAGCGCGACGCCGCCGCTGAAGGTGTTGGCCGTGCTGCCGCTCAGGGTCCAGGCCGTGCCGTTCATGACCAGGTGTTCCCAGCCGGATTCCAGCGCGGTGAGGGAGAAGCTGCCGCTGTTGCTCAACTGCACGGTATCCGTGCCGTTGCCGCCCAGCATGCGCGTCGTGCCGGTGGGCGAAGCGTTGAGTTCCAGCAGGTCGTCGCCATCGCCGAAATCCACGAAGCTCAAGCCGGAGAAGGTGCCGCCGTTGACGATGAATGCGTCATTGCCGCCACGAAGGCTGATGTAGCCGTTCGCCGAGGCAAGCGTCCCGGTGGACTGCAGGGTCAGCCTGTCCGCGCCGCCCTGGCCCGTCAACAGTGTATTGACGGTTGTATTCCGGAGCGTGCCGCTCAGGGTGATGTCCCAGCGCGGCTCGCCGGCGGCAAAGGCGCTGATGACATCTGTGGCGCTGACGAGTTCGCCGGCAATGTTGTAAGTGGTCAGGCTGCCGGGCGTGGTTGCAATGAAGACAGGATAGGCAACAGCAACCGCCGCTGAGTTCTTGATGGACGCACCCGCAGCGACATTCACGACGTAGTTGTCCGGCCCGCCAATCCGGAAAAGCGGGTTGTTGAAACTCGAATACGTCAGGTCGGTCGTGCCATCGACGGTAATGGTGGGCGTGCTGACGCTGCCGCCGCCGGCATCGTACGGAAAGGCGGGCGCGGTGCTGCCGCTGACGGTGAAATTGCCATCGCCATGATCGATCACATCGGCATGGGCCGCACCCGCCAGCACCACCGACAACAGCATGGCGGAGGCATTTTTTGCACGACCGCCTTTACCGCAACCGCCGGCCATTTCGGAAACAACCTGCCATACGCCAAGGGTTCGATTGAAGATCACGCGAAAAACACGGTTCATAAGTACGGCTCTGCCATTCACCGGCCTCGATTCGCACCCATGGGGCGAATGCGGGCAACATAGGATCCTCAAAATTTTTGCATGGCGAGATGGGCTCACCGGAGGCTATCTCTGGCGCGGGCGTCCCGGCTCTGGTGAATACGTTCCACTTTTGCCCTTCACAACATCGGCCATGCCCGCCGCAACCCTGCGCGAATCCAGTTCACTGCGCACCGTTAAACCTTAAAATGGCGCGATCCGCCCCCGCCGGGGCGCCCACACGAGAGGTCCGGATGTTCCGACGTTACCTGAACCTGGCTGCGCTGGCGGCCCTGACGCTGCTGCTTTCGGGCTGCGGCTACAACGAGATCCAGAGCCAGGACGAGCAGGTCAAGGCGGCCTGGTCCCAGGTCCTGAATCAGTACGAACGCCGCGCCGATCTGGTGCCCAAGCTGGTGTCCTCGGTCAACGCCTACATGGTCAACGAACGCACTGTGCTGCAGCAGGTCACGGACGCGCGCTCACGCGTCGGCCAGATCCGCGTCAGCGCCGACGACCTGGACGACCCCGCCCTGATGGCCCGCTTCGAACAGGCGCAAGGCGCCCTGTCCTCCAGCCTGTCGCGCCTGCTGGCGGTCTCGGAAAACTATCCGCAACTCAAGAGCGACGGCCTGTTCCGCGACCTGATGACGCAGCTCGAAGGCACGGAAAACCGCATCACGGTGGCGCGCGAACGCTACGTCGGCGCGGTGCAGACCTATAACCTGACGGTCCGCCAGTTCCCCACGCTGATCACGGCCCGCATCTTCGGCTACCAGCCCAAGGCGCAGTACGGCCTGGACAAGGCCGACGCCGTCATGCGCGACCCCGAAGTGAAGTTCGACCTGCCCCAGGGACAAGGGAAATGATGAGCACGCAGGGCCGCCCCAAGTGCGAATTCCCCCCTGGGGGGACGGCGCGTCGCGCCAAGGGAGCGACCCTGCGCCGCCTGCTGGCCCACGGCCTGCTGGCGCTGGGCCTGAGCGTGAGCCTGGGCATGGCGCCCGCCGTCTCATCGGCCCAGTCCGCGCCCGCGCCAGCCGCGCAGGCCACGCGCGCCGCTGCGCCGGACGCGGGCGGCCTCCTCGCCGTCCCGGCCTGGACCGGACCGGTGATGGACCGGGCCGGTGCGCTGACGCCGGAGCAGATCCGGACGCTGACGAGCCAGGTCAAGGCGCTGGAAAAAGCGCACGGCTCGCAACTCTTTGTGCTGCTGGTGCCCTCCACGGGCAGTGAATCCATCGAGCAATATGCACGCCGTGTGTTCGACCAATGGGCCGTGGGGCGCAAAGGCATCGATGACGGCGCCATGCTGCTGGTGGCCGTGCAAGACCGCCGCCTGCGCATCGAGGTCGGCTATGGGCTCGAAGGCGCGGTCACGGACGTGGACGCCGGGCGGATCATCCGCGAATGGATCACGCCGCATTTCGCCGAAGGCAAGATCTACGACGGGGTGGAAGCGGGGGTTTCCGCCCTGTCGGACCTGATTTCGGGCGAACCCCTGCCGCCGCCGAAATCCTCCGACGATGACGACGTGCTCGACGAGCGCGTGATGTTCCTGCCCCTGACGTTCTTCGCCCTGGTGATGACGCCGCCCATCGGCGCCCTGCTGATGGGCGGCTTCGTGTTCGTGCTGACCGAAAGCCTGCTGTGGACCGTGATCGGCGCGCTGGCCGGGCTGGCGCTGGGCATTCTGGGCCGCGTCCTGCACATCCCCGATCGGCTCGCAAGTGGGCGCGGCGGCCGAGGGGGCCGTGGCGGCAGGGGCGGAGGCGGCGGATTCGGTGGCGGCTTTGGCGGCGGCGGGGGCGGCTTCGGAGGTGGCGGCTTTGGCGGAGGCGGCGGTTCCTCGGGCGGCGGTTCCTCGGGCGGCGGCGGAGGGGGCGGACGCGGCGGCGGCGGCGGCGCGTCCGGCAGTTGGTGATTGACGCGGGTCATCGACAAGCACCCGCCCGCCAAGGCTGAAAAACCTACCGCAACTACAGCGCGGCGAACAGCGCCTGGGCCATGGCGCCGACCAGGGCCTCGCGCCGGGCGTCGGGCACTGGGTCCTCGCCGATCGAGGACCAGTCCGGGTGGCCGCGCGCCTCGTCCAGCATGCGCTGCACGTCCGGCGGCAAACGCCGCAGAGGCTCTGGCAGAGCGTCGGACGCCGGGGGCGTGCCCTCGGGCGCGTCCTGGCCCTCGGTCTCCGTCACAGCGGTCTCCGCCGCAGGTTCGGCCGGCAAGGCCGGCTCCGGCGGCGCCATCCGCGCCAGCAGATCACCGTCGATGGGCCGCATGGCGGCATGCCCCCGGCACTCCAGCGCCCGCACCAGCGCCAACTGGCGCAACCCCAGCAGATGCAGCACCGGATCGTCCACCGTCATTTCCGTATTGCCCGCCAGGCGGCCCACCAGGCGCTTGCCCCACTGGCTGGCGCCCTGCCAGGCGCCGCCGATGGCGGCCCCCAGCAACGCAGCGGCCCCCAGACTCAGGCCCCCGGTCAGCACGTCGATGGTGGCGCCGGCCATGGCGCCGGTGGCCATGCCCTTGCCGACCTGGATACCGAAGGTGCGCAGCGCCTGGGGATTGAACAGGTCCATGCCCCAGCGCTCGCCTTCCAGCGGCAGGGGGTGATGGGGAAAGGTCATCTTGCTGAAGCGATAGCGTTTCAGCAGCGCATGCACGCAGTCCTGCTCCCGGTCTCGGGTGCGCTTGCGCAGCCCCAGGGTGATGGCGGCCATGTCGGTCGGGTCCTGGGAGCAAGGGAGCCGCAGGGCGGCCGCGTCCACCAGCAATTCGGCGATCAGGCGCGTGGCGTCCTGCAGGCGGCGCAGGCGCTGCTGGCCCAGGTCGGTGCGCAGGGTCTGCAGGGCCGCCGCGTGATGGTCCAGCATCAGGGCCAGACGATCCAATAGTTGGCCCTCGCCGTCCAGCGCGGGCGCCACCGTGTCGAAATCCACCGTGGCGTGCAATCCCAGGCGGGCCAGCGCGTCGCGCCAGGCCGCCGTGTCCGACAGCGTCGCGCGGGTGAAGTTCAGCACCGGCAGGATGGGGCGGCCGCAGGCGGCCAGCAGCATCAGTTCGTCGCGGTGCTTGGGCAGGACCGGATCGCGGGTGTCGATGACGTACAGGGCCGCGTCGGTCTCCAGCACCGTCGCCAGAACCCGGCATTCCTGCTCGAAACGGCCGGCCGATTCAGGGCTGTCGAGCAGCATGCGGATACGATCCGGGCCGTCATGCCGTTCCTGGGGCGGGGACAACTGATCCAGGTAGTCCAGGACGCCCATGGCGTCCTCCAGGCCCGGCGTGTCGCGCAGCACCAGGATGGCCTGCCCGGTCTCGGTCAGCAGTTGCGCGCTTTCGACGTGGCGGGTGGTGCCGGGGCGGTCCGCGACCTCGCCAAAGTATTCGTCGCGCAGCAACGTGCGCAGCAGCGAGGTCTTGCCGGTATTGGTATGGCCGACGACCGCCAGGTCGATGGGGTTCGAAGCGTCAGTCATGGCGGAGGATTCCGATGTGTTCGAGCCAGCCGTCCAGGCTGGGGATCCGGGCGACGGCCTGTTGCGACAGAATGTCCTGCCAGGCCTGCAAACGGGGCGGCGTGCCGCCCAGGCACAGGGCGCGCAGGTCAGGGCAGGACCGGCGCAGTTCGTCCAGCCAGGCGGCGGCGCCCCGATCCGGCGTCAGACGCGCGTCGCAGACGAACAGCAGATGCGCGGGCGGCGCGCCCAGCAGCGCGCGGATGCGGGCGCGGTCCGCGCGGCTGTCGCAGCGGCCCAGGTCCACGACATCGGCCGGCAGTCCTTCCAGAGGCCAGGCCAGATCAGGCCCCAATTCGTAAGCCAGGACCGCCGCCCGGCCGTCGACCGCGACGACCGGCGCGACGGGTCCGGCCGCGCCGCCGGGCGCGGGCGCGGGCCGGTCGATGCCCAGATTGGCATGGGTGGGCAGCAGGCGTTCGCGCAGGTCCAGCCAGCCCGGCAGGCCCGGATCGACGGTCAGCCCGGCCAGGCGTTGCCGCAGGTGCACCACGCAGGCGAACAGGGCCAGCAGCCTGGGCAGCAGCCCCCAGACGACGACGCAGCCGATCAGCCACAGGGACCAGTCGGCCTGGACGCCGGCGGCCAGCGGCTGCGGCCCCAGGCTGGCGGCGATCTGGGCGTCGCCCGGCGCCGGAAAGCCCAGCAGCCCGGGCAGAGCGCCCAGCGCCCGGGTCGCGCCGACAAAGGCGTCCGGCGACAACAGCGTGGTTTCCCAATGGAAGGTGTAGCGGCGCGCGCTCAGGAGCAGGAGCAGCGTGGGCAACGCCCCCAGAAAGGCGGCCGTCCAGGCCCCGTGGCTGATCAGCCCGATGGCGGTCTTCCAGGCCCGCGCCCGGCCCAGCAAAGACAGGAAGGCCTGGGCCGCCAGGGCGGCGTCCGGCCCCCGGACCAGCCGCCGCGTCAGCCAGAGCCACAGACGCGACAAGGCAGTCGAGTCGGGCAGGCCCGGCAGCCAACTGGCCAGCCAGATCAGGAAAGTGAGCGCATGCAGGCCCAGCAGCCCCAGCAAGGCCAGCGCCAGATTGACCTGTCCCTGGCCCAGCACGGCGGCGGCCGTGCCGATGCCCGCCAGACAGGCGCACAGCCACAGAGCGGCCAGCGCCCAGCGGGCGCCGATGGACCATTGAACCAGACGGTCATGCAATTCGCCGTGTTCGGCCAGCCAGGCGGCGCGCGCCAGGATGCGGTCCTGGAGATCCGCCGGCAGGCGCAGGGCGGCCTGGCAGGCGGCACGGTCTTCCAGCGGCCCCCAGTGCGCTTCCCGCAGGCGCACGGCCTCGGCCTGCCAGTGCTGGAGCAACGGGCCGGCGGCAGGGCTTGCAGAGGATGGCGGACGATTCCACATGGGGAAACGGGCGGCTGAAAACAGGATGATACCGAGTTTTACCGGACCCGGGCACACCGGTGCAGAGGGGCCTCAACCTCGCGCCTTGCGCATGCTGGCCGGCGGCACCCCCATGGCTTCGCGGTACTTGGCCACGGTACGCCGGGCAATCACCACGTCCTGATCGGCCAGCAGTTGCGCCAGCCGCATGTCGGACAGGGGTTTGCCGGCCGGCTCCGATGCCAGCATCGCGCGCATCAGCGCCTGCACCGCCAGCGCCGAGGTCTCCTCGCCCGAGCGGGTCTGCACCACCGTGCCGAAAAAGAATTTCAGTTCGTGCACGCCCCAAGGGGTCTGCGCGTACTTCAGGCGCGTGGCGCGCGAAATCGTCGACTCATGCAGGTCCAGCGCCTGGGCGACCTCGCGCAGCGTCAGCGGCCGCAGCGCCCCGACGCCGGATTCCAGGAAGGCCTGCTGGTGCTGCGCGATGATTTCCGCCACTCGCAGGATCGTCTGACGACGCTGGTCCAGATTGTGGATCAGGCTGCGCGCCTGACGCACCCGATCCCGCAGATCAGGCGACAGGTCCTGCCCCGCCAGGCCGTCCGCCAGTTCGGGATTCAAGCGCACGCGGGGTTCGACGGCGGGATTGAGGCTGACCCGCCAGCCGTCTGCCGCGCGGTGGAACAGCACGTCGGGCACCACATAATGGATGGGGTCGGTCTGCCAGGCGCCTGCCGGACGGGGGTCCAGGCAGCGCAAGGCCCGATGGGCGGCGTCCAGCAGCGCGCGGTCGCAAGCCAGCGTCTCGCACAAGCGCCCCCAGCGGCCCGCGCCCAGGTCCTCCAGATGGTCCGTCAGCCGCAAGGCGCAGGCCAGCACGTCTGCGGGCCATTCGTCGGCGCGCGCCCGCAGTTGCAGCCGCAGGCATTCGGGCAAGTCGCGCGCGCCCACCCCGGCGGGATCAAAGGACTGCAACAGGCGCAGCGCCGTGCGCCATTCATCGTCCTCGACTTCCAGTTCCGGCGGCAGGCCGGCGGTCAATGCCGCCGGCTCGAATTCCAGGTAGCCGCGCTCGTCCAGTTCGCCCATCAGCCGGATCACCAGCAGGCAGTCGCGCTCCGTCGCACGGGTGGCGTGCAACTGTTGCAGCAGATGGTCGATCAGGCTGAGCGGCTGGCCCGGCTCGGGCAGATCGTCGGGCAAGGCGGCGCGCGCGGGCTGCGACCACAGACGGTCCAGCCGCTCGGCCTGGGCCGCCGATTCCGGTTCCGGTTCGACGACTTCGAGCAGCGGGTTATCGGCCAGCGCCTGGGCGATCTCCTGATCCAGCTCCTGGGACGAGCATTGCAACAGGGCCAGCGCCTGGCGCAACTGCGGCGTCAGCGTCAGGTGCTGATGCTGGCCCAGTTCCAGGGAGGGTTGCGCGCGCATGTTCAATCTAGGGCCTGTTCAATCTAAAATACGGTCATGAACCCAGAACGAAACGAATCTTCCAGCCGTCGGGACCACGCCTTGCTGCGCAGGATCCTGCTCAAGCTCACCGCCACGTCCAGGATCCTGTCGGCCGCGCTGGTCGTGGTGGTCGTCCTGATCTGGTATGACGCGCTGAACCGGCTGCTGGCGTTCGGCAACGGCATTGATTATGCCGGAAACCGCATCATGGGGGCGGAAGCCACCGCCCTGCTGCAGCGCTACAACCCCTACTTCTGGGGCGCGCTGGTCACGCTCTGCTCTCTATTGCTGGCCTACCTGACGTGGCTGGCCGTGCGCGCGATCCTGGCGCGCGCGCGCCTGCGGCCCGTCGATCCCGCCTCGTTCCAGCAACTGGCCGACCAGTTGTCCAAGCCCTCGCTGGACGTGCTGCTGTGGGCCTGGCAGACCCGCGACGAGCCCCTGCGCGTGGGTGACCTGATGCAAACCCGGGACGAACTGGCCGCCGGCCGCGCCGCCCGCCTCCACCGCGCAGCCGAACAGCTCGCCGTCCTGGAAAACGCCCGCCGGCGACAGTGACGCGCCCCGCGCGGTATGTCCACCCGGGTTCGACCGTTGCCGCGCCAGGCGATCGCGTCACCGCGTGCGAGCTGCCCGGCGCCCCTCTCCCAAACCTCCGCCTCGCGCGCCGTTTTCTTGCGTCATATCAATTGCATATAAGAATTATTATCATAATCATTGATTGATGCAATTGCATTCTCTATAGTGTGGCTCGCCATCCGGACGACCTGCGCCGTCCGGTTTCCTCATTTCCGCCAAGAGCCATGAGCACACCCTGCCCGCCCTGTCATTGATTCACACAGGGAACCTACAAAATGAACCATGCAATCATGGGCCGGGGAGAAGCATCCGCCGCGCCGCGCGTCGGCATGCGCGCACTGGCGCTGGCCTTCAGCCTGCCGCTGGCGGCAGGCGTAGCCTGCGCGCAGGAAACCGGCGCACAGCACGCCACCTGGCTCGACACCATCACCGTGACGGGCACGCGCACCGAAACCTCCGTCATGAACAACCCGGCCTCGGTCTCGGTCGTCGATCAGGAGCAGCTCGAGCGCCAGGCGCCCAGGAGCATCGCCGACCTGGTGCGCGACGTGCCCGGCGTCGAGGTCGTCGACGCATCCGCGCCGGGCATGCAGCGCCTGCGCATCCGGGGCGAATCCTCGCACCGCGTGACCATCCTGGTGGACGGCCAGGAAATCACCGACCACAGCGACTACGGCACGCCCATCCTGGTGGACCCGGCCAACGTCGAGCGCATCGACGTGATACGCGGACCGGCGTCGGTGCTGTACGGCGCCAAGGCCATCGGCGGCGTGGTCAACATCATCACCAAGCGCGGCGCGCCCAAGCCCATCCAGCTCGAAACGGGTGTCAGCTACTATTCCGGCACACGCGGCTGGCAAGGCTGGGCCGCCGTGTCCGGCACCGTGGGGGATTTCGACTACCGCCTGTCGGGCAGCGCCGACCGCCACCATGACCGCAAGGTGCCCAACGGCATCTACACGCAGACCGGGCAACTGGACGGCTCCAGCTACCGCGACAGCGATGTTTCCCTGCACCTGGGCTATGCCTTCGGCCAGAACCGCAACCATTACCTGGCGCTGAAGGCCGAGCAGCACATCCTGAGCACGGACAGCTGGACGGATCCGGACTACCTGCAGGACCCGATCCGCGATTTCGGGATCGAACTGCCCAAGCGCGACCTGCGCAAGGTCGGCCTGTACTACGACGCCAGAGACCTGAGCCCGATCGTGCGCAAGATCCATGTGGACGCCTACCACCAGACCGTGGACCGGCTGTTCGAGAACCGGGTCGAGGTGCAGCCGACGGCATCCATGAACATGAAGAACCGCGCCACCTCGGACGACCGCAACCTGAACTACGGCGGCACCGCGCAGATCGACCTGGCCCTGCATCCCGACCATTACACGATCGTCGGCGCGCAGTACCTGATGGACGACCTGGACACCCGCAAGAACAGCATCACGGATCTCGCCATCAAAGTGCCCTTCCCGCCGCCGGCCGGATCGACGGTCAGGACCACCACGACCAGTCCCACGCACACCCGCGCCTCGATCCAGACGGCCTCGCTGTTCACCCAGGACGAATGGGCCTTCGCCCGGGATTTCAAGCTGACCGCCGGCCTGCGCTACTACCACGTCAGTTCGAGCCTGGACGAAACCACCAACACCGCCCTGGCGAACCAGGACGACGGCACCACCAACCGCCTGGTGAAGTCCCTGGGCCTGACCTGGGCCGGCCTGGAGCACACCACCCTGCGCGCCCTGTATTCCGAGGGTTACACGACTCCTACCCTGATGCAGCTATACAGCGACACCACGGCGGGCAGCGGCAACCCGACCCGGGCCAACCCCGGCCTGAAACCCGAGACCTCGCAGAACTACGAACTGGGCGCCCGCTATCAGCACGCGGGCGTGGTCCTGGACGCCGCCGTGTTCTACACCCGGGCCAAGGACTACATCACCACGACGACGTGCGCCTCGGCCGGCACCTGCCCAGTCGGTTACGGCGCCAAAGACAACACCTACGTCAACGCCGACCGCGCCGACACCCACGGCATCGAGCTGGCCGCCGAATACGCGCTGCCCGGCACGAACTTCACGCCCTACGTGTCCGGCGCCTGGATGCAACGGGAGCTGAAGTACGCCGCCTATTCGACCAGGGACAGCGGCACACCGGCCTTCTCGGGCCGCATGGGGATGCGCTACGACACGACGCTGTACGGCGCCGAGGTCTGGGCCGACCTGTTCGTGCGCGCCGCCACGTCGATCAAACAGGCCAGCAGCGCCACCGCAAGCGAGCACCTGCCCGGCTGGGGCACGCTGAACCTGGCCTTCGGCGGCACGCACGGCAAGGACCGCAAAGTCCAGGTCGGGGTGCAGTTCAACAACCTCCTGGACAAGGAATACCGTTCCGCGTTCGACTCCCTGCCGGGCACCGGCCGCAGCGTAGAGGTCACCCTGCGCACGACCTTCTGATCCGGGTTTCGCCGTCGATCCTTCTCGACACCGCACCGGCAGGCGTACACCGCCTGCCGGCCGTCAGCGGTCACACGTGACGATCACGCGTGGCGATGCCGCCACCAGTACACGATCACCCCCACGATCAGGGCGATCCCCAGATAGCCGAGCAGCGGATACACCGTACCCACCAGGGTGGTGAAGCCCACGAAGCTCAGCCCCAGGCCGACGAAGCTGGACACCACGCTGATCAGGCGGAATTTCGGCGTCTCGGGATCGGCAAAGCGGGCGCTGAAGGCAAAGAACATGCCCACCGCCGTGCTGTAGATCATGCAGCACAGCGACACCATCATCAGCCAGCCCAGCCAGGGGCTCAGGCGCTTGGCCAGCATCACGGTCGGCATCTCGGCGCCCTGGATCTGATCCAGCGTGGCGAACAGGCCGATGTTCAGCAGCAGGATCAGCACGCCCAGGCCCAGCCCGCCCAGCACCCCGCCGCGCGTGGTGTTGCGCAGATTGGTGCTGCCGCCGGACAAGACGGCCAGCAGCGGGAAGCCGACGGCGATGTTGAAGGACGCATACAGCACGCCGCCCAGGAACCAGTTGGGCGCGGCGCGGTCCTGCTGCTGCGCCGCCAGGGCGCTCAGGGTCCCGGCGTCCGTATCGCTGTTGAACAGCGCATAGGTCACCAGCACGATCACCAGGGCCAGCAGCAGCGGCGTCACCGCGCTGATCAGGTCCACGATGCGCTGCACGTTCAGGCACAGCGTCAAGGACACCAGCACGGTCATGAACAGGCCGCCGGCCAGCTTCGGCAGGTCGAAATGCTCCAGGAACAGGGAGCCCGTGCCCGCCAGCATGGCCACCCCCACGCCGAACAAAAAGAAAATCAGCGCCAGGTCGATGACCGACCCCAGCTTGTCGCCAAAGACCGCGTTCAGCACGACCTTGTGCGAATGGGCCTGCAACTGGGTGCCGATGCGCGCCACCTGCATGCCCAGAAAGGCGAACAACAGCCCCGCCACCAGCGTGCCCGCCACGCCCCAAAGACCAAAATGCGTGAAAAACTGCAACACTTCCTGCCCGGAGGCGAAACCGCCGCCGATGATCACGCTCATATACGCGGAAGCTAGCTGAAGAACCTGTCGATTCATGATGCCCTCACACGCCCTTCACGGGCCGGATCAGCCTGCTGGGCGCCTCGAAACGTTGGATAAACCGCGCATTGTGCCGAAATATAGGGGCGCTGGCACTTGCGGAAACACAGGAAATATGTTCGACTTGCATGTATGAACACCACGCGCGCCTCTTTTCGTGACTCCCCGCAGCCCCCCGCTGCCGGGCGCGCGCGTCCGTCGTTCTCCCTCTCCCTGTCGGGTCTACTGCTGCTAGCGATCGGTTGCCGGGCCTAGCGCCGCGTGGCAGTTCGGCAACCTGTTTCGCCACACCCTCGCATTTCCGCGCCCGTGATCCGGGCGCACCACCCAGACAGGTACCGACATGATCAAGAATCCCGCCGACAAATACGTTCCGTTCGCCCCGTTCACGCGCGACTTCGCTGAACGCACCTGGCCCAGCCGCCGCATCTCCGCCCCCCCGATCTGGATGAGCACCGACCTGCGCGACGGCAACCAGGCGCTGATCGAACCCATGAGCGTCGAGCGCAAGCTGCGCTTCTTCGAGCAACTGATCAAGATCGGCTTCAAGGAAATCGAAGTCGGCTTCCCGTCCGCGTCCCAGACCGACTTCGACTTCGTGCGCAAGCTGGTCGACGAAAAGCGCATTCCCGACGACGTCACCATCATCGCCCTGACCCAGTCCCGCGAAGACCTGATCCAGCGCACGGTCGCAGCCTGCGCGGGCGCCAGGCACGCCATCATCCACCTGTACAACGCCTGCGCGCCGGCCTTCCGCAAGATTGTCTTCCGCATGAGCCGCGACGAAGTCCGCGCCATCGCCGTCGAGGGCACCAAGATCGTCAAGGCCGAAGTCGCCAAGCACCCGGAAACCCACTGGCGCTACGAATACTCGCCGGAGGTCTTCAGCACCACCGAACCCGATTTCGCACTGGAAGTCTGCAACGCCGTGGTCGAGACCTGGCAGCCGACCGTCCAGGACAAGATCATCCTGAACCTGCCGGCCACCATCGAGGCCACCACGCCCAACCTGTATGCCGACCAGATCGAATGGATGCATAAAAACCTGGCGCAGCGTGACAAGATCGTCGTCAGCGTCCATCCCCATAACGACCGGGGCACCGCCGTGGCTGCCGCCGAATTCGCCGTCATGGCCGGCGCCGACCGTATCGAAGGCTGCCTGTTCGGCAACGGCGAGCGCACCGGCAACGTGGACCTGGTCACCCTGGCGTTGAACCTGTACACCCAGGGCATCCACCCGGGCCTGGACTTCTCCGACATCGACGAAGTCCGCCGCTGCGTCGAATATTGCAACCAGTTGCCCGTGCACCCGCGCCACCCCTACGCCGGCGATCTGGTCTTCACGGCCTTCTCCGGCTCGCACCAGGACGCCATCAAGAAGGGCTTCGCAGTGCGCCAGGAAGGCTCGGTCTGGGAAGTCCCCTACCTGCCCATCGACCCGGCCGACCTGGGCCGCAGCTACGATGCGGTCATCCGCGTCAACAGCCAGTCCGGCAAGGGCGGCGTGTCCTTCCTGCTGGAACAGGAACACGGCCTGGTCCTGCCGCGCCGCCTGCAGATCGAATTCAGCCGCGCCATCCAGCGCGTCACCGACGAGACGGGCCGCGAAGTCACGCCCAAGGACGTGTTCGAGGTCTTCTCCAGCGAATACCTGGATCGCGAAGCGCCGATGAAGCTGATCCGGCACCGCATCACCGGCAGCCCCAAGACCACCGGCCAGAAGCAGTTCATGATCGAAGTCGAACTCGAAGTCGACGGCCAGGTCCGCCACCTGTCGGGCCAGGGCGACGGCGCGATCTCGGCCTTTGTGGATGCGCTGGACATCGACGCCCGCGTGATGGACTACCAGGAACACGCCATCGGCACCGGCACCGACACCCGCGCGGCGTCCTACATCGAGATGCGCATCCAGGACTCGGCCAGCGGCTACGGCGTCGGCGTCCACGAGGACATCGTGACCTCGTCCTTCCTGGCGATCCTGAGCGCGGTCAACCGCCACGCGGCGGCGGGCGGCGACGTCCGGCCGCGCGCTTCGGTTGCGGCTTGATGCATTGATTCTCCCGGCCTGATCCAGGCCTGAGCGAGGACAAAAACCGGGCGCCCCACAAGGGCGCCCGGTTTTTTTTACCTACCAGGACGGCGCCGGTTCCCAGGTGACGTCTTCGCCCTTTTCGCGGGCCAGACGCAGCATGGTCAGCAGCGGCCAGGCCCGGCGGCGCATGCCGACCGGCTGAGCGATGGGGTGCTCGACCGTGTCGTCGTGGTCGCCGGAGGCATCGTCATGACCGGGATCGGCCGCCACCAGCGACTCGATACCGGCGATGGCCGTGTCCAACTGCGCCCGGGTGATGACACCGCGTTCCGGCAGGCCGGGTTCGTCGAAGGCCTTGCCGGCGGCCAGCAGGATGGGCCGGGCATGCTGGGCGAACATCAGGACTTCCGCTGCAGATTTCGACTGGAACAAAATGAGCATGGTGGACTTCCTGCAATGGACACATTCATACACTAACCCATCTTCAACCCCCTGCCAAGCGACACAATGAGGACTCCGACCGGAGGTGCCTCATGCCCGAAACCCTTGACTCGCGCCGCTCGTTGCCGCGCTGGCTGGCCGGCCTGCCGCTGACGCTCGTCGCCTGGCCCATGCCGGCCCCGGCGCAGGCCGCATCCGCCTTGAGTTGTCCTGCGCCGCAAGCCCAGGCGCCCTGCGGCGCGGGATCGCCCCGGGGGCCGGCGGCGTCCGCCCCCGACTCGGGCATCGCCAATCCCATCCATCTGGCCACCGGCGAAAAATTCCTGCGGGAATCCGACCTGCCCGAGCCGATCTCGGGCGCCCATCCATCCTTCATCCGCCTGTACCGCTCGGGGTCCGCCGAAGACGGGCCGCTGGGCCGGGGCTGGCGCAGCGAATACGACATCCGGCTGCAGCCGGCCCCGGACGGCTGGCGGCTGGATCTGCCCGACGGGCGCCGTGTGCACTTTGACGCCCAGGGGTTGGGGGCCGGGCCTACGGATGGGCGCGTGCGGGTGCCCTCGCCGCAGGGCACGCAAGCGGTGCGGGCCGGGGATGCCGGGACACCCGGCGCATCCTGGCAGGGCATCGACGGCAGCCGGCTGATCTTTGACACACAAGGCCGGCTGCGGACGATCACCGCCCCCGGACGGCCGGACATCGTCATCGACCGTCATGCAGACGGCCCGTTGGGCGGCCTGATCCAGACCATCCAGCGGGAGGATGCCACGCTGCGGCTCGACTACGATCCATCGGGGCCGCGCCCGCGCCTGCGCGCGCTGGATACGCCGCTGGGCGTCTTCCGCTACAAGCATGCGGCCGCCCTGCTGACCACCGTGCAGCGCCCCGACGGCATGCGCCGCCACTACCATTACGAACCTGGGCGTCAGGCCGGGCACGGCGCCGCGATCACCGGGATCACGCTGGAAGCCGCCGACGGCAGGCGCTGGCGCGCCCGCTCCTGGATCTACGACGCGCGCGGCCGCGTCGTCCAGGCCATTCCGGGCGCCCCCGATGCGATGGCGGGCCGGCTGGACCTGGACTACCTGGACGGCCCGCACGGCGCCGGCACGACCCGGATTCACGCCGCAAACGGTGCGACCGCAGTGGATACCCTGGCGCGCGGCGGACGCACCGTACTGCGCGCGATGCGCTCGTCGTCTTGCCCGGGGTGTCCCGAAACCATTCAACGCCTCGGGTACGACGTCCGAGGCCGCTTGAGCGCCGTCGGCGATCTGCGCATCCGCCGCACGCCGGACGGCGGCATCCGCGCGCTGGCGCAGGCACGCGGCGGCTGGCCCGGCCTGCGCCTGGACTATGGCCCCGACGGACGGCTGGCGCGCTGGTCCAGCCGGCTCACAGGCACGACCCGGCTGACACATGACGCGCACGGCCGCCTGACCAGCCGGCATCAGGCCAACGGCGGCCGCCTGGACATCCGCCGCGACACCCTCGGCCGTCCGGTGGGGCTGCGGCACACGGCACCGGACGCACCGCCCCTGGAGATCGGCCTGCGCTGGCGGGGCGACCGGCCGGTCCGCCTGACGCATCCCGAAGAAACCGAATACCTGGAACACGATGACCATGGCCGGGTGACGGCCCGCGCCGTACGCCGCCCCCATCCTCGGGGCACACTGAACTACCGGGAACGTTTCGCCTACGACGCGCAGGGACGGCTGACGCGTCACGACCTGCCGGAGGGCGGAGCGTTGCACTACGCCTGGTCCGGCACGGGGCGCCTGGGCCGCCTGGACTGGGAAGCCGCGGACGGCACGCGCCGCACCGTCATCGATTCCGCGCCGGGCCTGGCCGGCTACCGCTACGGCAACGGCCTGCGGCTGCGCACGGCGGCAGGGCCGGACGGGCGGGCCGACACCCTGGTGCTGTCCGACGGACCACGCGTCCTGTGGGGCGAGCGGCGACGACACGACGCGCGCGGCCGGGTCGCGCGCCTGAGCACGCTCCTGGCGACCGGCTCCTGGCGACACCAGGTCCTGGCTCACGACGCGCAGGACCGGCTGGTCGGCATCCAGGACGACATCACCCGGACCTGGCTGGCCTGGGATGAGAACGGCCGCCTGCTTGCCCGCCACGACCAGCCCGTCCCGCCGTCGGCCGCGACAAGCACACACGCCGCCCCGCAGTCCACGATGACCCGCGATCCATCCGGCCTGCCGCTGGCGGTTGACGGCCGCACCCTGCACTACCAGGCCCAGGGTCGACTGGCCGAGGTCAGGGAAGCCGGCCGCACGCGGGTCCGCTACGCCCACAACGCCCGGGGCCAGCAGATCCGCCGCATCCAGCACAGCGGGGAAACCGAACGCTATTACCTGGACAACCGCCTGGCCGCAGTCTGGCGCCGGCCGGCCTCGACAGCGCTGGATACCCAGACCTTCGGCGTCACCCAACGCTACCTGTACGCCCACGAAGTCCCGGTCGGCTTGCTGCATACGGAAGCCGATGGCCGCACCCGCCTGTACTACGTCCACGCCGATCTGCTGGGCGCCCCCGTCCTGGTGACCGACGCCCGGCGTGCAGTGCGCTGGGCGGCCGACTACGACGCGCTGGGCCGCGCAACCCGCCTGCGCGGCGACCTGGCGCTGCCGCTACGCCGGCCGGGCCAGGACGAGGACCCCGCGACCGGCTGGCACGACAATGTCTTTCGCACCTACCTGCCCGACCGCGGCCACTACCTGGAACCCGACCCGCTGGGACCGCTGCCCGGCCTGCAGGCCCTGGGCTACGCCGCCCAGCAGCCCCTGCGCCACGCCGACCCCCTGGGCCTGATCCTGATGGCTTTCGACGGCACGCGCTACGGCCCGCGCAACCAGGGCAACGTCTGGAAACTCGCCCAGGCTTACGAGGACGGTCCGGCGTACTACCATGCCGGCCCGGGCAACAGCTATTACACCGACTGGGACGCGATCACGGCCGCCGGCAGCCGCCAGATCCTGAGCAACCAGTGGCAGTCCCTGATGAACGCCCTGAACCGCGCGCAGGGCGCGGCCGCGCCGGTGCCCATCGACATCCTGGGTTATTCGCGCGGGGCGGCCCTGGCCCGCGATTTTGCTAACCGCATCGCGCAGCACACCCGCGACGGCTGGTTCTCCTACGACGATCCGCTGCGCGGGACCATCGGCCTGTGCGTGGACCTGCGCTTTCTGGGCCTGTTCGATACCGTGGCGCAGTTCGGGCTGCTGGGCGCGGCCAACGCGGGCTTCGACCTGGGCATCGCCGGCGCCTGGCACTGGGTGGCGCATGCCGTGGCCCTGCACGAACTGCGGACCCTGTTCCCTCTGGTCTCGGCGGCCGGGGACGCGGGCAACACGGTCGAAACGCCCTTCATCGGCGCACACGCCGACATTGGCGGCGGCCTGTTGCTGGACGACCGGCAGCAGCCCATTCCCGATGGCGACCTGTCGGACGTGGCCCTGAACTGGATGCGCTGGCAGGCCCTGGCCGCGCTGGTGCCGCTGGCGGACCTGGCCCCCGGCGACCGGACGGTGACGCACCCGCTGCTGCACGATGAACGCCACCCCGCCCTGCGGCTGCTGGAGGGCGACCGGGCGCTGCAGGATGCCGCCACGCAGGCGATCGGCCCGCAGGGCGCCGACCCGCGCCTGGGCGACGCACAGCGGCGGATCGTCGAGGCTTTCATCCGCCGCGCCGACGCCGCGGGCGGCGGTTCGGGGTCCGTCGCCGGCACCGTGGACATGGGAGCCTACGGCGCCTGGCTGGAGACCGAACGGGGCCTGTCCGGGATGGCCGCCCCGGCACGGCAGCCCTGAAATCGGGCTATCATTTCAGGATATCCTCAGACACGGACACCATGCTACCCGAGCAACATACCCGGCTCATCGCCCTCCTGCGCTCCGTCGTGGACACGCTGATCCCCGAACAGACGCTGGACATCACCCTCGAACGCCCGAAGGTCGCCGCCCACGGCGACGTGGCCAGCAACGTCGCCATGCAGGCCGCCCGCGCGGCCCGCCGCAACCCGCGCGAACTGGCCCAGGCCATCGTGGAAGGCGTGCTGGCCCACCCGGACGCCGACGGCCTGATCGCCTCGGCCGAGGTCGCCGGCCCCGGCTTCATCAATTTCCGCCTGTCGGCCGCCGCCCACCAGGCCGTCCTGGACGCCATCCAGGCCCAGGGCGAACACTACGGCCACCGCCCCGCCAACGACGAGCGTGTGCTGGTGGAATTCGTCTCCGCCAACCCGACCGGCCCGCTGCACGTCGGCCACGCCCGCCAGGCGGCGCTGGGCGATTCCATCTGCCGCCTGTTCGCCACCCAGGGCGCCCAGGTCTCGCGCGAGTTCTACTACAACGACGCCGGCAACCAGATCCACAATCTGGCCATCAGCGTCCAGGCGCGCGCGCGCGGCATCGAACCCGACAGCCCGGACTTCCCCGAAGACGGCTACAAGGGCGAATACATTCTGGACATCGCCCGCGACTACCTGGCCCGCGCCACCGTGCAGGCCAGCGACGGCGAGCCCATTCAGGCCAGCGGCGATCTGGACGACCTGGACGCCATCCGGCGCTTCGCCGTGGCCTACCTGCGCCGCGAACAGGACCTGGACCTGCAGGCCTTCGACCTGCGCTTCGACCATTACTACCTGGAAAGCTCGCTCTACACCAGCGGGCGCGTCGACCGCACCGTCCAGGCCCTGATCGACGCCGGCCACACCTACGAACAGGACGGCGCGCTGTGGCTGCGCACGACCGAACTGGGCACCGGCGACGACAAGGACCGCGTGATGCGCAAGTCCGAGGGCGGCTACACCTACTTCGTGCCGGACGTGGCCTACCACGTCGCCAAATGGGAACGCGGCTTTCACCACGCCATCAACATCCAGGGCACCGACCACCACGGCACCATCGCGCGCGTGCGCGCCGGGCTGCAAGGTCTGGGCCTGGGCATCCCGGCCGACTATCCGGCCTACGTGCTGCACAAGATGGTGCGCGTCATGCGCGACGGCGCCGAGGTCAAGATTTCCAAGCGCGCCGGCAGCTACGTCACGCTGCGCGACCTGATCGACTGGGTCGGGCGCGACGCCGTGCGCTTCTTCCTGGCCCAGCGCCGCGCCGACTCCGAATTCGTCTTCGACATCGACCTGGCCCTGTCGCACAGCGAAGAAAACCCGGTCTACTACATCCAGTACGCGCACGCCCGCATCCACTCGCTGCTGCGCCAGCACGACGCCGGCAGCCGGACGCAGGCGGCCGATCCGTCCCTGCTGACGGCCCCCACCGAAATCGCGCTGCTGCAGCGCCTGGCGGAATACCCCGCCGTGTTGACGCAAGCCGCCCGCGAACTGGCCCCGCACCACCTGGCCTTCTGGCTGCGCGACTGCGCCGCCGATTTCCACGCCTGGTACAACGCCGAGCGCATCCTGGTGGACGACCCTGCCCTGGGCGCCGCCCGCCTGCGCCTGGCACGCGCCACCGCCCAGGTGATCGCCAACGGCCTGGGCCTGCTGGGAGTCAGCGCCCCGGAGCGCATGTAACGCCATGGCCACCCGCAAGAAATCCTCCTCGCGATCCGGCAGCGCCTGGTTCGGCCTGGTCCTGGGCATGGTGCTGGGGGTGGCGGCGGCCGTGGCCGTGGCGCTGTTCGTCACCAAAGCGCCCATGCCTTTCAAGGACAAGGCCAGCCGCGACGCGCCGACCACGCTGCTGCCGGACGTGAAGAACGCCCCGGACCCGAACATCGCCCTGTATGGCAAGGACGGTCCGGCCGGCACCCGCTCGGCGGCCCAGGGCGGCAGCGGCGCCAACCCGCCCGCTCCGGCACCGGAACCCGGCGCTGCGCCGGAAAATCCCCTGTCCGACGCCATCGGCCAGATCATCGCAGGACTGGACAAGCCCGCGCCGGCGCCGGCCCCGGCCAAGCCCCCGGCCCCTCCGCAGACCAGCCAACCCGTTCCGCCGCCGCCCCCGCCGCCGCCCGCCGCCCGGCCGGCGCCCGGCACGCAGACCACCTACTATCTGCAGACCGGCGCGTTCCGCTCACAAAACGAGGCCCAGGCCATGCTGGCCCGGGTCGTGCTGCTGGGCCTGCCGGTGCGCATCGAAGCCGGCGAATCCAACGGCGCCCCCATCAATCGTGTGCGCGTCGGCCCCTTCAAGGGCATCGACGAAATGAACCGCGCCCGGACCCGTCTGGGCGACGACAAGATCGAATCGACCGTCGTCCGCCCCTGAACCGCCTCCTAGGAGTCTCCATGAAGTTCGCTCTGTTTTCCCGCCTGCTGTCGGGCCTGGCCCTGGGCCTGGCCGCGCTGACCATGACGCCCGCCCAGGCGGCGCCCTTCGACACCCTGGACCCGGTTCAGCCCTCGGACACCCCGGGCAAGATCGAAGTCCTGGAATTCTTCTTCTACACATGCCCGCACTGCAACCACATCGAGCCCCTGATCGAGAAATGGCAAAAGACCCTGCCGGACAGCGTGGTCTTCAAGAGCGTGCCGGTGGCCTTCAACGCCAGCATGCGCGACATGCAGAAGCTGTACTACACCCTGGACGCCCTGGATCGCCTGGACCTGCAGCCGGCAGTCTTCAAGGCCATCCACGAGCAGGGCAAGGACCTGACCCAGGCCAAGAACATCATTGACTGGGCCGCCGCCCAGGGCATGGACCGCCAGACCTTCACCGACACGTTCAACTCCTTCGGCGTACAGACCAAGGTCTCCCGCGCCGACGAGCTGACCAAGTCCTACCACGTGGAAGGCACGCCGACGATCGCCGTCGGCGGCCGCTACCTGACCTCGCCCGCGCAAACCGGCACCTACCAGGGCGCCATCGACGAAGCGGACAAGCTGGTCAAGCAGCTCCTCGCCGGGAAGTAAATAGCCTCCAAGCTGCACAGCCTGACAGCTGTCACCCCGCCTCGCAGCCTGCATACTGACTCGGCGTCATCAGGCACGAATCGTCTTCGTGTTCCGGTTCAGTGCCGCTTGGCAGGAGACGGGGTGGGGGTCAATTGGAATCACGGATTGATGAGATGGATGCCGCATAAGAATGCGGCCGGGGACGTTTATCCCTTAAATCATCTGCACCCCTTTCGCTTCCCTCTGGAGCTTGAGCGAGGCCCGGTGACAATCTCAGTTGCTTTCGCCATGCACTGCTTCACCAGAGGCATTCAGTCGGAAGACACCTCCGGCGACATGTATCAGGATGCGCGGGAGAAGCGCACGTTCTGTCCGGAGCGGTATCAACTGTCCAGGCTGCTTCCCAGGCTGGTGAGAGACTTGGCCTCTGCCTCCTGCCGGTTCGCCAAGTCCGGCAACTATGTGACCGTTGAGGCTGTGGATCTTAACGGCAATCGTCGGGTATACGGCGTGTTCTTCAATGTGAGACAGTGGAAACACGAGGGCGGGCCCCGCATCTTGCTGACCGTCCAAAGCGCGTATGCACTCAGCCCAACGCAGCACCAGCCAGGTACAGGCAAGATACGCTTTACTCGGCTCATTGAGCTCACCCTGGAAGGTGTCAAGCCAAAGCCGCCGCGCTAAAAAACGAAGGCCCCGTCAGGGGCCCCGTAGTCTGGAATCCGTTGTCACCGCTTTTGGCGATACCGATCACTCGGCGGCAAGCGCTATTGTCAAAGACTCACCAGCTATTGCGCTTGAACCTATGTTAGCTGAATACCAGCGAGCATTCAACGAAACACGAGTGAAATCAATAAGGATCATCGCATCCACGCGCCGCCTCGAACGCCTGCGCCAGATCCGCGATCAGGTCGGCCGGGTCTTCCAGGCCGATGTGCAGGCGCAACACCGTGCCGGCCTTCATGCGCGCGTCGGCTATGGACGCCCAATAGCCGTGCGAGGCCAGGGCTGAGGGTTCGACCTGGGTGACCAGGCTTTCGTAGCCGCCCCAGGAATAGCCGATCCCGAACAGCCGCAGGCTGTCGATCAGGCGGCGGACCCGGGCCGTGTCGAAGTCCACGGCCACGGACAGCAGGCCGTTGGAACCCGTCGCATCGCGCTGCCACAACGCGTGGCCTGCGTCGCCCGGCCAGGCGGGGAAGAAGATGCGCGACACCTGGGGCTGGGCGTCCAGCCAGCGGCAGACTTCCAGGGCGTTTTCCGCGCAGGCGCGCAGGCGCACCCCCAGGGTCCGAGCCCCGCGCAGCGCCAGCCAGGCGTCGTCGGCGCTGACGGTATTGCCCAGGGCATAGTGGGTTTCGTGCAGTTTGCCGACCAGCGCCGGATCGCGCGCCACGGCGGCGCCCAGCATCAGGTCGGAGTGCCCGCCGATGTACTTGGTAGCGGCGATCACCGACACGTCGGCGCCCAGTTCCAGGGGCCGGTAGATGGCGCCCGAACCCCAGGTGTTGTCCGCCACCACGGTCAGGCCGTGTTCGTGCGCCCAGCGCGACAGGGCGGGCATGTCCAGCATTTCCATCAGCAGCGAACCCGGGGATTCCAGGTACAGCACCCGGGTTTCGGGCCGCAGGGCGGCTTGCAGGCCGGCGAGGTCGCCGCGCACGAAGTCCATGGCCACGCCCATGCGCGACAGAATGGTCTTGTGAAAGTAGCGCACCGGCCCATACACGGAATCCACGACCAGCGCATGGTCGCCCTGGCCCAGCAGGGCCATCAGCGCCATGCTGATGGCCGCCATGCCCGACGGCGCCAGGAACGCCCGTTCACCGCCTTCCAGGCGGCACAACAGCGTTTCCATGGCTTCGTGGGTCTGCAGGCCGACCCGGCCATAGGTCGGCACGCGCTCGCCGCGCTGCTTGGCCGCCTGGGCCTGGTCCAGCACGTCCATGGAGGCGAAGCGCACCGTGCTGGTGCGGTACGAGGGCAGCGCCACCGGCCCCGTGCCGGTGACGGGGTCCAGGGGCGCCTGTCCGATGTGCTGCAACAGGGTGTCGATACGGTCGGAATCGTGGCTTGTCATGATGGTCGCTATCTTTGGAATCGGTACACCCCGTCCTCGCCGAGGCTGCGCCGCAGTTTTCCCTGGAAGTATAGGGCGTGCAGGTGGGCGATGGATTCGCCCATGGCGAAAGACAACTGGTGCAGGTCGAGCTTGCGGCGGAACAGCACGGGCAGCAGGTCGTGGGCGCTGCGCGGCTGGTCACAGGCGGCCAGCACCTCGGCCAGGCGGTCCGCATGGTGTTCCCGCTGCTGGGCGATGCGCCGGTGCAGGCCCCGGAAGGGCCGGCCGTGGGACGGCAGCACCAGGGCGTCCCCGGGCAGCGCATCGTAGCCGGACAGCGACTCCAGGTACAGGCGCAGGGGATCGGCCTCGGGTTCCAGGTCGAACACGCTGACGTTGGTGGAAATGCGCGGCAGCACCATATCGCCCGAGATCAGCGTGCCCAGATCCGGGCACCACAGCGAGACGTGCTCGGGCGCATGGCCGTAGCCGACGATGACCTGCCAGTTGCGGCCGCCGATGGCGACTTCCTGGCCATGCATCAGGCGGTGGAAGCGCGGCGGCACGTCGGGCACCAGGCGGGTGTAGTAGTCGTGGCGGGCGCGGATCATGTCCTGCGCCTGCGGATCGACCAGGCCGTGGCGGGCGAAATGCCGCACCGCGCCGTCGCCGGCCGGGCCGCTGCCCTCGATCGAGGAATCGGACACCGAAGACCCCGTCCACAGCCGGGCCAGCGCGTAATCGGTCATGGACATCCACAGCGGCGCCTGCCAGCGCGCGCACAGCCAATGCGCCAGGCCGACGTGGTCCGGGTGCATGTGGGTGACCAGCACGCGCAACACCGGCAGGCCGTCCAGCGCCTGTTCGAACACGGTTTCCCAGCAGTCGCGGACCTCGGTCCGGTCAATGCCGCAATCGACCACCGTCCAGCCCTCGCGGCCGTCGACGCGATCGCGCAGCAACCACAGATTGATGTGGTCCAGGGCGAAGGGTAGCGGCATGCGGATCCAACGCACGTCGATCGCCACGTTGTGTGCGCGGCCGACCTCGGGCAGGGTGTCGCCCCAGGGATATTCCAGTTCGTTTTCCAGCGGATTCATGCATGTCTCCATGAAGGATTCGGGTTTTCTCTCAGATATTATGTCAGAGTTTATTGTTTACGTTGACGTAAACGTCATTCATAATGGACGCTGTCGCCGCACCCTGTCGGCACCCTGTTTTTCGCATCTCTGTTCCGCGCACCGACCCACCATGAGCCAAGCCACCTGGACGATTTCCGAGCTTGCCCGCGAGTTCGACATCACGCCGCGCACGATCCGGTTTTACGAGGATCAGGGCATCGTCAGCCCGGCGCGCGAAGGCCGCAACCGCGTCTACGCGCCGCGCGACCGCACGCGGCTCAAACTCGCCCTGCGCGGGCGGCGCCTGGGGCTGCAATTGTCCGAAATCGTCACCCTGATCGACCTGTACGACCGCGGCGGCGCCAGCAGTGACGCGCAACTGCGGCAGTACGCCGACGTCCTCGCCAGCCACCGCGAAAAACTCGAACAACAGCGGCGCGACCTGGACGCAACCCTGAAAGAAATCCGCCGCCAGCAAGCCGATTGCGAAGCGCTGCTGCAGGCGCGCCATCCACGACACCAGGAGACCCCTTCATGAACCTGCCCGGCCTGAATTTCGACCTCGGCTCCGACCTCGACATGCTGCGCGAGGCGGTCCGCGATTTCGCCCAAGCCGAAATCGCCCCGCGCGCGGCGGCGGCCGACCGCGACGATCAGTTCCCCATGGACCTGTGGCGCAAATTCGGCGACCTGGGCCTGCTGGGCGTCACCGTGGACGAAGCCTACGGCGGCGCCAACCTGGGCTATCTGGCGCACATGATCGCGATGGAGGAAATCTCGCGGGCCAGCGCGTCCATCGCCCTGTCCTACGGCGCGCACTCCAATCTGTGCGTCAATCAGCTCCACCGCAACGGCACCGAGGCCCAGAAACAGAAATACCTGCCCGGACTGATTTCCGGCGAACACGTCGGCGCCCTGGCCATGAGCGAACCGGGCGCGGGCTCGGACGTGGTCAGCATGCGGCTGCGCGCCGAAAAGCGCGGCGACCGCTACGTGCTCAACGGCACCAAGATGTGGATCACCAACGGACCGGACGCCGACACCCTGGTGGTCTACGCCAAGACCAACCCCGAGGCCCATCAGCGCGGCATCACCGCCTTCATCGTCGAAAAGTCCTTTCCCGGCTTTTCCGTGGCGCAGAAACTCGACAAGCTGGGCATGCGCGGCTCGCACACCGGCGAGCTGGTGTTCCAGGACTGCGAAGTCCCGGCCGAAAACGTGCTGGGCCAGGTCGACGGCGGGGTCAAGGTCCTGATGAGCGGCCTGGACTACGAACGCGCCGTGCTGGCGGCCGGCCCCCTGGGCATCATGCAGGCGGTCATGGACGTGGTCGTGCCCTATGTGCACGAGCGCAAGCAGTTCGGCCAATCCATCGGCGAATTCCAGTTGATCCAGGGCAAGCTGGCCGACCTGTACACCACGCTGCAGGCCTGCCGCGCCTTCTGCTACACGGTCGGCAAGAACCTGGACGCGCTGGGCGCCGGACACGCGCGCCAGGTGCGCAAGGACTGCGCCGGCGTCATCCTGTACTGCGCTGAAAAAGCCACCTGGATGGCCGGCGAAGGCATCCAGATCCTGGGCGGCAACGGCTACATCAACGACTACCCCACCGGCCGCCTGTGGCGCGATGCCAAGCTCTACGAGATCGGCGCCGGCACCAGCGAGATCCGCCGCATGCTGATCGGCCGCGAACTGTTCAACGAAACAGCCTGAACCCAGCCGGGAGCCACGCCGTCATGGACGATACCGGCGACCATCGCCACATCCAGCCCGTCGCGCCCCGGGGCCAGTCCCCGGAGGCCGTGGCGCGCATGATCCTGGCCGGATTCGACCGCCACTACTCGCTGTTCCGCTACAGCGCGCAACGGGCCAAATCGCTGTTCGAATCGGGCGACTGGCACGGCATCCAGCAGCTCTCGCGCGAACGCATCGAATACTACGACACCCGGGTGCGCGAATGCGCCTCGTCCCTGGGCCAGGCGCTGCGCGGCACCACGCCCGCGCGCACCGCGCCGGACACCGCCCTGACCGACGAGCAGATCGAGTTCTGGCAGGCCGCCAAGACCTGCTACATCACGCTGCTGGCCGGCCACCGCCAGCCCGAATGCGCCGAGACCTTCTTCAATTCGGTGTCCTGCCGCATCCTGCATCGCAACTACTTCAACAACGATTTCCTGTTCGTGCGCCCGGCCGTGGCGACCGACTACATCGACGGCGAACAGCCGTCCTACCGGGCCTACTACCCGCTGACCGAGGGCCTGCTGCCCAGCCTGGTCCGCATGGCGGCCGACTTCGGCCTGGCGGCGCCCTATCACGACCTGCCGGCCGACGTGCGGCGCATGGCGCGCATGGGCCTGCGTCATCTGCGCCGCACCCTGCCGCGCGGCCAGGGCAAGCGCCTGGCGCCGGACTGCCAGATCCAGGTGCTCAACACCCTGTTCTACCGCAACAAGGGCGCCTACATCGTCGGCCGCCTGATCAACCAGACCGCCATCCACCCGTTCGCCGTGGCGCTGCTGCACACGCCCTCGGGCCACATCCAGTTCGACGCCCTGCTGCACTCCAGCGACGACCTGAGCACGCTGTTCAGCTTCACGCGCGCCTATTTCCTGGTCGACATGGAGGCCTCGGCGGCCTACGTCGATTTCCTGGCGTCGCTGTTCCCGCGCAAGCCCAAGGCCGAGATCTACACCACCATCGGCCTGCAGAAACAGGGCAAGACCCTGTTCTACCGCGACTTCCTGCACCACCTGTCGCATTCGCGGGACGCCTTCGACTACGCGCCGGGGATCCAGGGCATGGTGATGACGGTGTTCACCCTGCCGTCCTACCCCTACGTGTTCAAGCTGATCCGCGACCGCATCGCCAAGGACGGCATGGACGAGGCCACGGTGCGGCTCAAATACCAGATGGTGAAAAAGCACGACCGCGTCGGGCGCATGGCCGACACCTGGGAATACTCCCAAGTCGCCCTGCCGCGCGACCGCTTCTCGCCGCGCCTGCTCGAAGGCCTGCGCCGCGAGGTTCCCAGCCTGCTCGAAGAAACCGACGATCTGGTGGTGCTGCGCCACGTCTACATCGAACGCCGTATGACGCCGCTGAACATCTTCCTGACCGGCGCCTCCGACGCCGCCCTGGAGGCCGCCGTGCAGCAATACGGCCAGGCCATCCGCGAACTGGCCGCCGCCAACATCTTCCCCGGCGACATGCTGTACAAGAATTTCGGCGTCACCCGCCTGGGCCGCGTGGTCTTCTACGACTACGACGAGATCCAGCGCATGACGGAAATGCAGTTCCGCCGCATCCCGCCCGCCCCCAACGAAGAAGCCGAGATGTCCGGCGAACCCTGGTATCCGGTGGGCGCCAACGACGTATTCCCGGAAGAATTCGAGCGTTTTCTATTGGGAGATTCCCGGGTGCGCGCCGCCTTCCTCAAACACCATGCGCCGCTTTTGGATGCACAATGGTGGCAGGATTGCCGTGCGCGCGCCGCCCAGGGTCGTATCGAAGATATCTTTCCCTACGATCAAGCGCGCAGACTGCAGCCGACGGACGGCCGCTGAAGGTCCGTCCGGAGCGAATCAAGAGACACACTCTGAGCAAAAGGAGCAACACCATGTCCGAGTCCATCGTCATCGTCGCCGCCGCCCGCACCCCCATGGGGGGCATGCTGGGCAGCCTTTCCGGTCTGGCCGCAAACGAACTGGGTGCCATTGCGATCAAGGCCGCCGTCGAGCGTTCCGGCATTGCCGGCGACGCCATCCAGGAAGTCATCATGGGCAACGTGCTGCAAGCCGGCCAGGGCCAGGCGCCCGCCCGCCAGGCCGCCCTGAAAGCCGGCCTGCCCAAAAGCGTGGCCTGCAGCACCCTGCACAAGGTCTGCGGCTCCGGCCTGAAGGCCGTGATGCTGGCCCACGACATCATCAAGGCCGGATCGGCCGAAGTCGTGGTGGCCGGCGGCCAGGAAAGCATGAGCAACGCCCCCTACCTGCTGCTCAAGGGCCGCCAGGGCTATCGCTACGGCCACTCCACGGTCTATGACCACATGGCCATGGACGGCCTGGAAGACGCCTACCAGCGCGGCACCGCCATGGGCGTGTTCGCCGAGGACTGCGCCTCGAAATACACCTTCACGCGCGAACAGCAGGACGCCTTCTCGCTCGAATCGCTGCGCCGCGCGCGCCAGGCGACCGAAGACGGCAGCTTCAAGTGGGAAATCGCCCCGGTCACCGTCAAGGGCCGCAAGGGCGACCAGGTGATCGACACCGACGAAGGCCCGGCCAAGGCCATGCCGGACAAGATCCCGACGCTCAAGCCTGCTTTCAAAAAGGACGGCACGATCACGGCGGCCAACGCGTCCTCGATCTCCGACGGCGCCGCGGCCCTGGTGGTGACGACCGCCTCCAAGGCCGAGTCGCTCGGCGTCAAGCCCCTGGCGCGCATCGTCGCCCACAGCCAGTTCTCGCACGAGCCGGAATGGTTCACCACCGCCCCGGTCGGCGCCATCCAGAAGGTGCTGGACAAGGCCGGCTGGAAGGCCGGCGACGTCGATCTGTACGAGATCAACGAAGCCTTCGCCGTGGTGACCATGGCGGCCATGGCCGACCTGAAACTGCCGCACGACCGCGTCAACATCCACGGCGGCGCCACGGCCCTGGGCCACCCCATCGGCGCCTCGGGCGCCCGCCTGCTGGTGACGCTGATCGGCGCCCTGCGCAAGACCGGCGGCAAGCGCGGCGTGGCCACGCTGTGCATCGGCGGCGGCGAAGCCGTCGCCCTGGCCGTCGAATTGCCGTAAGCCTTCGCAGTTCCCGGGATGAGTCCGGACACCGAGCAGTCCCTGCGGACTGCTCGGTGCCTGACGAATCGGAGCGCCTTGCAAGGCGCGACGTGGGGAGATGCCGCAATTTGAAGCTGGCCCCACAGCCTGCCGAACTTAAGCAGCACGCAGGTCATTTTTCTTTACTTCCAGGAACCGACATGCCGGTCATCGAGTCCCGCATCAACCCACGATCCCAGGAATTCCAGGACAACGCCCGCGTCATGCGGTCGCTGGTCGACGACCTGCGCGCACGCATCGCGCAGACGGCGCAAGGCGGCGGCGAAACGGCCCGCGCCAAGCACCTGGCGCGCGGCAAGCTGCTGCCGCGCGAACGGGTCGAGCGCCTGCTCGATCCCGGCACGCCCTTCCTGGAACTGTCGCCGCTGGCGGCGCTCGATGTCTACGGCAACGATTCGCCCGGCGCCGGCCTGATCACCGGCATCGGCCGGGTGGGCGGCACCGAATGCGTGATCGTCTGCAACGACGCCACGGTCAAGGGCGGCACCTACTACCCGCTGACCGTCAAGAAACACCTGCGCGCCCAGGAAATCGCCCAGCAGAACCATCTGCCCTGCGTCTACCTGGTCGATTCGGGCGGCGCCAACCTGCCCAATCAGGACGAGGTCTTTCCCGACCGCGACCACTTCGGGCGCATCTTCTACAACCAGGCCGTCATGTCCTCCATGGGCATCGCCCAACTGGCCGTGGTGATGGGATCCTGCACCGCCGGGGGCGCCTACGTGCCCGCCATGAGCGACGAATCCATCATCGTGCGCAACCAGGGCACGATCTTTCTGGGCGGCCCGCCCCTGGTCAAGGCCGCCACCGGCGAAGAAGTCTCGGCGGAAGACCTGGGCGGCGGCGACGTGCACACCCGCCTGTCGGGCGTGGCCGACCATCTGGCCGAAAACGACACCCACGCGCTGCGCCTGGCGCGCGACGCGGTGGCGCGGCTGAGCCGCCCGGCCCTGCCCGCCGCCGGCGCCTGGACCGAGCCCCTGTACGACCCGGCCGAACTGGACGGCATCATCCCCCAGGACACGCGCAAGCCCTACGACGTGCGTGAGGTCATCGCCCGCATCGTGGACGGTTCCGACTTCGAGGAATTCAAGGCGCGCTTCGGCACGACCCTGGTCACGGGCTTTGCGCGGATCTACGGCATGCCGGTCGGCATCATCGCCAACAACGGCATCCTGTTCTCCGAAGCCGCCCAAAAAGGCACGCACTTCATCGAGCTGTGCTGCCAGCGCAATATTCCCCTGGTCTTCCTGCAGAACATCAGCGGCTTCATGGTGGGCCGCAAATACGAAAACGAGGGCATCGCCCGCCACGGCGCGAAGATGGTCACGGCCGTGTCCACCGCCGCGGTGCCCAAATTCACGGTGCTGCTCGGCGGTTCGTTCGGCGCCGGCAACTACGGCATGTGCGGCCGCGCCTTCAGCCCGCGCCTGCTGTTCCTGTGGCCCAACGCGCGCATCTCGGTCATGGGCGGCGAACAGGCCGCCAGCGTCCTGGCCACCGTGAAACGCGACAACATCGAACGCAAGGGCGGCGCCTGGTCCGCCGACGAGGAAGAAGCCTTCAAGGCGCCCATCCGCGACCAGTACGAGCACGAAGGCCATCCCTACTATTCCACCGCGCGTCTGTGGGACGACGGCATCATCGCGCCGTCCGACACCCGGCGGGTGCTGGGCCTGGGCCTGGCCGCCGCCCGTCACGCCCCGGCCGAAGCCACGCGCTTCGGTGTGTTCAGAATGTAAGGAAACCGCCATGTTCGATACCCTCCTGATCGCGAACCGGGGCGAGATCGCCTGCCGCATCGCCGCCACGGCCCGCCGCATGGGCATCCGCACCGTCGCCGTCTATTCCGACGCCGATGCCGACGCCCGCCACGTCCAGGCCTGCGACCGCGCCGTGCACATCGGCGGCCCGGAGCCCGCCGCCAGCTATCTGCGCGCCGACGCCATCCTGGATGCCGCGCGCCGCACCGGCGCCCAGGCCATCCACCCGGGCTACGGCTTTCTCTCGGAAAACGCCGGGTTCGCCCGTGCCTGCGCCGACGCCGGCCTGATCTTCGTCGGCCCGCCGGTGGACGCAATCGCCGCCATGGGCAGCAAGTCCGCCGCCAAG
The DNA here is from genome assembly GCF_042651965.1 of Castellaniella hirudinis. Taxonomy (NCBI): domain Bacteria; kingdom Pseudomonadati; phylum Pseudomonadota; class Betaproteobacteria; order Burkholderiales; family Alcaligenaceae; genus Castellaniella; species Castellaniella hirudinis. The sequence continues at coordinate 200,581 of NZ_JBHSDY010000007.1, forward strand.
ACCCTGATGTCCGGGGCCGACGTGCCCCTGGTGCCGGGCTACCACGGCGAACGCCAGGAGGCTGATTTCCTGCAGGAACAGGCGCGCGCCATCGGCTATCCCGTGCTCATCAAGGCCAGCGCGGGCGGCGGCGGCAAGGGCATGCGCATCGTCCACGCCGACGCCGAATTCCAGGCGGCCCTGGCCTCCTGCCAGCGCGAGGCGGCCAGCAGCTTCAGCAACGCCCAGGTCCTGATCGAACGCTATCTGACCAAGCCGCGCCACATCGAGATCCAGGTCTTCGCCGACACCCACGGGCAATGCGTGCATCTGTTCGAGCGCGACTGCTCGGTGCAGCGACGCCACCAGAAGGTCATCGAAGAAGCCCCCGCGCCCGGCATGACGCCGGACCGCCGCGAGGCCATGGGCCGGGCGGCCGTGGCCGCCGCCCAGGCCGTCGGCTACGTCGGCGCCGGCACGGTGGAATTCATCGCCGAGCCTGACGGGCGCTTCTATTTCATGGAAATGAACACCCGGCTGCAGGTCGAGCACCCGGTCACTGAAGCCATCACCGGCCAGGACCTGGTGGAATGGCAGTTGCGCGTGGCCGCCGGCCAGCCGCTGCCGCTGCGCCAGGACCAGTTGCGCATCCAGGGCCACGCGCTGGAGGCCCGCATCTACGCCGAAAACCCGGACAAGGACTTCCTGCCCAGCATCGGCCGCCTGGACGCCCTGCAATGGCCGCCGCACGTCGTCTTCCAGACCGGCCCGGTGCGCGTGGACGGCGGCGTGCGCGAAGGCGACACCATTTCCCCGCACTACGACCCGATGATCGCCAAGCTGATCGTCCACGGCCAGGACCGCGAACAGGCCCGGCAGCGGATGCTGCGCGCGCTGGGCGCAGTGCGCTGCACCGGCGTGCAGACCAATATCGCCTTCCTCGGCCGCCTGATGGACGACCCGGCTTTCGCCGGTGCCGACCTGGACACCGGGCTGATCGAACGCGAACACGAACGCCTGTTCCCCGCGCCCCGGGACAGCGAGGACAGCGCGCTGGCCCTGGCCGTCGCCGCCCTGCTGCATCACGACGGTCCGGCCCGCCCCGGCGCCACGGCCGATACGAACCCCTGGGGCCAGTCCGACGGCTGGCGCATCGGCGGCCGCTACGCGCGCACCCTGGTCCTGAAAGACGATCGGGGCGAACGCACCCTGCATCTGCGCCGTGACGGCAGCCTCTGGACCCTGGGGGTGGACGAACACCCCGCGCAGGCCTTTCACTGGCAGGCCGAGGGCCGCCACCCGGCCCATGTCCGCGTGCGCCTGGGCGACACCGAGGCGCGCGGCGACGTCCATCGCGACGGCGCGCGCCTGGACGTCTTCGACTACGGCCGGCGCCAGACCCTGGAATGGCGCGACCCGCTCGCCCTGGCGGCGGCATCCGCCGACGATGCGGCCGGCGGCCTGACCGCCCCCATGCCGGGCAAGATCCTGTCGGTCGCCGTGTCGGCGGGCGACAGCGTCACACGCGGCACGCCCCTGATCGTCATGGAGGCCATGAAGATGGAGCACACCATCGAAGCGCCCCATGACGGCGTGGTCAAGGAAGTCTTCTACACGGCCGGCGACCAGGTGACCGAAGGCGTGACCTTGATCGACCTGGAGGCCGCCGAGGCGGATTGACGCATCCGGATTGCCGGAGGAATCCGGTACACTGGAACGGCAACTGCCTCATGACCGCCATGTACGACATCCTGGTTTACCTGTTCGAAAACTACTACACGCCCCAGGCCTGCCCGCGCGCCGAAGTCCTGGCCAGCAAGCTGGCGGCCGCCGGGTTCGAGCACGAGGACATCGACGACGCGCTGACCTGGCTGCGCGACCTGGCCAGCACCACCGAACGCTGCCTGCCGCTGGCCGTCATGCGCGACGCCCGGCGCGATGCCGCGCGCGTCTACACCGACTCGGAATACGCGACGCTGGGCACCGAGGCGATCGGCTTCATCAGCTTTCTGGAGCATTCCGGCAGCCTGCCCCCGGTCCTGCGCGAAATCCTGATCGAGGCGGCCCAGGCGGCGGATCATTCCCCCCTGTCCCTGGCTGAAATCAAGGTCCTGGCGCTCATGGTCCTCTGGAGCCAGGAGGCCGAGGTCGACCATCTGGTGTTCGAGGAACTGCTGACCGACGACGAAGGCCGGCTGTCGCACTGATGCCTTTCCCCTATGTGGGTCGCTTTGCTCCCAGCCCCAGCGGCCCCTTGCACGCCGGGTCGCTGGTCGCAGCCCTGGCCAGCCATCTGGACGCCCGGGCGCACCAGGGCCGCTGGCTGCTGCGCATCGAGGACATCGACGAACCCCGCACCGTGCCCGGCGCCGAGCGCGTCATCCTGGGGCAACTGGAAACCCTGGGCCTGCACTGGGATGGGGAACCTGTCCGCCAGACACAGCGCCACCCGCTATATGAAGCCGCCTTCACGCGGCTGCGCGCCGCCGGACGCCTCTACGGCTGCGCCTGCGTGCGGCGCGAACTGCCGCCCGGCCTGTACCCCGGCACGTGCCGGCCGCCGAGGGGCACGGGAAACCGCCCGATCCGCAGTTGGCGCTTTCTCGTCGAGCCCGGCGTAGAAGCCTTCACCGACCGCTGGCTGGGCCCGCAGACCCAGGACGTGGCGGCCGAGGTCGGAGACTTCATCGTCCGCCGCGCCGACGGCCTGTGGGCCTATCAACTGGTCGTGGTGGTGGATGACGGCGACCAGGGCGTCACCGACGTGGTGCGCGGCGCCGACCTGCTGGACTCCACGGCCCGCCAGCGGCAACTGGCCCGCGCCCTGGACCTGCCCGCGCCGCGCGTGCTGCACGTACCGCTGGTCCTGGACGCCGCCGGCCAGAAGTTGTCCAAGCAGAACCACGCGTCCGCGCTGGACGTATCGCGGCCCCTGGACTGCCTGCAAGCCGCCTGGCAGGCCCTGGGCTTCGCTGCGCTGCCCGCGACGACGCTGCAAGACTTCTGGCCCGAGGCCACCGCGCGCTGGGCGCAGCGGTTCAGTTAAAGCGGCGCCCGCGCCTCGTCCAACAGCCTCGCCAGCAAGGCGGTGCCGTCCTCCGCCACCCGCAGTTCGCCATACCGGGCCCGGGCATAGCGTTCACCCTGGCCTTCGGGGAAGAACCAGTGGCGGGCGCCCCAATCCATCTCGCCGTTGCGCCAGCGGAATTTGATTGCCAGCTCACTGGCCTCCAGCGTCGGCGCCGGACCCGCCACCAGCCCCTCGAACTGCCAGACGCCCTGCGCATCGGGCCGCAGCAGCAGCCAGCCCCGGCCGTTCGCCTGCAAGGCGTCCCGCGCATCGGGCTGCCCGATCAGCCATTGCTCGACCAGGCGGCGCACGGCATAGTCCAGGTCCATGTAATCCCCCTGCATCAGCGAACGGGGATCCACCGGCGCCAGGGCCAGGATCACCGGGTGTCCCCGGTCCAGGATGGCCTCATAGTGATGCACCCGGGCCTGGACCACACCCAGCACCAGCACACCGCCCGCCAGCAGGCCGACGGGCAGGCCCCAGGCACGGCGTGCCGCGGGGGAACGGGCGGTCCCGTCGGCCCGGCGCCACGGCGCCCGCAGCCACAGCGCCAGCGCGGCCAGCCAGACGGCCGCCAGGCCCAGTCTCGCGGCCTTCGCCACCAGCGTGACGGAAGGGTCGAAGTAGTACACCGCCAGCCCCACCAGGCCCAGCAGCACCGACAGCGCCTGCGCCGGCCGATTGCCCGACCAGCGCCCCAGGACCAGGCCGACCAGGGCCACGGCGCACGCCGGCGCGCCCAGCCATCCCAGGCCCGCCACACCATAAGCAGCCGATACCCCCAGGCACAGGTTCGCAGGCGCGCGCGGCCGGCTCAACGCCATCCAGACGCCCAGCACGGCGCCGGGCAGCAGCGCGGCAATGAGCAGCCCGCCCTGGCCCGTCCAAGGCAAGGACCGGAACGGCACAGGTTCGAGGACGTCGATCTGCAGGGCCAGCCCGGCCGCCGTCGTCAACGCCGCCCAGGCCAGGGGCCGCCAGCGCGCCCGGCGCGCCGCATCCTGAGAGACGATCCAGACGATCGCGCCCAGCACCAGCAGGATCGTCAAACGCCAGGCCAAACCGGTCGCCCAGTCACTGGCCGAGCCGTCCCCCCATCCGTATAGGAACCCTCGCGGCATCGTCAGCCAGCATCCCAGCCCCAGCGTCAGCCCGGCCGCCGCCAGGCGCACGGCAAACTGGCGCGTCCCGGCATAGGCCGCCGCGCCGGCTGCCAGCAGAATCGGCAAAGCGCCCCACGGCCCGCCCTCGTCCGCCAGCATCCAGACGCCGGCGGCGCACAACAGCAGGCCCAGGATCGTCAGCACGCCGCCCGTCTCCTGCCAGGACGCCCGCGACGCCATCCGGCCGAGCGCCAGCCCGCCCAGCATCAGCAGCACCCCGGCGCTCAGGGCGTCGGCGGCGGAATCCAGATCGAAACTGATCGCCACCCAGACGCCCAGCAGCAGCACGACGGGCGCCAGAATCCCCATCCGCAGCGCCGTCACGTACCAGGGCGCGTGGTCTTCGTCCCGTGTGCCGGTCGGCGCCTCCAGCCGCCCAGCCGGGCTTGCTCCTGCCGGGTCCAGGACCGGCGCACGATCCGATGCCGCAGACGCGGCCGGTGAAGCCCCTGCGCCGTCGGCCTTGACCGCCTGCGCCCACAACAGCAAGGCGTGCCGCGCCGCCCCCAGCCCCAGGGCCAGGATCAGCAGCGCCAGGCCCAGCACGCCTTCCGCAGACTCCACGTGCACCACCAGCAGGAACCCGACCACCCCGATGCCCGCCAGCAGCGCCAGAGTCGCCACCGCCGGATCACGCCGCCAACGGGTGTAGGCGGCATAGATCGCCAGAATCGGGACCAGGCTGAACGCCAGCGCCGGCAGCAGGCTTTGCGCCCACATCCCCGCGAAGCCCATCACGGCCCCTTGCGCCGCGACGGCGACCGCCCAGGCCAGCGTCGCCGCCGCCGCAGTCCGGCGGATCAGGCGCCAGGGATCGCGCAGCACCGGCCGCAGGCACTCGGCCCCGATCAGCAGCAGCGCGTTCAGGCCCAGCAGCCAGATGCCCGTCGACCAGGATTCGCCCCACCGCCACCAGGCAGCCGCCGTCGAGCCATCGAGGAACAGCCACAGCGCCAGGTTCAGCAGCGCGCCCCACAGCAGCGCCAGAAACACGGACCGGAGCACCACCAGCCAGGGCAGGATCAGCACGGCCCAGGTCAGGAACAATTGCCAGGCGTCAGCGCCGGTTTGATATATTTGACCCACGAGGGCCAGCAACGCGCCCGTCGCCAGGGCCGCCAGACCGGCCGCCGGCTCCGCCCCGCGATGACCGCGCCGGGCCAGCCCGACGGCCAGGACGACGAGCAGGGCCAGCACCCCCTGGACGCCCGTCAGCCGGGCGTCCTGCGTCATCTGAGGCCAGTTGGCCGCGACCCAGAACACCAGGGCGGCACCGGCCAGCGCGGCGGCCAGCAGCCCGGCGCCATGGGCCAGGCCCTGGCGCCATCGGACTGCGTGTTCGGCCGGCGGCCCGGCTTCAGTGACTTGCATGGTGTGATGCCCCCTCGTATGATCCGCGCTAATGCGGCCCGAAATGAGGCCGCCACTGGAACCCCATGACCAAAACTCTGATTATTGCTGAAAAACCCTCGGTCGCCCTGGACATCTCCCGGGCGCTGGGCGGCTTCACCCGGGAAGGCGACTACTTCGAAAGCGAGCAATACGTGCTGTCCTCCAGCGTCGGCCACCTGCTCAGCCTGGTGGCGCCCAACGACCCGGTGCGCGGCAAATGGAGTTTCACCCACCTGCCGGTCATCCCGCCCCAGTTCGAACTGGGGCCGACCGACAAGCGCTCCGCCGAACGGCTGAAGCTGCTGATCAAGCTGCTCAAGCGCAAGGACGTCGGCGCCGTCATCAACGCCTGTGACGCGGGCCGCGAGGGCGAACTGATCTTCCGCTACATCGTCCAGTATTCGGGGGTGAAGAAACCCGTGCAGCGCCTGTGGCTGCGGTCCATGACCCAGGCGTCCATCCGCGAGGCCTTCGCCAACCTGCGCGACGACGAGACCATGAAGCCGCTCGAGGCCGCCGCCCGGTCCCGCGCCGAGGCCGACTGGCTGGTCGGCATCAACGGCACCCGCGCCATGACGGCCTTCAACAGCAAGGACGGCGGTTTCTTCAAGACTCCGGTGGGCCGCGTCCAGACGCCCACGCTGGCGATCGTGATGGAGCGCGAAAACCGCATCCGCAGCTTCGTGTCGCGCGACTACTGGGAAGTCCACGCCACCTTCGTCGCGGCCGCCGGCCTGTACGAAGGCCGCTGGTTCGACCCTGGATTCAAGAAAAACGAACAGGACCCCGAAGTCCGCGACTCGCGCCTGTGGTCCGCAGCGGCCGCCCAGACCATCGTCGCCGCCTGCCGCGAGCAGCCCGGCAGCGTGACCGAGGAATCCAAGCCCAGCACGCAGATGTCCCCGGCCCTGTTCGACCTGACCACGCTGCAGCGCGAGGCCAACTCGCGTTTCGGCTTTTCCGCCAAGACCACGCTGTCGCTGGCCCAGTCGCTGTACGAGCGCCACAAGGCCCTGACCTACCCGCGGACCGATTCACGCTACCTGCCCCAGGACTACGTCGGCACCGTGCAGCAGACCATGCGCGTCCTGGCCGACAGCGAATCGGGCGTGGCCCGGTCCGTGAAACCCTACGCCGCCCAGGTCGTGAAGCAGGACTGGGTCAAGCCCAACCGGCGCATTTTCGACGACAAAAAGATCTCTGATCACTTCGCCATCATCCCCACCCTGCAGGTGCCGCGCGAACTGAGCGACGCCGAATTCAAGATCTACGAGCTGGTGACGCGCCGCTTCCTGGCGGTGTTCTTCCCGGCGGCCGAATTCCGCGTCACCACCCGCATCACCCAGGTCTCGGGCCATCATTTCAAGACCGAGGGCAAGGTGCTGGTGTCGCCCGGCTGGCTGGCCATCTACGGCCGCGAAACCCAGGGCGACGATGCCTCGCTGGTGCCCGTGGCCGAGGGCGAGCGCGTGCGCACCGAGGACATCGAGGCGCGCGGCCTGGCCACCAAGCCGCCTGCCCGCTTCAACGAAGCCACGCTGCTGTCCGCCATGGAAGGCGCCGGCAAGCTGGTGGACGACGAGGCCCTGCGCGAAGCCATGTCCGAGCGCGGCCTGGGCACCCCGGCCACCCGCGCGGCCATCATCGAAGGCCTGATCAACGAGACCTATCTGCGCCGCGAAGGCCGCGACCTGGTGCCCAGCGCCAAGGCCCGCCAGTTGATGACGCTGCTGTCGGGCCTGGGGGTCAATGAACTGACCTCGCCGGAACTGACCGGCGAATGGGAACACCAGTTGAAGCTGATCGAACAGCGCCAGCTCGACCGCGAATCCTTCATGCGCGAAATCGCCCAGATGACCCAGGTGATCGTCAAGCGCGCCAAGGAATACGAACGCGACACCGTGCCCGGCGACTATGCGACGCTACAGACCCCTTGCCCGAAATGCGGCAGCGTGGTCAAGGAAAACTACCGCCGCTACGCCTGCACGGCCTGCGATTTTTCCATCGGCAAGCACCCGGGCGGGCGCACCTTCGAAGTGCCCGAAGTCGAAGAACTGCTGGCCCAGCGCACGCTGGGGCCGCTGACCGGCTTCATCAGCAAGATGGGTCGGCCTTTCGCGGCCGTGCTGCGCATCACCGACGAATACAAGCTGGAATTCGACTTCGGCCAGCGCGACGACGAGGACGCCGAGCCCGTGGACTTCTCCGGCCACAGCCCGCTGGGGACCTGCCCCAAATGCGGCGGCCGCGTCTTCGAGCACGGCATGAACTACGTCTGCGAACGCGCCGTGGGCCCGGAAAAGAGCTGCACCTTCCGCAGCGGCAAGGTCATCCTGCAGCAGGAAATCCCCGCCGCGCAGATGAGCAAGCTGCTGGAAACCGGCAAGACCGACCTGCTCGACGGCTTCGTGTCCAGCCGCACCAACCGCAAGTTCAAGGCCTTCCTGGTGCGCCAGGACGACGGCAAGGTCGGCTTCGAGTTCGAGCCGCGTCCAGCCAAGGCGGGCGCCAAGACGGCAGCGAAGACCGCTGCGAAAACAGCGACCAAGACCGCGACGAAGACGGCGAGCAAGACCGCCGCCAAGTCCTCCACGAAAACGGCGGCCAAAAAGACCGCCGTGAAGAAGGCTGCCGGGAAGAAAACGGCCGCCAGAAAGATCGCCGCCACGCAGGACGACGACGGCCCGGCGTTCTAAGCGGATGGGCGCGCCGGCAGCTCAGCTGCTGGCGCGGATCTTCAGTTCGAAGCCCAGATCGACGGCGGGCGCGTCCACCGGCTCGCCGCGCATCAGCCTCAGCAGCATCCGGGCGGCGGCATCGCCGACTTCCCGGCGCGGCGTGCGCAGGCTGCTCAGCGCGGGCAGCATCTGCGCATTGCCCGGCAGGTCGTTGAAACCCACCACGCTGACCCGGTCCGGCACCGGGACGCCCAGCCGCAAGGCCTCCAGCAGGCCCCCGTGGGCCAGGTCGTCGTTGCAGAAGAACACCGCGTCCAGATCCGGATGCGTCTCCACCAGGCGGCGGAACGCCTCCGCCCCCAGGGCGGCCGACGAGGGTCGGGAATCCAGGATCTCCAGCCGGGGATCGTGACAGCCCGCCGCCTGCAAAACGCTGCGAAAGCCCTCGGCACGTTCCAGCGTGCGCGGGTCCAGTTGAGCGCCCACGAACGCAATGCGCCGCCTGCCGCGATCCAGCAAATGGCGGGCGACGGCCTGTGCGGCCTTGATCTGGGAAAAACCGACGCAATGCACGTCGGGGGCGTCGCTGAGCTCCATCACGTGCACGCACGGCGTGTCGCTGGCCTCGATCAAGCGGCGCTGGGCCTCGCTGCGGTCGAAACCGGTCAGGATCAGGCCCGCCGGCCGGTGCGACAGGTAGCTGTCCAGCAGGGCGGCCTCGCGCTCCGGCTTGTATTGGGTGATGCCGACGAAGATCGGGTAGCCGGCATCCCACATCACATCCTGGACGGCTTCCAGCAGCTCGGTAAACAAGGTGTTGGACAGCAGCGGAATCAGCACCACGACGTGGCGGCTCTTGGCCGAGGCCAGCGCGCGCGCCGACGGATCGGGGCGGTAGCCGAGCTGCGCCACCGCCGCCCGCACCCGCTCGGCCAGTTCCGGGCGCACGGTCGTCTTGCCCGCCACCACGCGTGAAGCCGTGATGGGGCTGACGCCGGCCAGGGCCGCCACGTCGGCCAGCGTCGCCCGGCCCGTGGCCCGGCTGCGGCCCCGGGGTGCCCGGGATCCGGTCCCGTCGTTGTCGGAAGAGGCGTCATGCATACAGGAATTCCCTAATGTCGGCCGGGACGAGATAGCGCTATCTTTGCGTCTCACCCGCCTGCGGGAAGATCGGCCGGCGCCGGCCGGACCCGATACTTCGGGCACCATTGTACGTAAGGACCGTTTTTTTTCAATGCAAAAGATAGCGCTATCTTCTCCTGATGCCACCCCGGGCGCGGCGATCCGTCCGCCGCACGCGGTGGTCGTCATGGGCGTTTCCGGCTGCGGCAAATCCACGGTCGGGGACATGCTGGCGCGGCGCCAGCACTGGGCCTTCGTCGAAGGCGACGCCTTTCACAGCGCAGAAAACCACGCCAAGATGCGCGCCGGCGTGCCGCTGACCGACGAGGACCGCGCCTCCTGGCTGGCGGCGCTGGGCCAGGAACTGGCGCGCCGCGCCGCCGACGGCGTCGTCCTCAGCTGCTCGGCCCTGAAGCGGGCCTACCGCCAGCAGTTGCGCGCGCACGTGCCCGGCCTGGTATTCATCTGGCTGGAAGTCGGCCGCGATGCGGCCCACCAGCGCGTCGCCGGCCGGGGCGACCGTCATTTCTTTCCCACCACCCTGATCGACAGCCAGTTCGCCACGCTGGAACCGCCCCACGACGAAGCCGGCCTGCTGCACCTGGACAGCGAACGCCCCCTGGAAGAACTCCTCGCACACGCCGCCGCATGGCTGCAAAGGAATCCGCATGCACACCCCTGACGCCCCCGCTGACGCGCCGCACAAGCCCCTGATCCGCAAAGCCGCCGAAGTCTTCATGGCGACCACCCTGGCCCTGATGGTGATCGCCGTGTTCAGCAACGTCGTGCTGCGCTACGCCTTCGGCACGGGCCTGGTGATCTACGAAGAACTGTCCCGTCTGCTGTTCGTCTGGCTGGTCTGCATGGGCACGGTCGTCACCGCCCATGAAAAACGGCACCTGAGCTTCGACCTGCTGATCGACCGCGTCGGCCCGCGCACGCGCGCCGCGATGGGCGTGCTGGCCACCCTGGTCAGCGCCATCGTCCTGGGCATGGTGGCCAAAGGCGCCTGGGACCAGGTGATCGCCGGCCTGCGCAGCTTCAGCCCCGTCATCGGCTATCCCCTGGCGGTCGCGGCCGCCGCCACCCTGTTCATGGCCGTCGCCATGGAAATCCTGCTGTTCAAGCAGGCCGTTCTCGATCGCCCGCGCGGCTGAAGGAATCCTGCACATGGATACCACCCTGATCTTCCTCGCCGTCCTGTTCTCCTCGATGGCGATCGGCATTCCCATCGCCGTCGCCCTGCTGGTCTCGGGCGTCGCCCTGATGTGGCACCTGGATTTCTTCAACACCCAGTTGCTGGCGCAGAACCTGCAGGCCGGCTTCGACAACTTCCCGCTGCTGGCCGTGCCCTTCTTCATCCTGGCCGGTGAGCTGATGAACGTGGGCGGCCTGAGCCAGCGCATCATCAATATGGCGCGCGCCTTCGTCGGCCACATCCCCGGCGGCCTGGGCTACGTCGCCGTGTTCGCCTCGGTGCTGCTGGCCTCGATGAGCGGCTCGGCCATCGCCGACACCGCCGCGCTGGCCACCATCCTGCTGCCCATGATGCGCCAGCAGGGCTATCCCATGGACTACAGCACGGGCCTGCTGGCCTCGGGCGGCATCATCGGCCCGATCATCCCGCCCTCGCTGCCCTTCATCATCTACGGCGTCACCACCAACACCTCCATCAGCAAGCTGTTCATCAGCGGCGTGGTCCCCGGCATTCTGATGGGCGGCGCGCTGCTGCTGGCCTGGCGCGGGGTCGCGCGCCGCCGCCAATTGCCCACGGCTGTGCGCGCCACGCCGGCCGAACGCCGCCGCGCGGTGACCGACAGTGTCTGGGCCATCTTCATGCCGGTCATCATCCTGGGCGGCATCCGGTTCGGCGTCTTCACCCCGACCGAGGCCGCCGTGGTGGCCGCCGTCTACGCCTTTCTGGTGTCGCGCTTCATCTACCGGGCGCTGTCCTGGAAGGCCACTTACGACGTGCTGGTAGCCTCCAGCATCACCACGGCGGTGGTCATGTTCCTGTGCGGCGCCGCCACCGTGGCCGCCTACATGATCACGCTGGCCGACCTGCCCAATCAACTGGCCGAACTGTTCCAGCCCATCCTGGCGCATCCCACGCTGTTCATGGCCTGCATGGTGATTTTCCTGCTGCTGGTGGGCACATCCATGGACCTGACGCCGATCATCCTGATCTTCGCCCCCGTCTGCCTGCCGCTGGCGCTGAAGGCGCACATCGATCCGATCTATTTCGGCTTCATGTTCGTGTTCACCGGCTGCCTGGGCCTGATCACACCGCCGGTGGGCACAGTGCTGAACGTCGCCGCCGGCGTGGGCGGCGTGAAGATGGAATCCGTCGTCAAGGGCGTCACCCCCTTCCTGCTGGTCTACGCACTGCTGCTGGTCCTGCTGGTGCTCTTTCCCCAGATCGTCACCGCCCCGGTCCGCTGGCTGGGCTGAGGCAAACAACACCGCCCCCACGGCGGACACTTCACCAAGGAGAATCCCCATGAAACTGAAAGCCCTGTTCCTGGCCGCCACCCTGGCGGCCGGTGCGATGGCCCTCCCGGCCCAGGCCGCCGACATCCAGACCCGTCTGATCCGCTTCGGCTACGGCCTGAACCAGGATTCCAACCAGGGGCGCGCCGTCCAGGTGTTCGCCGACGAGGTCGCCAAGCTGTCGGGCGGCAAGATGAAGATCCGCGCCGTCGGCGCTGCGGCCCTGGGTTCGGACGTCCAGATGCAGCAGGCGCTGATCGGCGGCGCCCAGGAAATGATGGTGGGTTCCACCGCCACCCTGGTCGGCATCACCCAGGAAATGGCCCTGTGGGACACGCCCTTCCTGTTCAATTCCGGTGAGGAAGCCGACAAGGTGCTCGACGGCAAGACCGGTCAGGCCGTCATGCACAAGCTGGAGGACAAGGGCCTGGTGGGCCTGGTCTACTGGGAAAACGGCTTCCGCAACCTGACCAACAGCCAGAAGCCGGTCAACGGGCCCGAGGACTTCAGCGGCCTGAAGCTGCGCGTCATGCAGAACAACGTGTTCCTGGAAACCTTCCAGCGCCTGGGCGCCAACGCCGTGCCGCTGCCCTTCTCGGAACTGTTCACCGCGCTGGAAACCAAGACGGTGGACGGCCAGGAAAATCCCTACAACACCATCCTGTCGAGCAAGTTCTACGAAGTCCAGAAATACCTGAGCATCACCAACCACGTCTACAGCCCCTGGATCGTCACCGCCAGCAAGAAGTGGTGGGACGGCCTGAGCGCCGACGAACGTGACGTGCTGCTCAAGGCCGCCGTCGTCAGCCGCGACTACGAACGCAAGGACACGCGCGAGGAAGCCGACAAGGCCCTGGCGCAACTGAAGGCCGACGGCATGCAGATCAACACCGTCAGCCCCGAAGCCGTGCAGAAGATGCGCGACACCATCGCGCCAGTCAACGCGCAGATCGAGAAGTCGGTGGGTTCGGATCTGTGGAATGCGGTGCAGGACGAGTTGAAGGAAATTCGTAAAAGCTGATTGCCATGCTGCGGCTGAGGGGATGCCGCACGCGCGGCATCTCTACTCTCTACATGTCGCGGCCTGCATGCCGCTTGGATTCGTCCGGCATAGGACAGTTCATAGGGGACTGTCCTATGACCCGCCCTATCCAGTCCGTCAACTTCGACACCCGCGCCGTGCTTCCAATTCGCGTCGTGTCTTTTCCACCGCTTCGGTGAGTAGATTTTCATCCGGCAAAGCGGTCCTGTATTCGGCGGCCAACACCTTGTTGGGCAAACCTTCCAGCGCGTAGTGGGCTTCGGCTGCGCCCTTTTCGGCACACAGAATCAGGCCCACGGGCTGGTTTTCGCCCGGTTTCATCCAGTGCTCGCGGGCGTAGTTCAGGTACATATGCATCTGACCTGCGTCGGCGTGGTTGAACCTGCCGACCTTGAGGTCGATGACCAGCAGGCATTTCAGGCGGCGATGAAAGAACAGCAGATCGATGCGGAACCAGGTGTCGTCCAGGCGCAGACGGCGCTGGCGGCCGACGAAGGCGAAATCGTCTCCCAATTCCAGCAGGAAGTCGGCCAGATGGTGGATGAGCGCATCCTCCAGGGCGGACTCTGAGTATTCGTCCTTGAGGCCCAGAAACTCCAGCACAAAAGGGTCTTTGATGGCCTGCTCAGGCGTGATGGCGTCGCCGGGTTCGGCAATTTCACCCTTCTCAAGCATGGCGGCCTTGTTGCGGGACAAGGCGGTGCGTTCGTAAAACTGGCTGTTCACCTGTCGGTCGAGCTGGCGCACGCTCCAACCGCCGCGCAGGGCCTCGGTTTCGTAGAAGCTGCGAGCCTGTTCATTCTTGACGGAAAGCAGACGGACGTAGGCCGACCATGGGAGCGGGAAGGCTTTGGCGAGGGCGGCGAGGTCTGGAGACTTGCCAGACGATGTCTCGAAAATCGGTAGCGAGGAAGATTTGGCAGACAGTGTCTGCCAAATTCGTTCTGGCCCCCACGCGAGATAGAACAGCCGCATGTCTTGCAGGTTGCGCCGCCCAAAGCCCCGACCGAAACGAGGTGTCAAATCGCTGGACAGTCGCAGCAGCAATGCCTCCCCATATTCGGCACGCCCCTTGCCGCCCTGCTCAAACTCCACGATACGCCGCCCGACTTCCCAATAGCCGGCGGTCATCAACGCGTTGACGCTGCGCGCAGCGGCACGGCGGGTGGCTTCGAGCAAGGCGACGATGTCGCCGTGGATGCCGTTGTAAGCGGTATCCATTGATATGGGCGCTGTCACCTTGGCGGATTTCTTCGCTGCGATGGTTTTGACAGGCGAGCGCCGGATGTCGTTTTGCATCGCCATGTCCTGTCTCACCGATATGCCAGATCGCGGAAATACAGCGACAGGTCCGGCCAGTAGGTGATCACCATCAGGCAGACCACCACCACGCCGACGAAAGGCAGCAGCGGCCGGATCAGGCGCTCGATGGGCACCTTGGCGACCGTGCAGGCCGCGAACAGGTTCACGCCGAAGGGCGGCGTCACCATCCCCAGGGCCAGGTTCACCACCATGATCACCCCGAAATGCGCCGGATCGACGCCGAACTGCGTCGCCACGGGCAGCAGCAGCGGCGCCAGCACCACGATGGACGCGGACGTCTCGATGAACATGCCGATGAAGAACAGGGCGACGTTCACCCCCAGCAGGAAAGTGATCTCGCTGCCGAACAGGTGGCCGAGCCATTCGCCCAGCATCATCGGCACCCCGGCGCGGTTCAGCAGAAAGCCGAACACGCCCGCGTTGGCGATGATGAACATGATGATCGCCGTGGACACCACCGAACGGTGGAACGTACGGCCCAGCGTGGAAAACGTCAGCCGGCGATAGATGAAAATACCCACGAACAGCGCATACACCACCGCCACGGCCGAGGCCTCGGTGGGGGTGAAGATCCCGCCATAGATCCCGCCCAGAATGATGACCGGCATCAGCAGCGCCCACCAGGCCTTCTTGAAGGCCGTCCAGACCGGCAGGCGGCCGTCGCCGTCGTGCTTGCCCAGGCCATTGCGGCGCGCGTACAGCCAGACGTAGGCCATCAGCGCAATGACGATCAGCAGGCCCGGCCCGATCCCGGCGATGAAGACCTCGCCCACCGAGGTGTCGGTGGACACCGCGAACAGAATCATGGGAATGGACGGCGGGATGATGACGCCCAGTTCCGCCGCCGAGGCCTGCAGCGAGGCTGCGAAGGGCGCCGGATAGCCGTGCTTGACCATGGCGGGGATCAGGATGGCCCCCACCGCAAAGGTCGTCGCCACGCTGGACCCGGCCACCGCCGCGAAGATCATGCAGGTCAGCACGCAACTGCAGGCCAGCCCGCCCTGCACGCCGCCCACCACGCTCTTGGCGAATTCGACCATGCGCTCGGAGATGCCGCCTTCTTCCATCAGATTGCCGGCCAGGATGAAGAAGGGCACGGCGACCAGCGGATATTTATCCAGGGCGGCGTAAAGCTGCTGCGCAATCACCAGCCACGTCATGTGGCCGTCGAAGCCGACGCCGACCATGGAAGCCAGGCCGATCGACACGGCCACCGGCACGGTCAGGCCGAAGAACAGCAGCATGGAAACGACCATCAACTGCGACATGATGCGTTTCCTTGGTCAGACGGTTTCGATATGGAGGCGGCGCGGGCCTTCGGCCCAGTAGGCCAGGGCCGCGAACAGCGACAGGGCGGCGCCGACGGGAATCGCCAGATACACCCAGGAGATCGACACGGCCAGGCTGGGCATGGTCTGGAAGCGGACACGCCAGGTCATCTCGATCCCGATCCAGAGCAGGAAACCCAGGAAGCCCACGACGATCAGCAGCACGCCGTGCTCCAGCAGCCGCGCCCGGCGCGGCGCCAGCAGATTGTGCAGCAGGTCCACGCCCAGCATGGCCCCCTGGCGGAAGGCCAGGGCCACCCCCAGCATCACCGCCCAGATGATGGCGGCCCGCGTCCAGGCCTCGGACCAGGCCGAGGGCGAGGCGAAGACGAAGCGCGCCAGGACCTGGTAAAAACCCGCCGCCACGGCGGACCACAGCAGGCCCTGGGCGACCCAGGACACCAGCCGGGACAGGCCCCGGTCGACCAGACCTAGCGCGCGCATCATCACTTACTGCGTATCGCGGATGGCATCGACCAGCTCCTGGCCGAACTGCTTGTAGTACTGCGGATAGACCGGCTGGACCGCCTTGACGAACGCAGCGTGATCCACCGTGTTGACCTGCATGCCGTTGGACTTCAGGGTTTCGATGCCGTCCTTTTCGACCTGATCGACGTAGCCGCGCATGGCCACGGCGCCGGCAGCGGCGGCTTCCTTGAATTTCGCCTTGCCGGCATCGTCCAGACCGTCATAGACGGAGGGCGCCATCAGGATCAGCGCCGGGCCGTAGACGTGCGCCGTCAGCGACAGGTATTTCTGCAATTGCCACATCTTCACGGAAACGATCACCGACAGCGGGTTCTCCTGGCCGTCGATGGTGCCCTGCTGCAGGGCCGTGGCGACTTCGGGCCAGGCCATGGGCGTGGCCAGCACGCCCAGCTCCTTGAAGGCGGCGATGTGGATCGGGTTTTCCGTGGTGCGGATCTTCAGGCCCTTGATGTCGGCGGGCTCCTTCACCGGGCGGACATTGTTGGTCAGGTGGCGGAAGCCCTGTTCGCCCCAGGCCAGGGCCACCAGGCCGCGCTTGGGAAATTCGGCCAGCATGTCCTGGCCGATCTTGCCGTCCAGGACCTTGCGCGCATGGGCCAGGTCACGGAACAGGAAGGGAATGTCGAACACCCCGGCCTGCGGCACGAAATTCAGCGTGGCGCCCGTGGACACGATGGCCAGGTCGATGGTGCCCAGTTGCAGGCCCTCGATGACCTCGCGCTCCCCGCCCAGCGCGCTGTTCGGGAACTGCTGCACCTTGAAGTCCGGCGCGCTGGCTTCCAGGCTCTTGGCGAAAGCGGCGGCACCCGCGCCATAGTGCGAGTTCTCGGACAGCGCGTAGGCCATCTTCAGCGTAGTCTGCGCCAGCACCGGCGCGGACGCCGTCATGCCGACCAGCGCAGCGGCTGCCAGCCAGCCGGCAAATTTTTTCCCTTGGAACATGGTGTCGTCTCCCGAATGCGATATGAGTATTCTTCAAAAATTCCCTAAGGGTTCTACCACGAAGTCCGGCAGAGTCGCAATGAAAACCACCCGCAAATTCGGGTTATCACAGGGGCGCGCCGCCCCAAAACCCGCTAGAGTCATGAACGGGTCCATCACTGTGTCCAGGACATGACCGCCTATCACTACATCGCCAATGCCCGCCTCCCCGTCCCCGACGAGCGCACCATCCCGGTCATCGATCCGGCGGACGGCCGGACTTTCGGCCGCATCGCCCGAGGCTCGGCAGAAGACATCGCCCTGGCCGTGCAGGCCGCGCAGGCCGCCATGGGCGCACATTTCGACGGCCCCTGGGCCATGACCTGCGCCCGCGACCGGGGACGCCTGCTGGCAGCCTGGAGCCGCGCCGTGCTGGACGAAGTCGATGCCCTGGCCCGGCTGGAGGCGCGCGACACCGGCAAGACACTGCGCACCGCGCGCAACGACATCGTCGCCCTGGCGCGCTACTTTGAATACTATGCGGGCGCCTGCGACAAGCTGCATGGCGAGACCCTGCCCTACGACACCGGCACCCTGGCGCTGACGGTGCGCGAGCCGCACGGCGTCACCGGCCACATCATCCCCTGGAACTACCCGGCGCAGATTTTCGGCCGCAGCGTCGGCGCGTCCCTGGCGGCCGGCAACGCCTGCGTGGTCAAGCCCGCCGAGGACGCCAGCCTGTCCACCCTGTACCTGGCCGAAATGGCCGCCCGCGTGGGTTTTCCGCCCGGCGCGCTGAACATCGTCACCGGCTACGGCGCCGAGGCCGGCGCGGCCCTGAGCGCCCACCCCGGCGTCCGGCACCTGTCCTTCACCGGCTCGACCGTCACCGGCCAGCGGGTCGCCGAGGCCGCCGCGCGGCACCACTGTCCGGTGGTGCTCGAACTGGGCGGCAAGTCGCCGCAGATCGTGTTCGAGGACGCCGATCTGGACGCCGCCCTGCCGGCGGTCGTCAACGCCATCATCCAGAACAGCGGCCAGACCTGCTCGGCGGGCAGCCGGCTGCTGGTCCAGGCCGGCATCCACGACGCCTTCGTCGAGCGCGTCGCCGAACGCTTCCGCGCCCTGCGCGCCGGGCCGCCCGCGTCGGACGACGCCGACCTGGGACCGCTGATCAATCGCACGCAATACGACCGCGTGCGCCGGATGCTGGACACGGCCCACGACGAGGGCCTGGTCGAGGCCGCCCGGGGCCGCATCCTGGACGAGGCGCCGCCGGAAGGCTACTACCAGGAAGCCGTGCTGCTGCGCGACGTGCCCCCGGACAGCGCGCTGGCCCAAGCCGAAATCTTCGGCCCGGTCCTGATCACGCAGGCCTTCCGCGACGAGGCGCACGCCCTGGCCCTGGCCAACTCGACCGACTACGGTCTGGTCGCCGGGGTCTGGACCCGCGACGGGGCGCGTCAACTGCGCATGGCCCGCCACCTGCGCTGCGGCCAGGTCTTCATCAACAACTATGGCGCCGGCGGCGGCGTCGAACTGCCCTTCGGCGGGGTCAAGTCCAGCGGCCACGGCCGCGAAAAAGGCTTCGAGGCCCTGCTGGGATTCACCACCTTGAAGACCGTGGCGATCCGCTACGGCCAGGATGCCTGAGGAGACACACCCATGCGTTTGCGCGACAAGACAGCCCTCGTCACCGGGGCCGGCTCCGGATTCGGCCGGGGGATCGCCTCGGTCTTCGCCCGCGAAGGCGCCCGGGTGCTGGTAGCCGACATCCACGACGCGCATGGCCGCGAGACCGTCGAGCAGATCCGGGCGGCCGGAGGCCAGGCCGAATTCGCGCACGTCGATGTCGCCGACGCGGCCGGCATGCACGGCCTGCTGGCCGAGACCCTGGCCCATTTCGGCGGCCTGGACATCGTGGTCAACAACGCCGGCGCCACGCACCGCAACCGGCCGATGCTCGAAGTCACCGAAGCCGAGTTCGACCGCATCTACGCCATCAACGTCAAAAGCATCTATCTCAGCGCCCAGGCCTTCGTGCCGCACTTCCGCCGGCAGGGCGGCGGCGTGTTCGTGAACATCGCCTCCACGGCGGCCCTGCGGCCGCGCCCCGGCCTGACCTGGTACAACGGCACCAAGGGCGCCGTGGTGACCCTCAGCCGCTCGATGGCGGCCGAGCTGGGCCCGGACCGCATCCGCGTCAACTGCGTCAATCCCGTGGTGGGCGCCACCGGCCTGCTGTCGGAATTCATGGGCATGCCGGACACGCCGGAAAACCGCGCCAAGTTCACCGCCGGCATCCCGCTGGGCCGGTTCTCAACCCCGGACGACGTCGCCCACGCCTGCCTGTACCTGGCCTCGGACGAGGCCTCTTTCATCACCGGCGCCTGCCTGGAGGTGGACGGCGGCCGGTGTGTGTGACTACTCCTCGACGTACCAGGTGTCCTCCGACAACATCACCTGCTGGTGACCATAGCCGGCCGGCATCATCGGGAAGCAGTTCTGCAGCGGCACCACCGCCACGTCCAGGAAATACGGCCCGTCGTGCGCCATGCACGCGGCCAGCGCCGCGTCCAGGTCGCGCGGATGCTCGACCCGCGCCGCACCCCAGCCAAAGGCGCCCGCCAGGGCCACGAAATCCGGGATCGAGGCGTTGTAGCTATGGCTGTAGCGGCCTTCGTGGATCAGTTCCTGCCACTGGCGCACCATGCCCATGTGGCCGTTGTTGCACAGGATCAGCTTGACCGGCGCGCGGTGCTGCGCGGCCGTGGCCAGTTCCTGGATGTTCATCAGCACGGACGCATCGCCGCTGACGCAGACCACCGGCTTGTCGGGATGCGCGATCTGCGCGCCGATGGCGGCCGGCAGCCCGTAGCCCATGGTGCCCGCCCCGCCGGAAGTCAGCCAGCGGTTGGGCCGGTCGATGCCGATGTACTGGGCGGCCCACATCTGGTGCTGGCCCACGTCGGTGGACACGACGGCGTCGCGCCCGGCCAGCAGCCGGTCGATGCGCCGCATCAGGTCCTGCGGCAGGATGACCTCGTCCGAAGGCGGGAACTTCAGGCAATCGCGCGCCTGCCAGACGGCGATGCGCTGCCACCATTCGTCCAGGCGTCCGGATTCCAGCGGATATTGGCCCAGTTCCTTGTGCAGGGCGCGCAGCAGCGGATAGCAATCGCCCACCAGCGCCACGTCGGCGCGCACGACCTTGTCGATCGAAGCCGGGTCGATGTCCAGGTGGATCTTGTCGGCGTGCGGACAGAAATCCGACAGCCGGCCGGTGATGCGGTCGTCAAAGCGCGCGCCCACGCAGACGATCAGATCCGCGTGGTGCATCGCCAGGTTCGCCTGCAGCGTGCCGTGCATGCCCAGCATGCCCAGGAACTGCTTGTCGCCCGCCGGATAGGCGCCCAGGCCCATCAGCGTCAGGGTGCAGGGCGACCCGGTCGCCTGCACCAGGCTGCGAAAAGCGTGGCAGGCATCAACACCCGAATTGATCAGGCCGCCCCCGCCGTAGAACACCGGACGGCGCGCGCGGGCGATCAGCGCGGCGGCGCGTTTCAGTGCGGCTTCCGTCACCGGCGCCAGCGGCTCGGCGGCGGTCTCGGGCTCCAGGTCCGCGACGGCGTGCTCCGGCGGCACGCGAGCGATCTGCAGGTCCTTGGGGAAGTCCAGCAGCACCGGGCCCGGACGGCCGGCGCGCGTCAGGCGCAGGGCTTTGGCCGCCAGGTCGGCGATGTCCTCGGACCGGCGCACCTGGGCATTCCATTTGGTGACCGGACGCGAAATCCCGACCGCGTCGCATTCCTGGAAGGCGTCGGTGCCGATGGCGCCGGTGACCACCTGGCCGCTGACGCACAACACGGGGATCGAATCGCACAGCGCGTCCAGCAGCCCGGTGGTGGTGTTGGCCATCCCCGGCCCCGAGGTCACGAAGACCACGCCGGGACGGCCCGTGGAGCGCGCATAACCTTCGGCGGCGTGCATGGCAGCCTGCTCGTGGCGCACCAGAATGTGGCGGAGGCGCGGCTCGGCATACAGGGCGTCGTACAGCGGCAGCACCGCACCGCCCGGATAGCCGAACACCGTGTCCACCCCCAGGGCGATCAAGGTCTCCAGCAGGACTTCGGCGCCATTGCGGTCGAGGGCGGGGGCGGGGGCGGGGGCCTGAGCGGCCTGGACGGGATGGAGAGCATTCACGGGCGGTTCACCTGGACGGAAGGATCGGGGATACCGGGCCGGCCCCCTCATGCGCGATGGCCCCCGGCAGGATCGCCGCCGGAGCGAGTGGACTTGCGGACGACATCCCAAGGATAATGAGGGCAGTTTATCCCTTTTCGATCCAGCCCCTTCCCGATCGCATCCCATGGCCATCCCCCGCTTGCCCTGGCACGCCGTGCGCGTCTCGACCCTGCACGGCACCGGCGTCTTCGCCACGCGCGACATCCCCGCCGACACCCGGATCCTGGACTACGCGGGGCGGCGCCTGACGCCGGAACAGGCCGACGCCCGCTGGCCGGTCAATCCCGACGACCCTTATCACACCTTTTATTTCGCGCTCAGCGGCGGATCGGTGATCGACGGCGGCCGGCGCGGCAACGACGCCCGCTGGATCAACCACGGCTGCGCGCCCAACTGCGAAGCGCGCGAAAACGACGACGGCACCCGCGTGGCGATCTACGCGCTGCGGGACATCCCGGCGGGCGCGGAACTGCTCTACGACTACGGCCTGGTGATCGACGAGCCGCTCACCCGCACGCTGAAACGCCATTACCGCTGCCGCTGCGGCGCATCCGCCTGCCGGGGCACGATGCTGGCGCTGCAGGACAAGTCTCAAAAGCCTTAAAGCCTAAAGAGACACCGGGGATTGCACCGACAGGCAAGCGGGTCATTTCGCTGTAGGATTCAGTGTTGCCATCCGGCCTGCTCTACGCCATACCCCGATCCATGCCCGACGACCACGCTGCCGATTCCGGCGCCGACGACCTTTCCGAATTCACTCCGCCTGCCGATCCCCCCTTGCGCGTCCCGCTGCGATTCGAGGACTGGCTGACGGTATTGACCTTGGGCACCCTGGCCTGCATCACCCTGGCCAATGTGATCGTCCGCTACCTGACGGCCGAATCCTTCGCCTGGACAGAGGAAATCTCCATCTTCCTGCTGATCGTGCTGACCCTGAGCGCCAGTTCTTCGGCCTTCGTCCGCCTGCTGCACATCCGCATCGAGCTGCTGGCCGACGGCGGCAGCCCCGGACGGCGGCGCCGCTTCGCCCTGTCTGCAGGCGCGGTATCGCTGCTGTTCTTCGCCGGCCTGACGGTCCTGCTGGGCCGCATGGCCCTGGACGAATACAACTGGGGCGACACCTCGCCGGCCATCGGCGTGCCCACCTGGTGGTATTCCATGTGGCTGCCGATCCTGTCGGCGGTCATCACCCTGCGGCTGGCCGGCATCCTGCGACGCACCTGGGAGCAGTCATGATCCCTACCCTGCTGTTCGCGCTGTTCATCGTCCTGATGGTCATCGGCGTGCCCGTGGGCATCGCCCTGGGGGCGGCCGGCACGCTGGCCATCGCCCTGGCCAACCCCGACACCCACTGGTTCGGCCTGATGGCGGTCTCACAGAGCTTTTACGCCGGCCTGGCCAAATACCCGCTGCTGGCCATCCCCATGTTCGTGCTGGTGGGCTCGATCTTCGACCGCTCCGGCGTCGCCGCCAAGCTGGTGCGGCTGGCCCAGTCCATCACCGGCAACGGCCCCGGCATGCTGGCCGTGGTCGCCATCACCGTCGCCATGTTCCTGGGCGGCATCTCCGGCTCCGGCCCGGCCTGCGCCGCCGCCGTGGGCGCCATCATGATCGGCGCCATGAACCGCGCCGGCTATCCGCGCGCCTATTCGGCCAGCGTGGTGGCGGCGGGCGCGGCCACCGACATCCTGATTCCGCCCTCGATCGCCATGATCGTCTATTCGGTCCTGGTGCCGCAGGCCTCGGTGCCGGCGCTGTTCGCGGCAGGCATGTTCCCGGGCATCCTGGCCGGCATCGGGCTGATCATCCCGGCCGTGTGGCTGGCGCGTCGCCACAAGATGGGCGCGGCCGCCCGCGCCGAGCCTCGCCCGCCCTTCTGGCGCAGCCTGTTCGAAGCCATCCCCGGACTGGCCGCCCCCGTCATCATCCTGGGCGGCATGCGCATGGGCTATTTCACGCCCACCGAAGCCGCCGTGGTCGCCGTGTTCTACGGCCTGCTGATCGGCATGCTCGTGCATCGCACCATCCGCCTGCGCGACCTGTTCCCCATCCTGCGCGAGGCGGGCGAACTGTCCGCCGTCATCATGCTGATCGTCACGCTGGCGGGGATTTTCGCCTGGTCGCTGTCCACCCTGTCGATCATCGACCCCATCACCAATGCCATCGTGCATTCGGGCCTGGGGCAGTACAGCGTGCTGACGCTGCTGATCCTGCTGCTGATCGTGGCGGGCATGTTCCTGGACGGGATCTCGATCTTCCTGATCTTCGTGCCGCTGATCCAGCCGGTCGCCCAGGCCTTCGGCTGGGATCTGGTGTGGCTGGGCGTGGTGCTGACGCTGATGGTCGCGGTGGGCCAGTTCACGCCGCCGGTGGCCGTCAACCTGATGGTCTCCAGCAAGATCGCCCGCATCCCGATGGAAAGCACGGTGCCCTGGGTGCTGTGGCTGGTGGGCGGCATGCTCTGCACCCTGATCCTGGTGGTGATCTTTCCGCAGATCGCGCTCTGGCTGCCCCATTATCTGGGATACTGATTTTTCAAAGAGGAGACTGACATGCGCTTCAAACAACTCATCGGCGCGGCCGCCCTGGCCTGCACGGCCCTGGTCACCGCCCTGCCGGCCCAGGCCGCCGACTACAAATCCGAATACAAGCTGTCCATCGTGGTGGGCACCAACTTCCCCTGGGGCCAGGGGGCGGTGATCTGGTCCGATCTGGTCCGCGAGCGCACCAACGGCCGCATCAACATCAAGGTCTATCCGGGCACGTCCCTGGTCCAGGGCGACCAGACGCGCGAATTCACCGCCATCCGCCAGGGCGTGATCGACATGGCCATCGGCTCGACCATCAACTGGTCCCCGCAGGTCAAGGAACTGAACATCTTCTCCCTGCCCTTCCTGATGCCCGACTATCCCGCCATCGACGCCCTGACCCAGGGCAAGGTCGGCGAGGACCTGTTCGGCATCCTGTCGAAAAAGGGCGTCGTGCCGCTTGCCTGGGGTGAAAACGGCTACCGCCAGTTGTCCAACTCCGCGCGCGAGGTCAAGACCCCCGAGGACGTCAAGGGCATGAAGCTGCGCGTGGTCGGTTCGCCGCTGTACATCGACATCTACACCGCACTGGGCGCCAACCCGACCCAGATGAGCTGGGCCGATGCGCAGCCCGCGCTCGCCAGCGGCGCCGTCGACGGCCAGGAAAATCCGCTGTCCATCTACGCCGGGGCCAAGCTCTACGACGTCGGCCAGAAATTCCTGAGCCTGTGGAACTACGTGGCCGACCCGCTGGTCTTCGTCGTCAACCAGGACGTCTGGAACTCCTGGACGCCGGCCGACCAGAAGATCGTGCGCGAAGCCGCCATCGAGGCCGGCCGCCAGGAAATCGTCATCGCCCGCAAAGGCGTGACCAACACCGACGACTCCCTGCTCAAGGAAATCGAAAGTCACGGCGTGAAGGTCACGGTGCTGTCGCCCGAGCAGATCGGCGCCTTTGCCAAGGCCACCCAGCCGGTGTTCGACAAGTGGGCCAAGCAGATCGGCCCCGACCTGGTGAAGCAGGCGCAGGCCGACATCGCCAAGCGCTGAGCCGCACACGCAAGCCCTCGCCCGGCGGGCCACGGTCCGCCGGGTTTTTCGTGCCATCAGGAGCCCGCATGCACACCGTCGAAATTCTTGGCACTCAGGTCGCCTACGCCGTCCACGGACAAGGGCCGGCGCTGGTGCTGGTGGCCGGCACGGGCGGCACCCTGGACAGCAACTGGGGGCATCTGGTCGAGCCCCTGGCGGCCCGCCACACGGTCATCCGGCCCGACTACTCCGGCTCGGGTGAAACCACTGATCCGCCCGGCGAATTCAGCCTGGCGCTGCTGGCGGCCCAGGTGCTCGCGGCGGCCGACGCGGCGGGCGCCGACACCTTCGACCTGGCCGGGTTTTCGCTGGGCGCCTGCGTGGCCGCGCACCTGGCGGCCGAACACCCCGGGCGCGTCCGCTCCCTGACCCTGCTGGCCGGATTTCCCACCGGCGACGATCCCCGCCTGCGCATGCAGTCGGCGCTCTGGCTCAATCTGATCCGCCACGATCCCCACGACTTCGCGCGGCTGGTCCTGCTGACCGGCTTCAGCCCCGCGTTCCTGGGGCGCATGGACGCGGCTCAGTTGCAGCAATGGGCCGACGCCGTCGTCGTCTCCAACCGCTGGGAAGGCATCACCCGCCAGATCCTGCTCGACACGCGCCTGGACATCCGCCCGCTGCTGCCCCGCATCACGGCGCCCACCCTGGTCATCGGCTGCGCGCAAGACGCCATGGTGCCCAAGGAACACGCCCGCGCCCTGGCTGACGCCATTGCCGGCGCCCGCTACGCCGAACTGGACAGCGGCCATCTGGCGCCGTTCGAGCAGCCCGAGGCCTTCCTGGACCTGCTCACGACTTTCATCGACGCCCCGCGGGGCTGACACGCCCGTTGCGCGGCACCCATCATGGAAATCACCTTCGACGTCGCCGTCCTGCTGTTCTTCGTCGCGCTGCTGGCGGGCGTCATCGATGCCATCGCCGGAGGCGGCGGCCTGATCACGATCCCGGCGCTGCTGGCGGCGGGCCTGCCTCCCGGGGCGGCCATCGCCACCAACAAGGTCGGAGGCGTCGCGGCAGCGACCGCCGCCACACTGCACTTCCTGCGCATGCGCCAGATCGACCTGAAGCGCAGCCGCTGGATGATGCTGGGCGCTTTCCTGGGATCGCTGGCGGGCGGCATCGCCCTGACACGCATCGACAGCGGCGTGCTGCGCCAGGTGATCCCCTTCCTGCTGATCGGCTTCGCTCTGTACTTCCTGCTGTCGCCGCGCGTGGGTTCCGAAGACCGTGCCCAGCGCATCGCCCCCGCCCTGTACGCCGCCGCCGTGGCGCCGCTGATCGGCTTCTACGACGGCTTCTTCGGCCCGGGCACGGGCACCTTCCTGGCCATCTCCTGCGTCACGCTGCTGGGCTTCAACCTGGTCAAGGCCACGGCGCACGCCAAACTGCTGAACCTGTGCAGCAACAGCGCCGCCCTGGTCTTCTTCGCCCTGCACGGCAACATCGCCTGGGCCTTCGGCCTGCCGATCCTGGCGGGCCAGTGGATCGGCGGCACCATCGGCGCACGCCTGGCCGTCACGCGCGGCCACAAGCTGATCCGCGTCCTGATGGTGCTCATGGCGCTGATCGTCTCGGTGAAGATGCTGCTGGAGTGAATCCGCGTGACGGGCCGTCCCGCCGGACCGTGCTCCATCGTGTGCGTAGCAGGACGCAGGCGGTCAAACGGCCTCGCGCAGGCAGCGCACTTCCAGGCTGACGTCCCCGCGTTCGCACGACACCCAGGCCGTGCGGTCCGTGATGTTCACGCTCAGGCTCATGTTGCGTTCGGCCAGCGCCGCCAGCGCGCGCGAGGCCTCGGTCTCCAGGACCCAGACCTGCAGATTGGCGGCCCGGCCCAGCTTGTCGCGCACTCCGGCCCACCAGACGTCCGCGCCCCGGCCATAGGCCAGCACGATGACCTGATCGGCCCGGCCGCAGGCTTTCAGCAGGCGGCGCTCGTCGGGCAGGCCGATCTCGACCCACTGCACGATCGCGCCGGTCAGATCCAGGTTCCAGAGGTCCGGCTCGTCCGTGTCGCTCAGGCCTTTGGTGAAGACCAGCCGTTCGTCGGCCTCGACCCACAGGGCATAGGCCAGCAGCCGCACCATCAGGCGCTCGTCGGTCTCGGACGGATGCCGGGCGACGGTGACGGCATGGGTGCCATAATAGGCGCGGTCATTGTCCGCGACATGCAATTCGGCTTTGTAAATGGTGGCGCGCAGAGCCATGGATGATCCGGCGGGAGGGTGAGCAAGGGCAAGAGACGTTCCCTTGAGGCACCCGGATGATAATCCATCCCCCCACCGGGGGCCAATGCGCGGCATGACCGTCCGGGCCCGCCTGACGGTCGCATCGCGTCCCATCCGCCCCCCCTTTTCGGAGTCTCCCATGCCCTGTTATTCGTTCGAAGGCCTGACACCGGTCGTCCACCCCAGTGCTTACGTCCACCCCACCGCTGTCCTGATCGGCGACGTGATCATCGGCCCCGGCGTCTATGTCGCCCCACTGGCCAGCCTGCGCGGCGACTTCGGGCGCCTGATCCTGGAGGAAGGCTCGAATCTGCAGGATCACTGCATGATGCACGGCTATAGCGACGCTGAAACCATCGTCAGGCGCAACGGTCACATCGGCCATGGCGCCATCATCCACGGCTGCGAGATCGGAGAAAACACCCTGGTCGGCATGAACGCGGTCGTCATGGACGGCGCCGTGATCGGGCCCGACAGCATTGTGGCGGCCATGAGTTTCGTCAAGATCGGCTTCCAGAGCCAGCCCCGTCAGTTGCTGGCAGGCTCGCCTGCACGCGTCGTCCGCGCCATCACCGACGAGGATCTGCGCTGGAAAGGCCTGGCCACCCAGGAATATCAGGCCTTGGTCGGACGCAGCGCCGGCAGCATGATCGAGACACCGCCGCTGCGCGAGATCGAACCCGACCGGCCGCGTCTGAGCGGAGTGACGGATCTGGGCGCCGTCCGCCGGGCACAGACGCCCTCGTCTACTTGAACGCAGTCTCGATGAAGCTGCGCAGTTTACGCGAGTGCAGGCGTTCGCCGGGCATCTCGCGCAGCAGTTCCAGCGCCCGGATGCCGATGTGCAGGTGCTGGTTGACCTGGGTGCGGTAGAACGCGGTGGCCATGCCCGGCAGCTTCAGTTCGCCGTGCAGCGGCTTGTCCGACACGCACAGCAGCGTGCCGTAGGGCACGCGGAAGCGGAAGCCATTGGCGGCGATGGTGGCCGATTCCATGTCCAGGGCGATGGCGCGCGACTGCGACAGGCGCTGCACCGGTTCCTGCTGGTCGCGCAGTTCCCAGTTGCGGTTGTCGATGGTGGCGACCGTGCCGGTGCGCATGATCTTTTTCAGTTCCCAGCCCGACAGGCCGGACACGTCAGCCACGGCCTGCTCCAGGGCGACCTGGACCTCGGCCAACGGCGGCACCGGCACCCACAAGGGCAGGTCGTCGTCCAGCACATGGTCCTGGCGCACATAGCCGTGGGCCAGCGCGTAGTCCCCCAGCCGCTGGGTGGTGCGCAGCCCGGCGCAATGGCCCAGCATCAGCCAGGCCGACGGTCGCAGCACGGCGACGTGATCGGTGATGGTCTTGGCGTTGGACGGCCCGACGCCGATGTTGATCAGTGTGATGCCGGTATGCCCCGGCCGTTTCAGGTGGTAGGACGGCATCTGCGGCAACGGCGCCGGCCCTTCGCGGACCTCGCCCAGCGTGTCCCGCGTGACGATGCGGTTGCCGGGTTCGACCAGTTCCGTGTAGCCCCCCGCGCCCGAGGCCAGCGTCTCGCGCGCCCACCGGACGAAGCCGTCCACGTAGAACTGATAGTTGGTGAACAGCACGAAGTCCTGGAAATGCCCCGGCGACGTGGCCGTGTAGTGCTGCAGCCGGTGCAGGGAATAGTCGATGCGCGGCGCGGTGAAGGGCGCCAGGGGCCGGGGCTGATTGGCGCGGCCGCGCCAGGTGCCGTTGACGATGGCGTCATCGGTCACCGCCAGATCGGGTACGTCGAAATGGTCGCGCAGGGTATGGCCGGGGATCTCGGAATATTCGCCCTCGACGTACTCGCCCTCTGGAAAGGCGAAGTGCAAGGGGATGGGCAGATCGGACTCGCCGATCTCCACCGGCACGCCGTGGTTGCGCAGCAGCAGGCGCACCTGTTCGCGCAGATAGTCGTGGAACAGGGCGGGCTGCGTGACCGTGGTCATGTAGATGCCCGGCTCGACCAGGTGCCCGTAGGACAGGCGGCTGTCGACTTCCTGGTAGGAATTCACCCGGATGCGGATCGCCGGATAGCAGGCGCGCACCCGCTGGCCGGTTTCCAGCCCGTTCACGCAGTATTCGCGGAAGGCGTCGCGGATGAACGCCGTGTTGCGCCGGTAGATTTCCAGCAGCCGGTCCACCGCCGCGTCGGCGTCCTCGTAGCTGGAGAACGGGATCAACGGCGGCAACCGGGTCGGACGCGCGGAATCGATGAATTTTTCCATGCGCCCGATTATGGCAGGTCTTTATGACACCCGCCGATGCACTTCCCGCCCCGCCGCGTAAGTCGCGGCAATAGTGCGATCGTCACCCAGCATCGCCAGGGCGAACAGCAGTTCTTCCAGCGAGTCGGCCAGGGCGCTGCGGCGCTCCAGCAACGGCGTGGCCTTGGGGTCCAGGACGATGAAGTCGGCCTCGGCGCCCGGTTCCAGCGTGCCGATCTGGCCGGTCAGGCCCAGGTGCTTGGCGGCGCCCTGGGTGGCCTGCCAGAACATGCGGCGCGCCGTCAGGTAGTGACCGGACAAACGCGCAACCTTGTGCGCTTCGTTCATGGTCAGCAGCATGGAAAAGGACGAGCCGCCGCCCACGTCGGTGGCCAGGGCCACCGGCATGCCGAAGGTCTTGGCCGCCGTGAAGTCGAACAGGCCGCTGCCCAGGAACTGGTTGGACGTGGGGCAGTGGGCCGCGACGGCGCCCGCGTCGCGCATGCGGCGGCGGTCGTCATCATCCAGCCAGACGCAGTGCCCGTAGACCGAGCGGGGCCGCAGCAGGCCGTACTGGTCGTAGATGTCCAGATAGCTTCGATAGCCGGGGAACAGGTCCATGACCCATTTCACCTCGTCGCGGTTCTCGGACACGTGCGACTGGATGAACACGTCCGGATAGCGCTCGGCCAGCTCGCCGCACAGGCCGAGCTGTTCGGGCGTGGAGGTCGGTGCGAAGCGCGGCGTCAGGGCGTACAACTGGCGCCCCGTGCCGTGCCAGCGGCGCAGCAGGTCCTCGCTGTCGCGCGCGCCGGATTCGGCCGTGTCGCGCAGGTATTCGGGGCAATTGCGGTCCATCATGACCTTGCCGGCCACCATGCGCAGATTGCGCGTGTGGCTTTCCTCGAAGAAGGCCTGGGCCGACCCCGGGTGCACGGTGCAGTACACCAGCGCGGTGGTGGTGCCGCAGCGCAGCAGCTCGTCCAGGAAGAAGCGCGCCACGTCCTGGGCGTATTCCGGGTTCTCGAAACGCCGCTCGGTCGGAAAGGTATAGGTTTCCAGCCACGGCAGCAGGCCCGGCGCCGGCGAGGCGATCATGTCCGTCTGCGGATAGTGGATATGGGTGTCGATGAAGCCCGGGGTGATCAGGCGGCCGCGCCAGTCATGCACCGGCGTGCCGGGGGGCAGGCCGCCGATCAGCTGGTCGTAGTCGCCGCACTGCTCGATGCGGCCGTCGCGCACGACCAGCAGGCCGTCGTGGATCCATTCACAGGCCTCGTCCTCGGCCTTGGGGGTATCGCGGAAATACAGCAGTTGGGCGCGGTAGGCCTGCGCACCTGCGGCGTTCGGGGCAGCGGACGGGGGCGTAGCGGTCATAGGGTCTCCTCGGTCGTTGTGCGCGGGCCGCAGTCCGCCTGCACGGCGGGGCCGGCGGCCCGGCGCTTTTCATCATGGGGTCAAACGGACGGCTTGCAATTCAATGGGCGTGGGCTTCGGCGCGCACGGGTGCGGCGGACTGCCGCTCCCGTTCGGATCGCAAGCGCAGCAATTGCGCGGCCACCGCGACGGCGATCACGGCGGGCTGCTTGCCTTCGATGCCGGGCTCGCCGATGGGACAGACGATGCGCGCGACCCGTTCAGGCGCGATGCCGCGCGCGCGGAACCGGTGCTCGAACTTGCGCCGCTTGGTCTGCGAACCGATCAGGCCGAAATAGGCCACGTCGTCGCGCCGCAGCAATTGCTCGCACAGGCGCTGGTCGAGCGCATGGTCATGGGTCATGATCAGGAAACAGCTCTCGGGCGGGGCCTCGTCGATCACGGCTTCGGGCGTGTCGGTCGCCTCGATCGACACATTGGCGGGCACCACGTCCGGGAACAGGTCATCGCGCGCATCCACCCAGGTCACCTGGCAAGGCAGGGTGCCCAGGATGTGCACCAAGGCCTGGCCGACGTGGCCCGCACCGAAGATCACCACGTGCAGCGGATCGGGCCGCACGGCCTCGCGCAGCGTCAGGCAGCCCAGGACGGGATCGGGACGCAGCAGCCGGTCGGCGTCCGGGCCGGTCGCGGAGAAGTCTTCGGCCGCCGCATCCAGCGCGGACACGCGCACCCAGGGCGCCACGCCCTGGCCGCCCAGGCCGACTTCGCGCATGCAGCCGGCCGGCGACTGCAGGCCGGCGCGCAGTGCATCCAGCCAGGTCCGGTCGGATTCCTGCAGGCGCTCGAACAACAGATGCACCATGCCGCCGCAGCACTGGCCCAGCGCCGGCCCCAGAGGCAGCGCCTCGATCCAGCGGTCGGAGCCGTCGTCGGCGCGCAGACGCGCCCGGGCGAACTCGGCGGCCTTCCATTCCAGGTGCCCGCCGCCAATGGTGAGCCACTGGTGCCCGGCGGACACGAGCAGTTTCGCCCCGGCCTCGCGCGGGGCCGATCCCTGGACCCAGGCGACCGTGACCAGCACCGCCGCCTGTTGCCGATCCAGGCACCACAGGGCCTGATCGATCCATGCGTGCATCGCTGCCTCCTTTGGCACAGGCGCGGCTAGGCCGCGCTGCGCTTGCGCAGGTTCTCGGCCGACTTCAGGATGGCCTCCGGCGTGGCCGGCGCCCGCAGATCGGGCGAAGTCCGTCCATCGCCCACCGCCGCCACCGCATCGCACAGCGCGTTGAAGGTGCTGATGCCGTGCAGCAGCGGGGGCTCGCCCACTGCCTTGGAACGGTGCACGGTGTCCTTCTGGTTCTGGGTCCGGAACAGGCGCACACGGAAATCGCGCGGGCAATCGCTGATGGCCGGGATCTTGTAGGTGGACGGCGCATGCGTCATCAGGCGGCCGTCATCGCGCCACCAGAGTTCCTCGGTCGTCAGCCAGCCCGTGCCCTGGATGTAGCCGCCCTCGACCTGACCCAGGTCGATCGCCGGATTGATGGACGCCCCGACGTCGTGCAGGATGTCGGCGCGCAGCAGTTTCCATTCGCCGGTCAGCGTGTCCACCACCACTTCCGACACCGCCGCCCCGAAGGCGAAGTAGAAGAACGGCCGGCCGTGCATGGTGGCCTTGTCCCAGACGATGCCCGGGGTGGCGTAAAAGCCGTCGGACCACAGTTGCACGCGATCCCAGTAGGCTTCGTCGGCCAGTTGGCCGAACGGAATGTTCCGGCCGTTGACGTTGACCTGGCGCCAGGCAAAGACCACGTCCTCGGCCTTGCCGCCGTATTTGCGGGCGGCGAAATCAGCCAGGCGCGTGCGCAGTTGCAGCGCCGCGTCCTCGGCCGCCTTGCCGTTCAGGTCGGTGCCCGTCGAGGCCGCCGTGGCGGACGTATTGGCCACCTTGAACGTATCGGTGGCCGTGACGCGCACGCAATCCAGGTCCAGGCCCAGGGTGTTGGCCACGATCTGGGCGACCTTGGTGTTCAGGCCCTGGCCCATTTCCGTGCCGCCGTGGTTCACCAGCACCGAGCCGTCGCGATAGATGTGCACCAATGCGCCCGCCTGATTGAAGGCCGGCACGTTGAAGGAAATGCCGAACTTCACCGGCGTCAGCGCCAGGCCCTTTTTCAGGATGGGGCTGGACGCGTTGAACGCGTTCACCGCCTGGCGGCGCGCCCGGTAGTCGGAACTGGCGACCAGTTCGGCCACCAGCGGTTCGATCAGATTGCCCTCGACCACCTGGCCGTAAGGCGTGACGTTGCGATCCTCGATGCCGTAGAAATTCGTCTGGCGCACGTCCAGCGGATCGCGGCCCAGTTCGCGGGCGATGCGGTCGATCACGACCTCGGTCAGCAACGCGCCCTGCGGGCCGCCGAAGCCGCGGAAAGCCGTGTTCGACTGCGTGTTCGTCTTGCCGCACATGGCGCGCACGTCGGCCGCCGGGATGTAGTAGGCGTTGTCGAAGTGGCACACGGCGCGACTGGCGACGGCCTCGGACAGATCGGCGGAAAAGCCGGAATGCAGCGTCATGTCCAGGCGCATGCCCAGGATCCGGCCCTCGTCGTCATAGCCGACTTCGTAGTCGTAATGAAAACCGTGGCGCTTGCCGGTGATCATCATGTCGTCGTCGCGATCCGCCCGCAGCTTCACCGGGCGTTGCAGCCGATGCGCGGCGACCGAGGCCAGGCAGGCGAAGACCGCCGACTGGGATTCCTTGCCGCCGAAACCGCCGCCCATGCGCCGGCACTCGACCTGAACCTGGTGGGCGTGCCAGCCCAGCGTATGGCCGACCACGGCCTGCATTTCCGTCGGGTGCTGGGTCGAGCACCAGACCAGCATGCCGTCTTTTTCACGCGGGACCGCGTAGGCGATCTGGCCTTCCAGGTAGAACTGTTCCTGGTCGCCGCAGTCGAACGTGCCCGCCAGCCGGCGCGGCGCAGCGGCCAGCGCCGCCTGAACGTCGCCCTGGACCAGGCGCATGTCGGGCAGCGTGCGGGAATCAGCGCCCTTGGCCTGCAACGGCGTCAGCAGATGGGGCAGTTCCTCGTAGTCGATCCGGCCCAGGCGCGCGGCGCGGCGCGCGGCGTCTACCGAGCGCGCCACCACCAGGAACACGGGCTGGCCCACATACTGGACCAGACCGTCGGCCAGCAGGGGATCGTCGTGCACCACCGGGCCGCAGTTGTTCTCGCCGGGGATGTCGCGGGCCGTGAACACGGCGACGACGCCCGGCGCGCGGCGCACCGCGTCCAGGTCCATGCCGCGCACGCGGGCGTGCGCCTTGGCCGACAGGCCCAGCGCGCCGTAGACCGTGCCGCGCAATTCGGGGATGTCGTCGGTGTAGACGGCCTCGCCGGTGACGTGCAGCACGGCGGATTCGTGCGGGCTGGAAGCGCCCGCGGCCAGTTCGCCCGCAACGGGTCGGGGGATGCCGTCGTTGGCGACGGCCAGCCGGTCCAGTGCGTCCGGCAAATGAATGCGCATGTTCATGACGGCTCCCTCAAGCGATGTCGGCCAACGCGGCCGTACTGACCTGATGCGTCGCCAGCGGCGCCCCAGGGGCGGTTTCCAGATAAAAGCGGTACAGCAGATTGCGCGAGGCCAGCAGGCGGTATTCGCTGCTGGCGCGCATGTCGGTCAGCGGCTTGAAATCCTGCCCCACGGCGTCCATCGCGGCGTGGACATGGGCCTCGTCCCAGGGCTTGCCCTGCAGCGCGGCTTCCACGGCGCGCGCCCGGCTGGGCGTGGCGGCGACGCCGCCGAAACCGGTGCGCACGGACTGCACCACGCCGGACGCGTCCAGAATCACGGCAAAGGCCGCACACACCGCCGAGATGTCCTGATCGAAACGCTTGGTCAGCTTGTAGTGGCGGAACTGGCGGCCGGCCACGCGCACGGGCACGCGCAGGCCCTGCACGAACTCGCCGGGCTCGGACGCGTTCTTCTGGTAGCCCAGGTAGTAGTCCTCGAGCGGCATTTCGCGCACCCGCCCGCCCTGGCGCAGGATGATGGAGGCGCCCAGGGCGATCAGGCCCGGCATGGAATCGCCGATCGGCGAGCCATTGGCCACATTGCCGCCCAGCGTGCCCGCGTTGCGGATCGGGAAGGACGCGAAGCGCTGACGCATTTCGGCCAGTTCCGGCAGGTGCTCGACCAGCGCGTCAAAGGCATCGTTCAACAGCGCGCCCGCGCCGATCAGCAGATCGTCGCCTTCCAGATGGATGTCGCGCAGTTCGGCCACCTGGCCGATGTAGATCAGGTGCGGCAGGTCGCGGAATTGCTTGGTCACCCACAGGCCGACGTCGGTGCTGCCGGCCAGGATGCGGGCGTCTGGATACTCGACGCGCAACTGCGCCAGTTGCGCCAGGGTGCGCGGCGCGTGGAAGGTGTGGCCGTCATGCGTGTAGGTAAAGACCTCGTCGCGTTGCAGCGCGGCCAGGATGCCGGCCAGCGCGGCGCGATCGAAGTTCACGGCCGGGTAGTCGAACATCTCGCCGGCGGCGCGCACGATCGGCTGGTAGCCGGTGCAGCGGCACAGATTGCCCGACAGCGCATCGTCGATTTCGGTGCGCGTGGGCGCGGGGTCCTGCGGGCCGTGCGCCAGGTACATGCCCCACAGGGACATGACGAAGCCCGGGGTGCAGAAGCCGCACTGGGAGCCGTGGCAATCGACCATGGCCTGCTGCACCGGATGCAGCGCGCCGTCTTCGCCGCGCAGGTCCTCGACCGTGTACAGCGCCTTGCCGTCGAGCGTGGGCAGAAACTGGATGCAAGCGTTCACCGCCCGCATGGTCACGCCTCCCCGGCCGTCGGGCTCGGCCACCATGACGGTACAGGCGCCGCAGTCGCCTTCGGCGCAGCCTTCTTTGGTGCCCATGCAGCCCAGATCTTCGCGCAGGTACTGCAGCACCGTGCGGGTCGTGGGTTGGTCGGAAACTTCGTGGGTCTGGCCACGATAGTGAAAGCGAATGACCTCGGTCTCCATCGCATCCCTCTTTTCATTGAACAGGTGTTGCATCCACAATATCACCGCGCGACCACCCCGGCCATTCACGGGCAATGATGGGGAACATCATGCCGGGATTCGGTGGACGGGCGGGGCATGCCCGTGAATAATAGGCCGATGCAACGAACCCGCGAACCCATGGACACCCATCTGCTGCGCATCCTGCAGATCCTGTTGACCGAACAAAGCGTCTCGCGCGCCGCCATCAAACTGGGGCTGTCGCAGCCGGCCCTGAGCAATTCGCTGCGCCGCCTGCGCGACATCACCGGCGACCCGATTCTGGTGCGCGGCAAGACCGGCATGGTGCCGACCGCCCGCGGGCTGGAACTGCTGGCGCACGCCAACGAGGCGCTGAGCGCGATCGAACGCATCACCCAGCCGCCGGGGGCGTTCGACCCGGCCCGGACCACGCGCGAATTTCACCTGGGCGCGCCGGATTATCTGGATGCGATGTTTCTGCCGAACATCGCCGAGATCCTGCGCCGGGAGGCGCCGCACGCCAAATTCATCGTACACCCGATCAACGCCGAGTACGACTACGCCGGCGGCCTGGAAGACGGCGGCCTGGACGTGGTCATCGGCAACTGGCTCGAGCCGCCGCCGCAGATGCACATGGCGCGGCTGTTCGACGACGAAGTCGTCTGTATGATCGGCAGCCAGAACCCGGCCGCCCACCGCGAACTCACCCTGAAACACTACCTGGACCTGCCGCATCTGGCGCCCTTTCCCCACGTGACCGCCCGCCAGAGCTTCATCGACGGCCATCTGGCCTCCCAAGGCCTGAAACGCAACATCCAGATGACCATCCCCTATTTCGGCCAGGTGGCCGGCATGCTGCTGCGCACCGACCTGATCTTCACCACCGGCCGGCAATTCGCCCAGCATTACGCGCGCTATCTGCCCATCACCATCCTGCCCGCGCCGCTGCCGTTTCCGCCCATGCGCTTCTACCTGCTGTGGCACCGCCGCTGTCACGGCGCCCCGGAAGTCGTCTGGCTGCGCCAGTGCATCGCCAAGGTCGCCGCCATGCTGCAAGCCAGCCTGGACAGCGACCGCCAAAACCCGCTCACACCACATCAGGACAAACCCTAGGCGCCCCCAGAAAACATCATCCGGGCTTGATAGTCGTCATCAGGACGGCGCTCACAAATCCGAAAAACCCGTCCCTAGAATGGTCCAACTCAACAAGCGCCCGCACCCATCAGAAGGCGCCCACCATTCAGGAGACACCGCTCATGAGCGA
The DNA here is from genome assembly GCF_042651965.1 of Castellaniella hirudinis. Lineage (NCBI taxonomy): Bacteria > Pseudomonadati > Pseudomonadota > Betaproteobacteria > Burkholderiales > Alcaligenaceae > Castellaniella > Castellaniella hirudinis. Next base: position 237,575 of record NZ_JBHSDY010000007.1, read on the forward strand.
ACAGGAACACGCCTTGCCGTCGGGGCTGGGCAGCCCCGCGACCCCCGCTTCTTCCACCCCCTGGCTGGAGCGACGCTTCCAGCTTTCCGCCCGCGGCACCAATGTGCGCCAGGAAACCCTGGCCGGGCTGACGACCTTCCTGGCGATGGTCTACTCCGTGTTCGTCGTCCCCGCGATGCTGGGCAAGGCGGGCTTCGACACCTCCTCGGTCTTCATCGCGGTCTGTCTCACCAGCGCCTTCGGTTCGCTGCTGATGGGCCTGTGGGCCAATCTGCCGATCGCCGTGGGCTGCGCGATCTCGCTGACAGCCTTCACGGCCTTCGACCTGGTCCTGGGCCAGGGCCTGTCGCCCGCCGTCGCGCTGGGCGCCATCTTCCTGATGGGCGTGATCTTCACGGCCATTTCCGCCACCGGCGTCCGTAGCTGGATCCTGCGCAACCTGCCGGCCGGCATCGCGCACGGCACCGGCATCGGCATCGGGCTGTTCCTGCTGCTGATCGCCGCCAATGAAGTCGGCCTGGTGGTGAAGAACCCCGGCCCCGGCCTGCCGGTGTCTCTGGGCGCCATCAACGCCATGCCGGCCCTGCTGTCGGTCGTGGGCCTGGCGGCGATCTTCGGCCTGGAGCGTCGGCGCGTGCCCGGCGGCATCCTGCTGGTCATCCTGGCGCTGTCGGCCGTCGGCCTGATCTGGGATCCGGCCGTGACCTTCAACGGTCTGTTCGCCCTGCCGTCCTTCGGCGGCGAGCACTCGCTGATCGGCGCCATGGACGTCGGCGGCGCGCTCAACGCGCTGGTCATCCCCAGCGTGCTGGCCCTGGTCATGACCGCCGTGTTCGACGCCACCGGCACCATCCGCGCCGTGGCCGGCCAGGCCGGCCAACTGGACGAGAACGGCCAGATCATCAACGGCGGCCGCGCCCTGACGGCGGACTCGGTGAGCTCCATCGTGTCGGCCGGCCTGGGCGGCGCCCCGGCGGCGGCCTACATCGAATCGGCGGCCGGCACGGCGGCCGGCGGCAAGACCGGCCTGACCGCCACCATCGTCGGCCTGGGTTTCCTGGCGCTGATCTTCCTGTCGCCGCTGGCGGGCCTGGTGCCGTCCTACGCCACCGCTCCGGCCCTGATGTACGTGGGTCTGCTGATGCTGGGCGGCGTGCGCAAGCTGCACCTGGACGACACCGTGGACACCATGGCCGGCATGGTCTGCGCCGTGTTCATCGTGCTGACCTGCAACATCGTCACCGGCATCATGCTGGGCTTCTGCACCCTGGTGATCGGCCGCCTGTTCGCCGGCGAATGGCGCAAGCTGAACATCGGCACGCTGGCGATTGCGATTGCGCTGGCGGTGTTCTATCTGGGTGGGTGGGCGATTTAAGAAACCGCTCCGATCAGGCAGGACATGGGGCCATCTTCAAGCCGTGGCAGCTCTCCACGTCGCGGCTTGCAGGCCGATCCGACCCGGCGAGCGGATGACAGTCCGTAGTGGACTGTCATCAAGTCATGGCTCGTCCACAGTCTCCCAGCAGGTGACGCAGCCACTGGTGCGAGGGCGCATGATGATTGCGTGCATGCCACAACTGATAAAACCGCATCGGCGGGAATTCGACCGGCGATTCCAGGATCGCCAGCGGCAGCAGTTCCGTGTAGTAGCGGGCGAAATGCCGCGTGGTCGTGAACACCAGGTCCGTGCCCGGCAGCAGATAGGGCGCCAGCATGAAGGACTGCGCCTCGACGCATTCCTCGCGCTGGATGCGCAGGGACGTCAGCACCGTGTCGATCATGCCGCGCTGGGTGATGGAATACGGTGTCGGCACCACGTGCGGCACGCGCCGGTAATCGTCCAGCGTCATGCCGCGCCGCACCAGCGGATGGTCGGCCGCCACCATGCAGACGATCTCGTCTTCCAGCAGCACCGACAGGTGCATGCGGTCGGGCGGCTCGGGCCAGTTGCCGATCACCACGTCCATATCGCCTTCGGCCAGGGAATGCTCGAAATCGAAATCCGGTCCCAGGGAATGCAGCACCAGCCGCGCGTGCGGCGCCTCGCGGCGAAAGCGCGCCGCCACCGATGCGGCGAAGGCCGGCGCCAGGTAATCCGGCGAGCCGATGCGAAAGACCTGGCGGCTGCTGTCGGGCTCGAAGGCCTCGCCGGCCTCCAGCATGGAATCGATCGAGCTCAGCGCCGTGCGGGCGTGTTCCAGAATGGCCAGCGCCCGATCGGTCGGCACCATGCCGCCTTTTTCACGCACCAGCAACGGGTCCTGCAGGATCTGGCGCAGGTTCTTCAGCGCCACACTGATGGCGGGCTGGGACTGGTTGAGTTTCAGCGCCGTGCGCGACACGCTGCGCTCGGCCATCAGAATGCTGAACACCTTCAGCAGGTACGTATCCAGCGTTTCACTACCGCGTCGTGTCGACATCGTGAGGTTCTCCTTTCGGGCCGGGATTCGCCGACCTGCGGGCGCCCCCGGGAATGCGGCACAGCATATACCACTTATACCGCGTCGCGCCCTTCATTTGGCGCACGATACACCGTAGACTTCCCCATATGATGCACTCACCCCTTGCTGCCATGACTTTGCACGAACTGTCCTCTCTGTCCCAGGCCGAATTTTCCCGGGAACTCGGGTCGATCTTCGAACACTCCCCCTGGATCCCGGAACGCGCCTGGGCGGCCCGGCCCTTCGCCGACGTCGACGCCCTGCATCAGGCCATGATGCGCGTGGTGCTCGAAGCCGATCCGGCCGAACAGCTCGCCCTGATCACCGCCCACCCGGAACTCGCCGGCAAAGAAGCCGCCGCCGGCACCCTGACCAGCGATTCCACCAGCGAACAGCGCGGCGCCGGCCTGGATCAGTGCAGCCCCGAAGAACTGCAGCGTCTGCGCGGCCTGAACGCCACTTACCGCGAACAGTTCGGCTTTCCCTTCGTGATCGCCGTCAAGGGTCGCAGCCGCTACCAGATCATGGACGCCGTCGAACAACGGCTGCACAATGAACGCACCACCGAGTTCGCCGCCTGCCTGGATCAGATCGGGCAGATCGCGCGCTTCCGCCTCGACGCCCGCTTCGCCGCCTGATCCGCAGCCCATCGACCGATATCGCCCGATCCCGGCGCCGCGCCGGGATTTTCACGGAGCCCCCAATGACCGCCACGCTGACGACCCTGACCATTGAACCCCTGACGCGGGAAGCCTTCGCACCCTTTGGCGACGTGATCCAGGCCGATGACACGGTCAAGCATTTCACCATCAACGAAGGCAATACCGAGCGCTATCACGACCTGGCCCATATCGATCCGGGCGAGGACGGCCGCGCCATCGTCTCGATCTTCCGCGGCCTGCCGCGCACGCTGCCGTTCACCGTCACCATGATGGAACGCCACCCGAAGGCCAGCCAGGCCTTCATCCCGCTGAGCGGCCGCCCCTATCTGGTCGTGGTCGCAGAACCGGCCTCCACGCCCGCGGTCGCCGACCTGCGCGTGTTCCTGTGCCAGGGCGACCAGGGCGTGAACTACGCGCGCGGCGTCTGGCACCACCCGCTGCTGGGCCTGGAGGCCGTGTCGGACTTCCTGATCGTGGATCGCGCCGGCCCGGGCGACAACTGCGACATCGTCCAACTGGAAGCGCCCGGCGTGATCCCCGAACTGGGCTGATCACGCCCCCAGATACTTCTGCCGGGCGTCCGGGTCGGCGCTCAGCGCGTCCGAGTCGCCCTCCCAGACGATCTGGCCCTTTTCCACGATGAAATGGCGGTCCGCCAGGCGCAGCAGCGGCGCCAGGTTCTTGTCGATCACCAGGATCGCCATGCCCTCGTGGCGCAGCAGCGCCAGCGCCGTCCAGATTTCCTGGCGGACCAGCGGCGACAGGCCTTCGGTGGCTTCGTCCAGAATCAGCAGTTCGGGGTTGGTCATCAAGGCCCGGCTGATGGCCAGCATCTGCTGTTCCCCGCCCGACAATTGATTGCCGAAATTGCCGGCGCGTTCCTGCAGGCGCGGGAACAATTGGTAAACGCGCGACAGCGTCCAGGGATTGGATTTCTTGCGGCGGTCCGCCGCCGTGGCGATCAGGTTTTCCTCGACCGACAGGTTGGGGAATATCTGGCGGCCTTCCGGCACCAGGCCGACGCCGCGCTGCGCCACCCGGTGGCTGGGCAGGTTCCGGATATTCGCACCGTTGAACTGCACCTGGCCTTTCCAGGCCAGGTGCATGCCCATGATGCTCTTGATGGTCGTGGTCTTGCCCATGCCGTTGCGGCCCAGCAGCGTCACGCACTGCCCGGCGTCGATCTGCAGGCGCATCCCGTACAGCACCTGGCTCTGCCCGTAGCCGGATTCCAGGTCCTCGACCTTCAGCAGGATTGAATCCGTGCTCATGCCGGCACCTCCTCGTCGCCCAGATAGGCCTCACGGACTTCCGGGCTGCGGCGGATGGTCTCCACGTCGCCGCAGCAGATGACCTTGCCGTAGAACAGCACGCTGATGCGGTCCGCCAGGGAAAACACCGCGTCCATATCGTGTTCGATCAACAGGATGCCGTAGCGGCTTTTCAGGCGCCGCAGCAGGTCCACCATCATGTCCGAGCCGGTATCGCCATGCCCCATGCCGGCCATGGGCTCGTCCAGCAGCAGCACCTTGGGTTCCGCCGCCAGCGCCATGGCGATCTCCAGTTGGCGCTGCTGCCCGTAGGACAGCGACATGGCCGGCGTATCCCGCCAGGCCGTCAGCCCCATCAACCCGATCAGTTCGTCCGACCGTTCCACCAGCGCCGGGGTTTCCACCGCCGGCGTCCAGAAATGAAAGCCATGGCCCTGGCAGCCCTGGACCGCCAGCACCACGTTTTCCAGCACGGTGAAGCGCTGGATCACCGAAGTGATCTGATAGGACCGCCCGATCCCGGCGCGGACCCGCTGCGCCATGTCGAACGCATCGATGGATTGGCCGTCCAGGCGGATGGTCCCCGCGTCGCAGGGGACCTCGCCCATGATCTGGCTGATCAGCGTGGTCTTGCCGGCGCCGTTGGGGCCGATGATGGCGTGGATCTCGCCGGGCAGGATGTCCAGGTCCACGTGGTCCGTGACCAGCAGGCCGCCGTAGCGTTTGACCAGGCCGCGTATCGAAAGCAAGGGCTGCATGTCAGTGCTCCTTGGGAGAAACGATCATGCCCCAGATCCCATTGCGCAGGAACAGCACGATGAGCACGATGATCGGCCCCATGATGATCATCCAGTGGTCGGTGAGGCCTTTCAGGACCTCTTCGAGCAGCAGGAAGCCGGCGGCGCCCACCAGCGGCCCGATCAGCGTACCGGCGCCGCCCAGCAGCACCATGATGATCAGCTCGCCGGACGAGGTCCACGCCATGTAGGCGGGCGAGGCAAAGGCGGTCAGGTTCGCCAGGAAGAATCCGGCCAGCGCGCACAGTTCGGCCGACAGCACGTAGGCCAGCAGGCGGTAGGCCAGCGGCGAAGTGCCCACGGCCCGCACACGCCGGGCATCCATGCTGGAGGCCCGCAGAATCAGGCCGAAGCGCGACCGGATCACCCGGCGCAGCAGCAACAGGCTGGCGCCCAGGCACGCCAGCAGGGCCAGGTACAGGCCGACGTGGCTGCCGGTCAGTTCGCCGAAACGGCTGAGCTGGCGGATCGGCAGGCCTTCATCGCCGCCGTATTGCTTCAGCCCGACCGCCAGAAAATAGAACATCTGCGCCAGGGCCAGCGTGATCATGATGAAGGCGATCCCATGCGTGCGCAGGGCGATCAGGCCGACGGGCGCCGCAATCAGGGCGGTGACCACGACCACCAGCAGCAGGTGCAGAAGGCCGCTGTCGGCGCCGTAATGGGACGCGATGGCGACGCAGTAGGCGCCGATGCCGATGTACATGGCATGGCCGAAGCTGACCAGGCCGCCGTAGCCCAGCGCCAGGTTCAGCCCCACGGCCGCCAGGGCGAACACCAGGATGCGGCTGAACTGCAGCAGGACGTATGCGCTGTCCGTGACGGCGGCGTACACCGGCACCAGCAGCAACAGCACGAAGATCAGGGCGGTCAGCACAGTCGGCCAGGACATGCCGGCGGCGCGCGGCGCGCGCGTATTCAGGGTCGGGGATTCCATTTTCATCCGGGACTCAACGTTTCTTCACGGGGAACAGGCCTTCGGGTTTGACGGCCAGCACGATCACCATCAGCACGTAGACCGCCAGCGACGACACCGCCGCCCCCAGGGTGCTGGCCAGTTCCTGTTCCAGCACCCGGCCAAGCAGCGCCGGCGCGACCGTCCGGCCCAGCGTATCGACCAGACCGACCACCAGGGCGCCCAGGAAGGCGCCGCGGATCGACCCGATCCCGCCGATCACGATGACCACCAGCGTCATGATCAGGATGGAATCGCCCATGCCCGGCTGCACCGACAGGATCGGCCCCACCATGGCGCCGCCCAGGCCCGCCAGGCCGGCGCCCAGGGCGAAGATGAAGGTGTTGAGCCAGCCGATGTTCACGCCCAGCGCCGCGACCATGGTGCGATTGCTTGCGCCGGCGCGGATCAGCATGCCGACGCGGGTGCGCTCGATCAGCAGGTACAGGCCCAGGGCCACCAGCAGGCCCACCAGAATGATCAGCAGGCGGTACAGGGGATAAGGCGTGCCGAACACCACGACGGTTTCGCTCAGCGCGTCGGGCAGGCTCATGAAGATCGGCGCCGAGCCCCAGATCATGCGCACGGCCTCGTTGCAGAACAGCATCAGCCCGAAGGTCGCCAGCACCTGGTCCAGGTGCTCTCTGGGATACAGGCGCGAGAAGCCGCAGCGATCCAGCGCCACGCCCAGCAGCATGGCGCCTCCCAGGCCCGCCGCGATGGCCAGCGTGAAGGAATCCGTATGGCTGAAGGTGGCGGCCGCGAAATAGGCCCCCATCATGTAGAGCGCGCCATGAGCCAGGTTGATGAAGCTCATGATGCCGAAGACCAGGGTCAGGCCGGCGGCCAGCAGGAACAGCAGGATCCCGTATTGCAGACCGTTCAGCGCCTGCATGAACAACAACTGCGGACTCATGTCCGTCCTCCGTGACGGGCGCGGGCGGCATATGCCGCCCGCCGTTCAAGGCTCGCTGGACGAACCAATCAGTACTTGCAGTTCCCGACGTAAGCGTCGGCGTGGTTCGTCAGGGGCTTGCCGATGGTCTTCAGAGACACACGGCCCTGATCGTCCTTGGCCACCTGGAAGGCGTAGAAGTCTTCGATGGGGAAGCCGTTGACGTTGAACTTGAAAGGCCCGCGCAGGGACGCATAATCCGCGGCGCGCAGGGCATCCCGGAAGGCCTTCTTGTCGGCGACACTGCCGCCGGTCTTCTTCAGGGCGCTGTCGATCAGCAGCGCCGAGTCATAGGACTGGGCGGCGTACTGCGAGGGAATGCGCTTGTACTTCTTTTCGAAGGCGGCGACGAAGGCCTCGCTGGTGGGGTTCTTGAAGTCCGGACCCCAGAACGTCCCGGCGTAGGCGCCCAGCGCTGCATCGCCCAGGGCCGGCAAGGTGCTGCCGTCCACGGTGGACACCGTCAGCAGCGGAATCTTGCCCATCAGGCCGAACTGCTTGTATTGCTTGACGAAGTTCACGCCCATGCCGCCGGGCAGGAAGACCCAGACAGCGGAAGGATTGGCGGCCTGCAGCGCCAGCAGCTCAGCCGAATAATCCTGCTGGCCCAGCTGGGTGTAGATCTCGCCCGACACGCGGCCCTTGTAGAAGCGCGTGAACCCCTTGACCTGGTCACGGCCCGACTGATAGTTGGGCGTGATCATGTAGACGTCCTTGTACTTCTGGTCGGTGGCGTACTGGCCCATGACTTCGGCCTGTCCGTCGTTCTGCCAGGACGCGAAGAAGAAGCCCGCGTTGCACTGGTTGCCGGCCAGAGGCGCCGGACCCGCGTTGGAACCGACGAAGGTCATGTTGGCGTCGGCCATGGGCTTGGCGATCGCCATCATGACGTTGGAGAACGTCACCCCGGCGACGATGTCGACCTTGTCCTTCTCGATGAATTTCTGGATGGCCTGAACGCCCACGTCGGGCTTGAGCTGGTCGTCTTCCTTCAGGAACACGATGTCCTGACCGCCCAGCTTGCCGCCGTTCTGTTCCAGCGCCAGGTTGAAGCCGTCGACCATATCCTGGCCCAGCGCCGCGCCGGAGCCGGACAGCGTGGCCAGGAAGCCGATCTTCACCTCGGCCTGCGCCGATCCGGCGGCCAGGCCCAGCGACAGGGCCAAAGCGGTTGTCAGCATGGTTGTGCGAAATGCCATGTTTGTCTCCTGAAGAATTTATAGTTTAGTTGTAAAGTTTTACTGATATTACACGAAAGTCAGCGATGTGCAACCCATGCCCTGCATATGCAGCATGACATGATCACCGGCCGCCACCGAAACCGCCTCGGTGATGCCGCCGGAGAGGACCAGCGTGCCGGCCGGGATCGAAGCCCCGCGTGCGCCCAGGTGATTGGCGAGCATGGCCACCGCGTTGGCCGGATGGCCCAGCACCGCGGCCCCCGCGCCCAGCGCGACGACCTGGCCGTTCTTTTCCATCACCACCCCCGTGGCGCGCAGGTCCAGATCGCGCGGATCACGCGGAATGCCGCCGACCACGAAGCGCGACGACGAGCAATTATCGGCCACCACGCTCTTGAGGTCGAACTTGAAATCGCGGTAACGGCTGTCGATGACCTCGATGCCGGGCAGGACGAAGTCCGTCGCCGCCAGCACGTCGGCGATCGTGCAGCCCGGCCCGGCCAGCGGCGCCTTGGTCACGAAGACGATCTCCGGCTCGACCTTGGGGTGGATCAGTTCGGCATGACGGCACTTGCCGCCGTCGGGCACCACGAAGGTATCGGTCAGAAAGCCGAAGATCGGGGTCTCGATGCCCATCTGGCGCATCTTCGCGAACGAGGTCAGGCCGGCCTTCAGGCCGACGATCCGCGCCCCCCGGGACTGCTTGCGCCGCAGGATGGCGTCCTGCACGGCGTAGGCATCGTCCCAGTCCATGTCGGGATGGTCCAGGGTCACCTTGAGGGTGTCGCGCGCCTGCAGCTCGCAGTCTTCCAGGCGCTCGGCCAGCGCCTGGATGGTCGCCGTGTCTAAACTCATGCTGCGCTCCGTTTGCGCGCCAGATTCAGCGCCGTGTCCTCGATCATGTCCTCCTGGCCGCCGACCATGCCGCGACGGCCCATCTCCACCAGGATTTCCCGCGCCGGCACGCCGTAGCGTTTCTCCGCGCGGCGGGCGAACAGCAGGAAGGAGCCGTACACGCCCGCATAGCCCAGCGTCAGCGAATCCCGGCTCAGGCGCACCGGTTCCTGCATCATCGGGTACACGATGTCCTCGGCCACGTCCTGCACCTTGAACAGGTCCGCGCCGGTCTCGATGCCCATCAGATTGCAGACGGCCACCAGCGCCTCCATCGGCGTGTTGCCCGATCCGGCGCCCATGCCCGAGCAGGCGGCATCGATGCGATCGGCGCCCGCGTCGATGGCCGCCATGCTGTTGGCCACGCCCATGGCCAGATTGTGGTGGCCGTGGAAGCCGATCTCGGTCTCCGGCTTCAGCGCCTGGCGCAGCGCACCGATCTTTTCAGTCACCTGATGCGGCAGCATGTGGCCGGCCGAGTCGGTCATGTAAATACAGTTGGCGCCGTAGCCCTCCATCAGCCTGGCCTGCGAGACCAGGCCGGCGGCCGTGTTCATGTGGCTCATCATCAGAAAGCCCACGGTGTCCATGTCCAGCTTGCGGCCCGCCTCGATGTGCTGCTGCGAGACATCGGCCTCGGTGCAGTGGGTGGCGACCCGGATGGTGTGCACGCCCAGGTCGTGGGCCATGCGCAGGTGCTCGACCGTGCCGATGCCCGGCAGCAGCAGCGCCGACACCTTGGCGCGCTTGAGCAGCGGAATCACGGTGCTCAGGTATTCCTCGTCGCTGTGCATCGAGAAACCGTAGTTGACCGACGCGCCGCCCAGGCCGTCGCCGTGGGTGACTTCGATCAGCGGCACGCCGGCCTCGTCCAGCCCTTGCGCCACGTCCTTCATCTGCTGCAGCGTGATCTGGTGGCGCATGGCGTGCATGCCGTCGCGCAGCGTCATGTCGTGCAGGGTGATGGTTTTCTTGTCTGTGCTCATGATGATTCCTTTACGCGGCGGACAGGGTCCATTCGCCCTTCTGGATGCGCTCGGCGAACATTTCAGCGGTCCGCGTCGCCGACGCGGTCATGATGTCCAGGTTGCCGGAATACTTGGGCAGGTAATCGCCCAGGCCCTCGACCTCCAGGTAGATCGACACCCGGCGGCCGTCGAAGACCGGCCCGTTGACCAGGCGATAGCCCGGCACGTAGCGCTGGACCTCGGCCACCATCTGCTGCACGGATTGCGTGATGGCCGCCTCGTCCGGGTCCGTCTCGGTCAGGCAGTGCACGGTGTCGCGCATGATCAGCGGCGGCTCGGCCGGGTTCAGGATGATGATGGCCTTGCCTTTCCTGGCGCCGCCCACCCGCTCGACCGCGCCCGCCGTCGTGACGGTGAACTCGTCGATGTTGCGGCGCGTGCCCGGCCCGGCCGACTTGGACGACACGGTCGCCACGATCTCGGCGTAGTCCACCGGCTGCACCCGCGACACCGCCGCCACCATCGGGATGGTGGCCTGGCCGCCGCAGGTGACCATGTTGACGTTGGTCTCGCGCTGTTCCAGGTGCGCCTGCAGATTGACCGGCGGCACGCAGTACGGACCGATGGCCGCCGGCGTCAGGTCGATCATCAGCGCGCCGCGCGCCGTCACCTTGTCGCTGTTTTCCTTGTGCACGTAGGCCGAGGTCGCATCAAAGACGATCTGGATGCGGTCCTCCGCCATGTGCGGCAGCAGGCCGTCCACGCCCTCGGCCGTGGTCTTCAGGCCCAGGTCGCGGGCGCGCGCCAGGCCCTCGGATTCGGGGTCGATGCCCACCATCCAGACCGGCTCCAGCACCGGGCTGCGTTGCAGCTTGTACAGCAGATCGGTGCCGATATTGCCCGACCCGATCAAAGCACACCTGATCTTTTCCATGGTGATTTCCTTTTATGCGATGAAGCGCACGCCGCAGGCGCCGATGCCGCCGATCGACACCTGCAGGCTGTCGCCGGCCACGACCGGCGTCATGGCCGCCAGCGCTCCGGACAGAATGATTTCGCCGGCATTCAGGCCGACCCCCAGCGCTCCCAGCGCATTGGCCAGCCAGGCCACGGCATTGGCGGGATGGCCCAGCGCGGCGGCGCCCGCCCCCGTGCCCAGCAGTTCGCCGTTCTTCTCGAACACCATGCCGCAGGTGCGCAGGTCCAGCCCGCGCGGACTGACCAGCCGGTCGCCCAGCACGAACACCCCGCAGGAGGCGTTGTCGGCCACGGTGTCCTGGATCTTGATCTTCCAGTCGCGGATGCGGGAATCGACGATCTCGAAGCAGACGGTCACGGCCTCGGTCGCGGCCAGCACGTCACTGACCGTCACCCCCGGCCCGCGCAGGTCTTTCTTCAGGATGAAGGCGATCTCGCCCTCGGCCTTGGGCTGGATCAGGCCGGACATGGAGACGGCCTCGCCCGGGGCGACCACCATGTCGCTGAGCAGATAGCCGAAGTCCGGCTGATAGACGCCCAGCATGTCCATCACGGCCTGGCTGGTGACGCCGATCTTCTTGCCCACCACGCGGGCGCCCGCGTCCAGGCGGCGGCCCACCATGCGCTGCTGCACGTGATAGGCGTCCTCGATGCTGATGTCCGGGTGGCGGCTCGTCAGAGGGTCGATGGCTTGGCGGTCGGTCCAGGCGGCGTGCAGTTCGTCGCCCAACCGTTCGATCAGCGCGGGTTCCATAGGAGATAGGCTCCGTTCAGGCAAGGTTGAAGAAGGTCCGGGCGTTGCCGGCCAGGATGCGGTGTTTTTCGGCGTCGTCCAGCAGGGCGGTCTCGCCCACCAGTGCGCCGATGCGCTGCTCGCCCAGCGGATAGGGATAGTCGGACCCGAGCATCACGCGCTCGCTGCCCATCACGTCCACCAGCAGGCGCAGGGCGGCGGGATCGAAGACGGCGGAATCCACCGAGAACCGGTCGCAGTAGGAGGACGGCGGATTCGGGCAGTCCTGGCGCACGATGTCGCGGTATTTCCAGGCATTGTCGACCCGGCCCAGGGTGTAGGCGAACGAGCCGCCGCCGTGCGCGAAGCACAGCTTCAGGCTGCGCGGCAGCCGCTCGAAGGCGCCCGACAGGATCAGCGACAGAATCCCCAGCGAGGTTTCCGCCGGCATGGCCACCAGCCAGGGCAGCATCCACTGGCGCATGCGCCCGCTGCCGCCCATCATGTCCCAGGGGTGGACCAGCACCGGGATGTCGTTCACGGCGCAGTGGTGCAGGAATTCCACCAATTGCGCGTCGTCCAGGTCGCGGTCGCCGACGTGGTTGCCGATCTGTACGCCCACGTGGCCCGCCGCCTTGGCGCGCAACGCTTCGCGGCACGCCAGCTCGGTGTCCTGCAGCGGCACCTGGGCCAGGGCCTTCAGGCGGTCCGGGTGGCCGGCGCAATACCCCAGCGTCAGGTCGTTCATGCGGGCGGCCCAGTCGGCGACCTTGGGGGCGTCCAGTTCATAGCCGAACATGATCGGCGTGGCGCTGACGATCTGCACGGCCAGGCCCAGGCGGTCCATATCGGCCACGCGCAGATCCGCGTCCCACAGCACGGGTTCGACCGGGCGGAATTCACTGTCGCCCTTCATGATCATGCCCGTGTCCGGGCCGGTGACCTTCAGCCAGGGCGCCTGCGCCGGGTCCAGCGCGTGGGCCTGCTCGCGGGTAATCTCCGGGAAGATGTGCGCGTGGATATCTATCATGTCGATGGCCTTTCAGGTGTCTCGTTCCACGCTCAGAAGTCCCGGACGCTGGAACGGCTCAGTTGTTCATGCCAGATGCGGTAGTCCTTGCCCGGGTGCTGGGTGCCGCAGTCCGGACAGACGCGTTCCTCGTCCTTCAGGGCGTAGAACCGGTCATAGACCTTGGGCAGGTCGTCCACCAGGCTTTCGAGTTGCTGCGTGGCTTTCCAGACTTCGGCGCCGCAATGGGCGCAATGCCATTGCAGGCTGTCCTGCTTGCCCTGGGGGCGGGGCAGCTCGATCAACAGGCACAGGCCATTGGGGTCAGGGCGCTGCGGCGAATGGATCAGGTGCGGCGGCTGCAGGAAGATGTCGCCTTCCTTCAGGTCGATGCGCTCGAAGCGCCCGCGGTCCCAGACGACCAGAAAGGCCTCGCCGCGCAACTGGTAGAAGATCTCTTCGGTCGGGTTGTCGTGGAAGTCGGTGCGCTGGTTGCCGCCGCCCACCATATTGATGATGTAGTTGCCGTCGGGAAAGATCGCCGCGTTGCACACCGGCGGCTTCAGCCGGTCGCGATGATTGTCCACCCACTGCATCAGATTCTTGGGCAAACCGTACTTGGCATCCATGTCTGTCTCCTTGTCGCGCGCGGGTCGCGCGCTGGTGGTGTGCCGGCGCCGTCCCAGGCGCCGGTCATCGTATCCGGCCCGGTGATCAGGCGACCGGCGGCCTGTAGGCGATGGCCTTGATCTCGATCCGCAGGTGCGGGTGCGGCAACTGATGGACGGCGACCGTGGTGCGCGCCGGCCCTTCGAAGCCGAAGTACTCGCCATAGACTTCGTTGTAACCGGCGAAATCCCCCATATCGACCAGGTAGGCGCTGATCTCGACCACGTCTTCCAGGCCGGCGCCGGCGCTGGCCAGGATGTCGCGGATGTTCTCGATCACGGCGCGGGTCTGTTCACGGATGTCCATGTGCACCGCACCCATGGCGTCCACCGTCTCCACGCCGGCCAGGGTGTTGTCGGCGCGGCGCGAACTGGTGCCCGAGACGAACAGAAAGTCGCCCGCGCGCTTGACGTGGGGGAACTTCCCGCGCGGCGTGGCTTTGCCGGGAACGACCTGGGCGGATGCGGTGCTCATGGGATGCGGTCTCCTGTGTGTCCGGACGCCGAAGCACCTCAGACCTTGATGCAGATGTTGGTGATTTCGGAATAGAAATCCAGGGAATGGCGTCCGCCCTCGCGGCCGATGCCGGACTGGCGCACGCCGCCGAAGGGGGTGCGCAGGTCGCGCAGATACCAGGTATTGACCCAGACCAGGCCGCTGCGCATGCGCGGCGACACCCGGTGGGCGCGCGACAGGTTTTGCGTCCAGATCGCGGTGGCCAGACCGTAGTCGGAATCATTGGCGCGGGCCACGGCCTCGTCCTCGGTGTCGAACGGCGCCACGTGGCAGACCGGCCCGAAGATTTCCTCGCGCAGGCAGCGTGCATCGTCCGGCAGGCCCGTCCAGATGGTCGGCCGCACCCAGAACCCCTCATCGCGCGCATCGCCGAACACGGGGGCCTCGCCGCCGGTGACGACGGTGGCGCCTTCCCGGCGGGCGAGTTCAAAATAGGACAGCACCTTGGCCTGATGCGTCCTAGATACCATCGGCCCGATGTCGGCCGCCGGATCGTCCGGGCGGCCCAGCACCAGGGCTTCGGTGCGCGCCTTCAGCGCGGCGACGAAGCGGTCGTAGATCGATCGCTGCACCAGCACCCGTTCGCTGCACAGGCAAACCTGCCCCGAGTTGGTGAAAGAGGACTTCACGACCCCGTCCACGGCAGCGTCAAAGTCCGCATCCTCGAACACGATGGCGGCGTTCTTGCCGCCCAGCTCGAAGGACACGTCCTTGACCCCGTCGGCCACGGTCTTCATGATGTGCGCCCCGGTGGCCGAGGCCCCCGTAAAGGTCACGGCGTCGATGTCCGGGTGGCTGATCATGGCCTGGCCGGCGGACTGGCCGCCAAAGCCCTGCAACACGTTGAAAGCGCCCGCCGGAAAGCCGATGTCGTGCGCCACCTGCGCCAGCAGGAACGCGGACGAAGGGGTCTCCTCGGACGGCTTGGCCACCACCGCATTGCCCAGCGCCATGGCTGGCGCGACTTTCCAGCTGAACAGCAGGACCGGCAGGTTCCAGGGGGAAATCGCCACGACCACGCCCAGCGGCTTGCGCACGGTGTAGTTCAACGCCCGCCCACCATCGGCCGTCACGGTCTCGAAGCATTCCGTGTGGGCCTGGCGGACCAGGTCGGCGAAGAAACGGAAATTGGCAATCGCGCGCGGCACGTCCAGCGTGCGCGCCTGGCGCACGGTGCGGCCGGTGTCCCGGACCTCGGCCTCGACGAATTCATCGAAGCGCCGCTCGATGCCGTCGGCCAGCTTGCGCAGCCAGTCGGACCGCTCGACCGGGCTGCAACGTCCCCAGTCGCCCGCCAAGGCATCCCGGGCGGCCTGGACGGCCAGGTCAACCTCTGCGGACGAGGCCTCGCAGACCTCGCCCACGACGGTGCCGTCCACCGGATTGACGTTGGGGAACCGCCGGACGCTTTCGATGAAGCGACCGCCGATGTAGTGGGTGATGAGTTCGGCCACGATGCTGGTCTCTCGCGCTGTGTGAATGTGCGTATGGGGACACTGTAGGGGGTGTCGAGATTATTTTCTAATCAATAAAAACGATGTTGCGATTCCATTATGGAATCGCAACATCCGGATGCCGCCCGAGGGCAGGCATCCGTCCGGTTTCCCGCGTCAGCGCGCGGGCCAGGGCTTGGCGGGCATGCCCATCACCGGCTTGCCCAGCAGAGGCGAGGACAAGGCGTAGGCGCCGTTATCCGTGAACGCCCACATGATGTTGCGGTCGTATTCCGTGTACATGGCGAACACGCCCTGGCTGCCGCCCAGATACGCCGGCAGCTCGGTCTCATCCGCCATCGGCGGCACGAAGTATCCGGCGATCCTGGGGTTGGCCGGGTCGGTCACGTCAAACAGCTGCACCCCTGCGTTGTAGAAGGAGTAGGGCACGAGATTCTGACGCCAGCCCCCCGGCTGCCCGATGGAGTTGGAACGCTTGGGGCCGAAGGACCCTCCGCGTTGGCAGAAGCTGGTATACGGGGCGCCTTCGGGCGGCACCGGCCGGGGCAGCCTGGTCTCGACCTTCATGTTCGCGGGGTCCTTGGCGTTCACGACCCAGATGTCCTTGTAGGGCTCGTTGCAATCCGTGTTCAGGGGATAGCCGCTCGTCAGGACATAGCCCGTGCGTTCGTACTGGCTGACATCCGCGTTGTCGAATTCGGTGCCCGAAAAGGAGGGCGGCGTATTCAGGTTGTCGAGAATCTTCGGCTGCGCGGGATCGCTCAGGTCGAACGACCACAGTCCCAGCCCCCCCATGGCGCCGAAACCGATCTTTCCGCCCTGCTCCAGCGGCTCGGGCAGGAACAGCGGCATGCGCGCGCCCATCCATGAGGTCCGGTTGCCCGCGCGCGGATTCTTCAGGTATTCGAACACGCTGGCCGGGTCGTCCGCCTTCTGGCCAGGCACCGTGATCTGCTGCACGAACACCGGGTCGGCCGGGTCGGACATGTCCCAGACCTGGTAACCGGGGGAATAGAGATAGTTCGAATACTCCGTCAGCGCGTAGCTGTCGTCCGGCGCGGAGGCCAGAATCATGTACTTGCCGCCGAAGTACTCGGGGGAATCCAGCGAGCCGGAGCCCTGTTGCCGCCCGAGGGGCGCATCGGGGTGCGTGACATCCGTCGTGCGCGTCGCCAGCAGCTCCCAGTCCTGGGGCAGGGGGCCGTTCATGGCATAGACCTTGAAGCCCTTGAGCGAGTTGTAGTTGCGCTGGTCCGCGACATGCTGCGGTTCCTTCAGCTTGTCCTCCATCAGGCCGTAGCGCCCGATCTCGTACGAAGCGACCAGCACGGGCTTGTTCAGCTTCTTGTTCCAGGCAATGGTCATCCCGCCCCAGTATTCCTTGACGGTGCGCGGATCGTAGTCTTCGCTGGGGCCTTTCTCGCTCCAGACGGCGCCTTTGGAGTAGACGACCTTGGCGTGCGCCGGATCCGTCACGTCCATGATGCGCAGGTAGTCGCGGTCATGGATGTACAGGTAGCGCTTGCCTTCATGATCCAGCACATTGTTCCAGGCATGGAACGGCGAGCCGACGCCTTCGTAGAAGGCGATGACCTCGACGTTCTTGGCCAGCATCGTGCGGTCCCAGTGATCCAGTTGGCCTGGGAACTTCTGGCCGTCATGGGATTCGGGCGTCGCCTTCGGGAAGATGAACTCGCCGGTGTTCGGGTCCAGTCCGTAATCCACCCCTGCCTTGACGGCCATGGGCGTACGATCCGCCGTCACAGACAGCCACTTGGCGATCCAGGGGTCCTTGACGCCCGGCGTGCCGGGTACCGCCTGGCTGCCGGCGGGCGCCGCGCCCTGAGCCGAGCCAAAGGCCGCGAAAAGCATCAGGGCCAGCGCGGATTTCCGCAATCCGGCACGTCGGTTCGAGATGAGGTGCATGTGTGTCTCCCTTCTGAAAATGAGTCGATGGGTTTGAGCGGCTTGTTCAGAACCTGTGGCGCATGCCGACCGCCACCGCCGACGGGCTTTGTCCCTGCAGGGGCGTCGTGCTCCAGGTCACGGGATAAGGCACGCTGACGCTCTTGCTGTTGCGCACGTAGGAATAATTCACGTACAGATCCGTCCGCTTGGACAGGCCATACAGATAGCCCAGGGTCACGCCATCGGCGGTGCCCACATCGGTGTTGTTGTCGTCGTGGCGATGCACATAGCTGGCATGCACGCGATTGCGGCCGTCGATGTCCCAACGCACCCCGAACTGCACGTCCCAGCCGCTGGTGTCGAACCCGACATAGGGGGCATAGGTGTAGTAGCCGTCGTAGGTGTGGAACATGAAGGTCGGCTCCACCCCGTTGTCGAAGCTGTAGACCACCGACAGGTAGTTGTCCTGCGAGCTGCGCAGATCGTCCAGATGGTCGATGTCCCGGTTATACGAGTGCTCGCTGGCGAACCCGATGTACAGGGGATGGCTGTAGTACTCCAGGGCCGCGCTCATGAAATGCCCGGCCTTGGTGTTGCCCTGCTCGCCAAAGGCATACATCAGGCGCCCGGAGAACCCGGCAAAATCAGGCGAGTGGTACTGAATCGCATTGTTTACACGATAGGGCGCGTAGAAAAACTGCATGTTGTTCATCACGCTGTATTCCGAGCCGTAGCTGGGGTCGGCATAGCCCGTGACGAATGACGAGGGCGTGTCCTGGCGGCCCAGGGTCAGGTCGCCCCAACCGCCCTTGAGCCCCAGGTACGAATGCCGGAAGGTTTCCTTGCCTTCTCCGGTGCTGGCGTCGAACTGCGGCTGGAACGTGAAGTAGGCCCGGTTGCCGCCACCCAGATCTTCACTGCCGCTGAATTCGAGGCGCGAAGCACTCATCACGCCGCTGGCCAGGTCCGTATTCGAAACGTCCTCACCCGAATTCGCCAGGTACTGCAGGCTCAAGTCGATGGTGCCGGACAGCGTCAGGCTGGATCCCGCCGGTTCCTCGCCCCACGCCCCCGCATGGGCGCCTCCCGCCATCAGCAGCAAGGCCGCCACCACCCCCATTTTCTTCATACTCACGGATTGTCTCCTTTGGTTTGACCGCTTTTGTTGTGTGTCTATGGATCGCACGGACACAGCCTCCCCCGGCCGCCTTCGGCGGCTTGATTTTCCGGAGATGAGGCGGGGTCCGTGGCAACCCCGATGAATGGGGGCCGACGCCCCCCTGTAGCCAGGGCCTGTTCGCCCTAAGAATCAGCCTGCGCGGTTTGCCTGGGTTCCGGCATCGCCGGCATCCCCCCGGCGCAGTTGCCGCACCCCGTACACCGCCAGCAGCATCAGCAGGAAGGGCACGCCGAACACCAGCGTGGCGTGGAAGATGTCGATGAACCAGGTGGTCAGCAGGATGGCCACGATACCGGTCAGCCCCAGCAGCGTGCCGACCGGGAAGCCGGGCATCCGGAAACGCAGGGGCGTCCCCTGGCCGGCCATGCGGCGGCGGAAGAACAGGTGCGTGAAGAAGATCATGCCCCAGGTGAACAGCACGCCGAACATGGACAGCGCGATCATGATCGGAAAGGCCGTGCCCGGATCGGACACGTACACGCAGGCCGCCACGGCGATCCCGCTGGCCGACACCGCCAGCGCATTGAGCGGCACGCCGTTGCGGCGGATGCGGCCCAGCCCGGCCGGGGCGTCACCGGCCCGCGACAGGCTGAACAGCATCCGGGTCGAGATGTACAGCATGCTGTTCATGGCCGACAGGGCGGCGATGATCACGATGAAGTTCAGGATGCTGTCGGCATAGGGGATGCCCACGGCCTGCATCACCGTGACGAAGGGGCTGGTCGTGCCGTCGGCCACCAGCGTCTTCCAGGGCACCAGCATCACGATCAGGGACAGCGACAGCAGGTAGAAGATCACCAGCCGCGCCACGGTCGCCTTGAAAGCCTGGCGCACGGCCTGCTCGGGATGCTCGGCCTCGCCCGCCGCCACGGCGATCATCTCGATGCTGAAATAGCTGAAGATCGAAATGATCACGCCGGTCCAGACCCCGCCCCAGCCATTGGGCATGAAGCCGCCCTGCCCCGTCAGGTTCTCCGCCACCGACACGGTCTCCCGCCCGCCGACGAGCACCCCGGCAGCCAGGATGATGAAGGCCACGATGGCGAAGACCTTGGTCGCCGAGAACCAGTATTCCACCGAACCGAAGGCCTTGACGCTGTAGGCGTTGACGCCGATCAGCACGGCCGAGAAGCCGACGATCCAGATCCAGGCGGCGACGTCCGGGAACCAGAATTTCATATATTCGGCCACTGCGGTGACTTCCGTGCCGACGGCCAGCACGATGCTGGACCAGTAGCAATAGCGCACCAGAAAGCCCGCCATGGGGCTGACGTAATGCTCGGCATAGGCGCCGAACGAGCCGGACGTGGAGTGCGCCACCGTCATTTCGGCCAGGCAGCCCATCAGCAGCAAGGCGATGAGGCCGCCGATGACGTAGCTCACGACCACGCCCGGACCGGCGAAGCCGATGGCGAACTTGCTGCCCAGGAACAGGCCCGTGCCGATTGCGCCGCCGATGGCGATCATGCTCATCTGCCGCGCGGTCAATTTTTTGTGCAGCCCCGCCTCGCGGGACTGGATCTTGTCGAATCCGTCCATGAATGTCTCCTGATTTCTGTCTTTTTCTATCTTTCTTTTTGGCCGCCGGGCCGCCCCAAGGCCAGAAGCGCCCCCCTGGGGAGGGCAGCAAGCGGCCGGAGGCTGCGCGGCGTGGGGACGCTTTCCGGCTACCGGCCCGGTTGACGGGCCGGTAGCCGCGCCGTCAGGTCACCAGTCCGCGCTCGCGGTACTCGGCCCGGTCCCACTCGCGGCCTTCCAGCACGGCCTTCAGGTGCTGGACGGCGTCCCAGATGTCCGCGAAGCGCAGGTACAGCGGGGTGATCCCGAAGCGCATGATCTCGGGTTCGCGGTAATCGCCGATCACGCCGCGGGCGATCAGCGCCTGCACGGCGGCATAGCCCTGGGGATGGCGGAAACTGACGTGGCTGCCCCGGTACTTGTGATCCAGCGGCGTCACCAGCGTCAGGTCCTGGCCGGCGCATTCCTGTGCCACGAGCTGGATGAACAGATCGGTCAGGGCCAGGGACTTGCGGCGGACTTTTTCCATGTCGGTCTGCAGGAAGATCCCCACCCCGCAGGCGACCAGGCTCATGGACACGATGGGCTGCGTGCCGCACAGAAAACTGCGGATGCCCGGATCGGGAACGTAATCGGTGGCCATGTCGAAGGGCCGCGCATGCCCCCACCAGCCCGACAGGGGCTGCCGGAAATCGGCCCGGTGCCGGGGATGCGCCCACAGCATGGCCGGCGCGCCGGGGCCGCCGTTCAGATATTTGTAGGTGCAGCCGACGGCGAAGTCCGCATCCGCGTCCTTCAGGTCGATGGGCACGGCGCCGATCGAGTGACACAGGTCCCAGACCGCCAGGGCGCCCTGCGCATGCACCAGCGCATCGACCGTCTTCATGTCGTACAGATAGCCGGTCCGGTAGTTGACGTGCGACAGCACCACCACGGCGGTCCGCTCCGTCACGGCCGCGCCCAGGTCGTCGGGCCCGTCGACCAGTTGCAGGGTGTAGCCCTGGTCCAGGATGCCGGCCAGGCCCTGGAGCATGTACAAATCCGTGGGGAACGCGTCGCGCTCGGCCAGGATGATCTTGCGTTCCGGATGCCCGCGCCGCTGGATGTCCACGGCATTGGCCACGACCTTGAACAGGTTCAGCGAAGTCGTGTCGGTGACGATGGCTTCGCCGGCATCGGCGCCGACCAGCGGCGCCAGCAGGTCGCCCAGGCGGGTGGGCAGCACCCACCAGTTGTTCTTGTTCCAGCTATTGATGAGATCGACGCCCCATTCCCGGCGGATGACGTCCTGGGCGCGCGCCAGCGCGTCCTTGGGCATGGCGCCCAGCGAATTGCCGTCCAGATAAAGAGTGCCCTCGGGTAAATCGAACTGCTGCCTGAGACTGGCCAGCTCATCGGCCTGGTCGCGGGCCCGGCACTGTTCCAGTGTGATCATGATGCCTCCTGTATTGCATTTTTTGCTGAAAATAGTCTATCAAAGGGGCATCTGGAAATTATTCGAATATTCGAATCTCAAGTGTAAATATCGGAATATAATTCGACTATTAGAACCATCATTCGAATAATATTCCGATCATGAGAATGGATCCTGTAGACGTCAAGATTCTGGGCCTGCTGCAGAAGAACGGTCGCCTCAGCAATCTCGAACTGGCCGACATGGTCGCCCTGTCGCCGTCCGCCTGCCACCGGCGCGTCAAGCTGCTGGAAGAAAACGGCTACATCGACGGCTACCACGCCGCCTTGAACGCCAAGAAGCTGGGCTTCGACATCCAGGCCCTGGTCAACCTGAACATCGGCCAGATCAGCGAGGCCGAACACAACTATTTCACGCGCGAGATCGGCCTGATGCCCGAGGTCGTCAGCGCCTACATCGTGACCGGCGAAACCAACTACGTGCTGCACGTGCGCACCCGGGATTTCGAGGCGTTCTCCCAGTTCATCGTCAACCGGTTGAACAAGCTCAAGGGCGTCACCAAGATCTATTCGCAGATCGTGCTCAGCGAACTGAAGTCGCTGAACATGCGGGTGCCGCTCTGACGCCCGCGCAGGCGTTCAGTCCGCCGTGCCGCGCGGGACGCCGGCGCCGCGCGCCCGCGCCCCGACTTCCTTGAGAATGCCGATGAGCGTGGCCGCCGCCGGCACCGGTTCGCGGTCTGCCCGCAGGCTGTAGCCGATCGTGCCGAACGGCACGCGCACGTGGATGGGGACCTCGAACAGCACCCCTGCGTGGATCAGCGGCCGGGCCGCCACGCTGGGCAGCATCGCCAGCGTATCGGAGCGCGCCAGAATGCCCAGATTGGTCAGCATCGACAGCGACACGATCTGGTTGGGGGGGATCGGCAGATCGCGGCCGCGAAAAAAACGATCCACCTGCTTGCGCACGGGCGAGGCATTGGACGGCACGATCCAGGGATAGGCCAGCAGATCCTCGGGCGCGCAATCCGACTGCCGGGACAGGGGATGGCCGGCGCGCGCCACGATCATCAGTTCGTCGTCGTAGATCGCGTGCACCTCCACCCCCTCGCCCGGGTTTTCGGGCAGGCGGCCGACGATCACGTCCAGCTCGCCGACCTGCAGCATGGGGTACAGAATGTCGTTGGTGGCCTCCTGGATCATCAGGCCCACCTTGGGGTGGCGGCGCTTCATCAGGGCCACGCTTTCGGGCAGCAGCCAGGCCGACGCGGAAATCAGCGTGCCGACCGCCACCTGGCCGCCCTCGCCGCTGCGCAGCGCCTCCAGTTCCTCGCTCAGGGCGCGCGCATCGCCCAGCATGGGGCGGATGCGTTCCAGCAGATGCTCGGCAAACACGGTCAGCCGCACGCCCTTGCTGTGGCGCTCGAACAGCGTGACCGCCAGCAGGTCTTCCAGTTGGCGGACGACCTTGACGACGTTGGGCTGGGTCATGTGCACGGCCTCGGCCGCCTTGTGCATGGACCCCAGGGTGGCCACCCGCTCGAACACCAGCAACTGCTTGAACTTCAGGTCGCGCACCCGCGCCAGGCTCTGGTCCGACAGCATCGCCCTACTTCCGTCCGCCGACCGACCCCAGGCTGATCACCGCCAGCGCCACCCCGATCAGGATCATGCCCGCCAATTCCAGCCCGCCCGGGGTCTCGCCCAGTTCCAGCCAGCCGGACAGCACCCCGACCACCGGCACGCCCAGCGACGACAGCCCCGCCATCCCGGCGGACAGGTGCTGCAGCGCGAACAGCCACAGGAACCAGGCCAGGGCCGTCGCCAGGATCGCGTTGTAGGCCAGCGCCACGTAGAAATAGGGCACGAACTCGATCGGCCGTTCCGGCACCACCCAGGCGGCGATGCACAGCGCCAGGGCGCCGAACAGCATCTGCCAGGCCGTCAGCGGCAGCGCGTCCATCGGATAGTCGCGCTTGATCCATTTTGCGACCAGCGTCGCCAGCGCCCAGCACAGGCCCGAGGCGACGGCCAGCACTTCGCTGACGATGCCGGCATGATCGTTCCAGGGCTCCAGGATCAGCAGCAGGCCCGCCGCCGCCAGCGCCAGGGCCAGCCACTGCGCGCCCCGGATCCGCTCGCCGAACACCGCCCAGGCCAGCGGGATGACCCAGAACGGCATGGTGTACACCAGGATCGAGGTCTTGCCCGCGCCGCCCTGCAGCAGCGCAAGCTGGATCAGGGCGGAAAACGCCCCGGTCTGCAGCACGCCCAGCAGCGCCACGCGGGACCAGGCCCGGATGCGCATGGGACGCCGCAGGACCTTCAGCACCAGCATCAGCGCCAGGGCGCCGAACAGAGTGCGCAGCGCGGAAAAATCAAAGGGGTCGACATACGCCAGCACCTTCTTCATGACGACCCAGTTGTAGCCCCAGACCAGGGCCATGCCGGCCAGCGCCATCAGCGCGAGCCGTTCATTGCGGCGGGCCTTGGGGTCCCGCGCCGACGCGTGTTCAGCGTTCTCAGTCAAGATGCTCTCTGTCCTTCCCAGTAACCGGGTTCATGATAATGGTTTCTCAGGTCGTCGATGAAATAGCGCACCTTGGCCGGCAGGTAGCGCTGCTGCGGGTAGACGGCCTGGATGTCGTAGGCGGGCAGGGCGAATTCATCCAGCACCGTCACCAGTTCGCCGCGCTTGAGCTCGCGCTGAATCTCCCAGGTGGACCGCCAGCCGATGCCCCGCCCCTGGCACACCCAGCGGTACAGCAGTTCGCCGTCGTTGCAGGCCAGATCGCCGCGCACCCGCACCGCAAACGGCTTGCCGTCGCGCACGAAGGTCCAGCCGCGATGCTGCCCGCCCTGCAGATTGAAAGCCAGGCAGTTGTGCCGCGCCAGGTCCTCCGGCACGCGCGGCACGCCGTGCGACTCAAAATAGGCGGGCGTGCCGCACACCACGCGGCGGTTGGGGAACAGGCGCACCGCCACGTAGTTCGGATCGGTGACCTCGCCGATGCGGATCGCCATGTCATAGCCCTCGCGCACCAGGTCCACCACGCTGTCGGTGAAATTGAAGGACAGCGCCAGATCCGGGTAGCGTTCGCTGAACGCCAGCGCGTGCGGGGCCACGTGCAGGCGCCCGAACGAGGCCGGTGCCGACACCACCAGGTGGCCGGCCAGGGAGCGGCGCCTGGACATGATGCTGGCGTCGGCGGCGTCGAAATCATGCAGCAGTTGCTGGCAGTGCTCCAGATAGCGTTCCCCCAGGTCCGTCAGCACCAGGCCGCGCGTGGACCGGTGCACCAGTTGCACCCCCAGGCGCTTTTCCAGCGCCGTCAGACGCCGCCCCATGATGACCGGCGTCACGCCCTCGACCAACGCAGCGGCGGCAAAACTGCCCTGCTCGGCAATCAATACAAAACTGCGTAGCTCGGTATAGCGGCTCAAGAGGGTCTCCCGCAGGTTGAAATCACGCTCAAGACACGGTCAGCAAAGCAGAATCCAGACAAAACCCATGTGTCCCGAATCGAGGAAATTCTACCCCAGGCCGCGACCACTACATACAAATAGTATCGACAGAACAGAGGGCGGATGGGATTCCTGCCATCGGATGATTTCTTTATTCTGGTCCCGTCAACGAATACTTCACCCCATACCCATCTGATCGACCCAGGAGAAATCATGGCCAGAATGAGAGCAGTCGACGCCGCCGCCGCGGTCCTGCAAAAAGAAGGCATCACCACCCTGTTCGGCGTGCCCGGCGCCGCCATCAACCCGCTGTATTCCGCCCTGCGCAAGAACGGCGGCTTCAAGCACGTGCTGGCCCGCCACGTGGAAGGCGCCTCGCACATGGCCGAAGGCTACACCCGCGCCAACCCCGGCAACATCGGCGTCTGCCTGGGCACCTCCGGTCCCGCCGGCACCGACATGATCACCGGCCTGTACTCGGCGTCCGGCGACTCCATCCCCATTCTGTGCATCACCGGCCAGGCGCCGCGCTCGCAACTGCACAAGGAAAGCTTCCAGGCCGTGGACATCGAGACCATCGCCAAGCCGGTCACCAAGTGGGCCGTGATGGCGCGTGAACCCGAACTGGTGCCGCGCATCCTGCAACAGGCTTTCCACATCATGCGCTCCGGCCGTCCCGGCCCGGTGCTGGTGGACCTGCCCTTTGACGTGCAGATGGCCGAGATCGAATTCGACATCGACACCTACGAACCGCTGGACGTGTACAAGCCCACGGCCACCCCGGCCCAGGCCGCCAAGGCCGTCGCCATGCTGAACGCCTCCGAGCGCCCCGTGCTGGTCGCGGGCGGCGGGATCTTCAGCGCCGACGCATCGGACCTGTTGCAGAAATTCGCCGAACTGACCGGCGTGCCGGTCATCCCGACCCTGATGGGCTGGGGCGTGATCCCCGACGACCACCCCCTGATGGCGGGCATGGTCGGTCTGCAGACCTCGCACCGCTACGGCAACGCCACGCTGCTGGCCTCGGACTTCGTCATGGGCATCGGCAACCGCTGGGCCAACCGCCACACGGGTTCGACCCCGGTCTACACCAAGGGCCGCACCTTCGTGCACATCGACGTCGACCCCACCCAGATCGGCAAGGTCTTCGGCCCCGACTACGGCATCGCCTCGGACGCCGGCGCGGCGCTGCGCCTGATGATCGAAGAGGCCAAGCGCCTGAAGGCCGCCGGCAAGCTGCGCGACCGCAGCGCCTGGGCCGGCGAGTGCCGTGCGCGCAAGGGCGAAAAATCCATGCAGCGCAAGACCCACTTCGACCAGTCGCCGCTCAAGCCGCAGCGCGTGTACGAAGAAATGAACAAGGCCTTCGGCAAGAACACGCGCTACGTCACCACCATCGGCCTGTCGCAGATCGCCGCCGCGCAAATGCTGCACGTCTACGGCCCGCGCCACTGGATCAACGCCGGCCAGGCGGGTCCCCTGGGCTGGACCGTGCCCGCCACGCTGGGCGTGGTGGCCGCGGACACCGGCGACGAAATCGTGGCCCTGTCCGGCGACTACGACTTCCAGTTCATGATCGAAGAACTGGCCGTGGGCGCGCAGTTCAACCTGCCCTACATCCACGTTGTGGTCAATAATGCGTACCTGGGGCTGATCCGCCAGTCGCAGCGCGGCTTCGACATGGACTACTGCGTGCAACTGGCCTTCGACAACATCAACGCGCCGGAAACCGACGGCTACGGCGTGGATCACGTCAAGGTCGCCGAGGGTCTGGGCTGCAAGGCCATCCGCGTGAAGAAGGTCGAGGACATCCAGCCCGCGATCGCCCAGGCCCGTGCCTGGATCAAGGAATTCCGCGTGCCCGTCGTGGTCGAATTCATCCTGGAGCGCATCACCAACATCTCCATGGGTAACGACATCGACGCGGTCAACGAGTTCGAAGAACTGGCCGAGCGCGGCGAAGACGCCCCGACCGCCATCACCCTGCTGGACTGAGCAGGACCCCGGCCGCCGCGCCACCGCGCGGCGGCCCGCAGAATCAACCGGAGTACACGATATGCCTAAATTCGCCGCCAACCTGTCGATGCTGTTCACCGAGATCGACTTCCTGGACCGCTTCCAGGCCGCCGCGAAAGCCGGTTTCCAAGGCGTGGAATACCTGTTCCCCTACGCCTACGACAAGCAGGAACTGGCCAAGCGCCTGAAGGACAACGGCCTGGTCCAGGTGCTGCACAATCTGCCGGCCGGCGACTGGGACGCCGGCGAGCGCGGCATCGCCTGCCACCCCGACCGCGTCGAGGAATTCAAGCAGGGCGTCGCCCGCGCCATCGAATACGCCCAGGCCCTGAACTGCCCGCAGGTCAACTGCCTGGCCGGCAAGGTTCCGGCGGGCGTGGACGCCGCCACGGCGCACAAGACCTTTGTCGAGAACCTGCGCTACGCCGCCGCCGAACTGAAAAAGGCCGGCATCCGTCTGGTGATCGAGCCCATCAACACCTTCGACATCCCGGGCTTCTTCCTGACGCGCACCGACCAGGCGCTGGCCATCATCGCCGAAGTCGGTTCCGACAATCTGCGCGTGCAGTACGACATCTACCACGCGCAGCGCATGGAAGGCGAACTGGGCAACACGATCAGCAAGCAGCTCGGTTCCATCGGCCACATCCAGCTCGCCGACAATCCCGGCCGCAATGAACCGGGCACCGGCGAAATCAACTACCACTGGCTGTTCCGCCACATCGACGCCACCGGCTACGACGGCTGGATCGGCTGCGAATACAAGCCGGCCGCCCGCACCGAGGACGGCCTGGGCTGGATCAAGGCGCTGGCCTGATCCCTCATTCCGGCACTCAACCCGAATCCACAAGGAGAACTCACATGGCCAATATCGGTTTCATCGGTCTGGGCATCATGGGCACCCCCATGGCCGCCAACCTCATCCAGGGCGGCCACACCCTGGCCACCTTCACCCACGGCAAGACGGCGCAAAGCCTGCTGGACGCCGGCGCCAAGTCCCTGGCCAGCGCCACCGAAGTCGCCCAGGCTTCCGACATCATCATCGTCATGGTGCCCGACACCCCTGACGTCGAAGCCGTGCTGTTCGGCGAAAACGGCGTGGCCGCCGGCCTGTCCAAGGGCAAGATCGTCATCGACATGAGCTCGATCTCGCCCGTGGCGACGAAGGAATTCGCCAAGAAGATCAACGCGCTGGGCTGCGAATACCTGGACGCCCCGGTGTCCGGCGGCGAAGTCGGCGCCAAGGCCGCCAGCCTGACCATCATGATCGGCGGCAGCCAGGCGGCCTTCGACCAGTGCAAGCCGATCTTCGAACTGATGGGCAAGAACATCACCCTGGTCGGCGGCAACGGCGACGGCCAGACCACCAAGGTCGCCAACCAAATCATCGTCGCCCTGACCATCGAAGCCGTGGGCGAAGCCCTGGTGCTGGCCTCCAAGGCCGGCGCCGATCCGGCCAAGGTCCGCCAGGCGCTGATGGGCGGCTTCGCCAGCTCGCGCATCCTGGAAGTGCACGGCGAGCGCATGGTCAAGCGCACCTTCGACCCGGGCTTCCGCATCAACCTGCACCAGAAGGACCTGAACCTGGCCCTGTCCACCGCCCGCCAACTGGGGCTGTCCCTGCCCAGCACGGCCGTGGCCCAGGAACTGTTCAACGCCTGCGTGGCCCACGGCGGCGCCGGCTGGGATCACTCCGGCATGGTGCGCGCGCTGGAAATCATGGCGAACCACGAAATCGGCCAGTGATGTAGTCTTGCTTCCTGTCCGGCGGCGCTGCCGACCGGACAGGGCGCAAACCACGGCGGCCGCCCGGCCGTCGCGGTTTGCGATTCGTTAATTCGTTAACCACCTCGCCGCTTGCAAGCGGCTCGGATAGACGCACCATGAACCTTTCGCCCCGCGAACTCCTCACCCGCATGTTCCAGGCGGCCGTGCGCGCTGCGCAGCCCGAGCATTGCATCCCCGCCTTCCTGCCGCAACGCCCCAAGGGCCGCACCATCGTCATCGGCGCCGGCAAGGCCTCGGCCGCCATGGCGCAGGCTTTCGAACGCCACTGGGCCGGCCCCATCGAAGGGCTGGTGGTCACCCGCTACGGCTATGCCGTGCCGTGCGAGCGCATCGAAATCGTCGAGGCCGCCCACCCGGTGCCCGACGAGGCCGGTGAAACCGCCGCCCGCCGGCTGTTCGAACAGGTGGCCGGCCTGACGGCCGACGACCTGGTGATCTGCCTGATCTCGGGCGGCGGCTCGTCGCTGCTGCCGGTGCCCGGCGCCGGAGTGACGCTGGCCGACAAGCAGGCCATCAACCGCGCCCTGCTGAAGTCCGGCGCGACGATTTCCGAAATGAACTGCGTGCGCCGCCACCTGTCGGGCATCAAGGGCGGCCGGCTCGCGGCGGCCTGCGCCCCCGCCCGCGTGGTCAATCTGCTGATCTCCGACGTGCCGGGCGACCAGCCCTGCGACATCGCCTCCGGCCCCACCGTGGCCGACCCCAGCACCTGCGCCGACGCGCTGGACATCGTGCGCCGCTACGGCATCGAGCTGCCGGCGGGCGCCCGCGCGCTGCTGGAATCCGGCGAGGGCGAAACCCTCAAGCCCGGCGACGAACGCCTGGCCCGCGTCGAAACCCACCTGATCGCCACGCCGCAGATGGCCCTGGAAGCCGCCGCCACGGTCGCCCGCGAAGCCGGCGTCGCGCCGCTGCTGCTGGGCGACCGCATCGAAGGCGAAGCGCGCGACGTCGGCAAGGTCCTGGGCGGCATCGCCCTGCAGGTCCGCGCCCACAACCAGCCCGTCCCCGCGCCCTGCGTGCTGCTGTCCGGCGGCGAGACCACCGTCACCGTACGCGGCCAGGGCCGCGGCGGTCGCAACGTCGAATGCCTGCTGTCCCTGGCCATCACCCTGGACGGCGCCGAAGGCGTGCACGCCCTGGCCGGCGACACCGACGGCGTGGACGGCCAGGAAGAAATCGCCGGCGCCCTGATCGGCCCGGACACCCTGGCGCGCGCCTGGGCCGCCGGCATGCCGCCGCGCGCGCATCTGGACGACAACGACGGCCACGGCTTTTTCGAGCGCCTGGGCGATTCCCTGGTCACCGGCCCCACGCTCACCAACGTCAACGATTTTCGCGCCATCCTGGTTCTCTGAACCCGGCGGCGCACCCCAGGAGACACATCATCATGAAGACCATCCGAGTCCTGACCCAGGAGGACGCGCGCCGCATGGCGTCCGCCGCCGAGGCCGAAGCCCGCGGCAGCGGCTGGAACGTCAGCATCGCCATCTGCGACGTCGGCGGCCACGCCCTGTGGCTGCAGCGCATGGACGGCGCTCCCCTCATGAGCGCCCAGGTCGCCCCCGAAAAGGCCCGCGCCTGCGTCCTCAGCGGCAAACCCAGCAAAGTCTACGAAGACATGGTCAACCAGGGCCGCGTCGCCGCCCTGTCCATGCCGGTCGTGCCGCTCGAAGGCGGCGAACCCATCTATTTCGACGGCAACGTCATCGGAGCGGTCGGCGTGTCCGGCGTGCAGGCCGGGCAGGACGCCCAGGTGGCCCGCGCCGGCGTCGCCGCGCTGGACGGCGCCGATCATCTCTACACCGGAGCCCAAGCATGAAAGCCGATCGTCGCGCCCGCATCCTGGCCACGCTGGGGCCGGCCAGCTCCACCTTTGAGCAGATCCGCGCCCTGGCCCAGGCCGGCGCCAATGTGTTCCGCCTGAACTTCAGCCACGGTTCGCACGAGGACCACGCCGAGCGCTACCGCATCATCCGCCAGGTCGAGCAGGAACTGGGCCGCCCCATCGGCATCCTGATGGACCTGCAGGGACCGAAGCTGCGCGTGGGCAAGATCGCCGGCGGCAAGACCGTGCTGACGACGGGCCAGGCCTTCCGCCTGGACCTGGACCCCGCCGAAGGCGGCGCCGAGCGCGCCAACCTGCCGCACCCGGAGATCTTCGCCGCCCTGGAAGACGGCACCGATCTGCTGCTCGATGACGGCAAGCTGCGCCTGCGCGTGGACCGCCACGGCCCGGACTTCGCCGAAACCACCGTGATGGTGGGCGGCCCGCTGTCTGACCGCAAGGGCGTGAACGTGCCCGGCGTCATCCTGCCGATCTCGCCCTTGACGACCAAGGACCGCGCCGACCTGGAATTCGGCCTGTCGCTGGGCGTGGACTGGGTCGCCCTGTCCTTCGTGCAGCGCCCCGAGGACATCGTCGAGGCGCGCGGCCTGATCGGCAGCCGCGCCTGGATCATGGCCAAACTCGAAAAGCCCGCCGCCATCGAGCACCTGGACGCCATCGTCGCGCAGGCCGACGGCATCATGGTGGCGCGCGGCGACCTGGGCGTGGAACTGCCCCCGCAGCGCGTGCCGGTGCTGCAACAGCGCATCGTGCGCCGCGCGCGGGCCGCCGGCAAGCCGGTGGTCGTCGCCACGCAGATGCTGGAATCCATGATCACCTCGCCCGTGCCCACCCGCGCCGAGGCCTCCGACGTGGCCACCGCCGTCTACAGCGGCGCCGACGCCGTCATGCTGTCGGCCGAATCGGCGTCCGGCCAGTTCCCGGTCGAAGCGGTCACCATCATGGAGCACATCATCCGCGAGGTCGAGTCCGACCCGTCCTGGCGCGCCAACCTGGAAGCCACCCACAGCCCGGCCGAGGCCAACATCCCCGACGCCATCTGCTGCGCCCTGCGCCGCGTCGCCGGCCTGCTGGAACCGGCTGCGACCGTGGCCTACACGGCCTCGGGCTTCAGCGCCCTGCGCGCCAGCCGCGAACGCCCCTCCACGCCGATCCTGGCCCTGACGTCGCAGCCGGAAACGGCCCGCCGCCTGGCCCTGGCCTGGGGCGTGCGCCCGGTCCACTTCCCGGAACAATTGCACGAGTCCAGCGAAATGATCGACCGCGCAACGGCCGCCGCCCGCCAGGCCGGCCTGGCCGAACCGGGCGACATGCTGATCGTGATCGCCGGCTTGCCGTTCGGGCGCAGCGGCAGCACCAACCTGCTGCACATCGCACAAGTCCCCTGACGGATGCAAAGCGCGGATACAGAGACGCCCCTCGCAAGGGGCGTCTCTTCGTATGGGCCGATGAAGCGGCCTCGTATCCGTGCGGTCACTGCCCGAAGAGCGCCTCGAAATCCGGCTCCAGCACCTGCCCGCCGCTCAGATTCAGGGAGCCCTCGATATGCAGCAGGTGCTCCCGCATCAGGCGCTGAGCCCCCTCGGCGTCGCGCGCCTCGATGCAATCGACCAGATCGGCATGTTCTTTCTGCGGGCAGGCCGACGCGGCCGGGCTGTCGTACAGGGTGATGATCAGACAGGTCAGCGCCGTCAGCTCGCGGATGGCCCGGGCCAGAAAGCCGCCCGCCACCATATCGACCAAGTGAATGTGGAACACACCGGACAGCCGGATGACCGCACGCATGTCTTCCTGCTCGCGCGCCTTGCATTCTTCGTCCAGATGAGCGCGCAAGACCGCCAGGTTCTGGGCGGTCACCTGGCGGCATAGCTTGGCCACCAGGGGCGGCTCGAGCAAGCGCCGCGCCTCGAACATTTCACGCGCCTCTTCGACCGTGGGTTGCGCGACATAGGCGCCCCGGTTCGGAATCAGGGTCACGACCTGCTCATGCGCCAGGCGCGCCAGCACCTCGCGGATCTTGGTCCGGCTCACGCCCGTGACTTCGGCCAGCCGTTCCTCGGCCAGCTTGGCCCCGGGCAACAAGCGCCGTTCGAGTATCCCCAGTTGTATCCGTTGATAGATGCCCTCGGCATCCATGGCGGCCTGCTTGCGGCGGCCCGCATTTTTCTTGATCTGAGTCGGCATGATGTCGGAACTTAGCACATCTTGAGCAAAATGCGCTCAGGCCACCTCGCGAAACAAACGGCCCCAGTCCTGTATGCCTGCAGGATCGACGCCGGCTATTTTCAGCGCCTTCCAGACCACCGTCGAAACCGAGTCGTACAAAGGAATGCCCAACTCGCTTTCGATGCGCTCGGCCAACTGGGCCGCCTTGACGTTGGTGCACATCACGGTCAAGGCATCCGGGCCGTATCCGGCGACCTCGCGGGCCATGCGCAGCACCTCGGACTCGGACACCTCGGAAAAGGCGAAATTGACCTGCAGGCCGGCATGCCGCTCTCCAGGCACCTGGATGCCGGCCGCCTCGTAATTGGCCATGATCTGCCGCTGCACCGATTCGATGTACGGCGACACCAGACCCAGCTTCCTGACGCCTGTCTTTTCCAGGATCTCGTTGAGCGCCAGCACAGAGGTCGTGGCCGGAATCCCGGTCGCCGCCGTGATCTCGCGGCACAAGGCTTCGTCGGTCTCGAACCCCAGCCAGCTCGCCGCCGTCCCGCTCCAGCCGATCACGTCGACACGCGCGTCCGCCAATTGCCGTGCCGCGTCCAGGATCTTGCCGATGTCGAACTGCCCCAGGGACTGCCGATCCAGCGAAATCTGCGTCACGGTAAAGCGGGCGAAATGCGCAGACACCCCGGGGATTCCGCTGACCATCGCGCTGGTCAGCGGCTCCAGCGCGGTATTGGACGACGGTGTCAGCATGCCCAGCAGAACTCGTTTTGTCATATCCATGATCTCCACAGCTTGGATGTCGGGGCGTGATCGGCCCGGCTCATATTTTCGACGGCAGCCACAACGCAATCCCGGGGAAATAGATCACCAGCGTCACCAGCAGCAGCATCGCCAGCACGAAGGGCAGCGCCCCCCGGATGACGTCGATGATCGACCCCTTGCCGCGGATCCCCTGAACGACGTAGAGGTTCATACCGACCGGCGGCGTGATGAGGGAAAGTTCCATCATGATCACCAGGAAGATACCGAACCAGACGGGGTCATAGCCCAGCGATACGACCAGCGGCACGATCACCGGAACCGTCGCGATCATCATGGACAGCGTTTCCAGAAAGCAGCCCAGCACGAGATAGAGCAGCACCAGGATCCAGATCGTCTCCAGCGGCGTGGTGCCCAATTCGGCCACATAGTTGGACACGGCCTGGGGAACCCCCAGCATGCCGACCACGTAGTTCAGGAAAAAAGCGCCCAGGATGATCAGCAGCACCATGGCCGTCGTGCGGGTCGCGGCCAGGAAGGCATCGTGCAGCATGGCGAAACTGAGCTTGCGGTACCAGGCGGCCACCAGCAGGGACATCACGACGCCGATCGCCGCCGCCTCGGTGGGCGTCGCCCAGCCCATGTAGATCCCGCCCATGACGACGAAGAAGACCAGGGCCGGCGGAATCAGGTCGCCCAGCGCACGCAGGCGCTGGGACAGAGGTTGCGGCTTTTCGGCCTCTCCCGCCAGGGAAGGCTTGATCATGCAGTACACGGCGATGAAAAGCATGAACATGCCGGCCAGCAAAATGCCGGGGACAATCCCCGCAATGAAAAGCTTGCCGATCGAGGTATTGGTAATCGCCCCATAGACGACCATATTGATGCTGGGCGGAATCAGAATGCCCAGGGTGCCGCCGGCGGCAACGGATCCCAGCACCATTTTTTCTTCGTAACCTCGGGCCTTCATGGCCGGCATGGCCACGGTCCCGATCGTGGCGGCCGTCGCCACCGAAGACCCCGAGATCGCCGCGAAGATGCCGCACGACACGATGTTGGTGTGCAGCAGGCCCCCCGGCAGGCGCGAGAACCACCCGGACAGCGAGCGGTACATCCGGTCGGTCACGCCCGCGCGCACCAGGATTTCCCCCAGCAGGATGAACAAGGGAATACAAGTCAGGATGAAGTCATTCAAGGCCCCCCACATCGTATTGCCGAAGGACAGGAGGGTGGGCAGGCCCAGGTAGGCCAGCGCCCCGATGGCAGCCGTCAGGAAAAGCGATGCGGCGATGCTGATGCCCACCAGCATGAACGTCAGCATGAGGAGAAAGCCGATGAACGCGGTGCCGAAATCAATCATGGCGAGCTCCTGGGGCCTGCACGGATGAGGGCGGCTGGTCAAAGTCCTCGATGTCGAGACGCTCTTCCTCGATTTCCTCGTCGAGCGTCTTCGGCCCATAAAACTGCAGCGCCTGCGATGCATTGCCACGCACCATCAGCCAGACTGCATGGATCAGGAGGGCGACCGACACGATCGCGAACAGGAGCAGCCCCAACAGCCAGACGGATTGCGGAATCCACTGCGGCGTATGCAACGACGTATTCGACGTGCTTTTGTATTCAATACTTTCCGCCAATGTGGCCCAGGCCCGCCAGGCCAGGAAGCAGGCATACGATGCCATGGCCACCATGGCCAGCAGGTTTGCCAGCAGGCGCAAGCGCTTCGGCAGCCACTGGTAGAAGATATCGATCCGCGTATGCGCATGCTGCAACAGCGCATACGTGAAGCCGAAGGCCGCCATGATCGCCACGATATAACCGCCTATTTCGTCCGTCCCGATGGACGAGGCATCGAACAGCTTGCGGACGATGACGTCATAGGTGATCAATACCGATAAGACGACCAAGGCATATCCGGCGATGCATGCCGCCACGCGCGCCGCCGGCAGGCAGGCATTCACGATCACATTCGATCTGGCCATGGGGAGCTCCTCTGGAAGTCAGGCTATTTGGCCGCAGCGATACGTCCGTAGCCCATGGCCTTGCCGACAGTCGCAACCCAGCGGTCCGCACAATCCGGCACGACCGCATTGCAGCCCTTGGCCCATTCCGGCAGCACCTGGCGGGTCACGATGCCCTTGAGCTGCGCCAGTTCCTCCGGGGTGACCGGATTGAGCGTCATGTCGTACTTTGTGTGTTCCTTGCAGTCCGCCTGGCCGGTGTTGCAACGGACGGCATCCTGATCGACTCCAGTGGCCAGATTCCACATGTCGTCTTCCATTTTCTTGAAGGCCTGGGTCAAGGCCTGCTGCTTCTCCGGAGAGAACTGATTCCAGACATCCAGATTGACGAAGTGCCCCTGCATGGAGCTGGAGACGGCCAGGGGAACCTGATATTTAGTGACTTCAGGCCATTTGCCGCTATTGCCCGCGGACGCGGCCGTCACGCCGCAATCCGCCACACCGCGCTGCAGGGCCAGGTAGGCCTCGGAAAACTGCAATGTCACAGGCGATCCGCCCAGGCCCTGAATCAGGGTGGCCATGGACGCGGTGAAGGTACGGATCTTCTTGCCTTTGAAGTCAGCCGCCTTTTCGATCGGGTCCTTGCAGAACAGGACCTGGGGGCCAAAGGGCCACAGCGCCAGGGTCTTTACGTTGAAACGGCTCTGCACCTCTTTGTCGAACTCATCGCGAATGGCATCAGTCACCTTGCGTTGATCCACGACATTGGTCGCCACGCCCGCCAGATCGATGCCTTCGAGGAACGGATCGTCGCGCGCGGCCATGCCGATCTGCACCGATGCGATATCGAACGCGCCGGCCTTCAGGAGACGCATGGCATCGGCTGCCTTGACGTTCACCAGATCCATGGGACTGTAGGCGACCTGGGATGAAATCCCGGTCTCCTTGGCAAGCTGCGTGAAGAACGGCCGCTCGACCAGATCGACCTGCTTTTTGTTCCCCGTGAAGTTGCCCAACACTTTGAGCGTTTCCGGATCAGCCCAGGCGGCAGTCGACGCGACGCAGGTGAACGCCATCGCCGTCGCCATCAAAAGGCGTTTTGCTTGAAATCCCATGATTGTCTCCTCGCCGGATGTAGGTATAAGCCGTGGCGCCCCATGCCGGGGCGCTGCGTTTCAGGCCGTGGACAGCCTGGTGACCAGAGCATAAACAGCGTGTGTACAATCTGTCAAAACAATCCTGTCAACACGTGCTTTGAAACGGATTACTCCGGCAATCCAAAGCATGGGGAAGCAATTTTATTTCAGCGAAATAAATTTCATATCATATTGATTTAAATGAATAAATAAAAAATATGCCCTCTTTTGAAAGAGTACATATTTTGTCTGATAGGTGTAAACACTAATGTCGACAATACGTTCGCCACATTAGCCTTTCACACCACATGTTTTGGCAATGAAACGCCGGACAAGACCGGCGGAACAGCACCCCAAGGGCAACGATGGCACAAGAACTGGACCTCCTCATCACCGGCGCAGAGATCATCACGGCAGCGGACCGTTTCAGCGCAGACATCGGCATCCGAAACGGCGTCATCGCCGCGCTGGGAACAGATCTCGGGCCCGCGCGGGAAACCATAGACGCCGGCGGCCTGCTGGCCCTGCCGGGGGGCGTCGACGCGCACTGCCACCTGGATCAGCCCCAAGGCTTCGGCCTGCGCATGGCCGATGATTTCGCCAGCGGCTCACGCTCGGCGGCCTGCGGCGGCACCACCACCATCATCCCGTTCGCCGCGCAGATCAAGGGCCAATCCCTGCGCGCGGCCGTGGACGACTACCACCAGCGCGCCAACGGCAAATCCTGCATCGACTATGCCTTCCACATGATCGTCTCGGATCCGGCGCCCGCGATCCTGGAACAAGAGCTCCCCGCGCTGATCGACGAGGGCTATACCTCGTTCAAGATCTACATGACCTACGACGACCTGAAGCTCAACGACCGCCAGATCCTGGACGTGCTGGACGTCGCCCGCCAAGGGGGCGCGCTGGTCATGGTGCACGCGGAAAACTCCGATTGC
Source organism: Castellaniella hirudinis (assembly GCF_042651965.1). Classification (NCBI taxonomy): domain Bacteria; kingdom Pseudomonadati; phylum Pseudomonadota; class Betaproteobacteria; order Burkholderiales; family Alcaligenaceae; genus Castellaniella; species Castellaniella hirudinis. The sequence continues at coordinate 275,167 of NZ_JBHSDY010000007.1, forward strand.
ATCAGTTGGCTGACGGACCGCCTGGCCGCTGCAGGAAAAACCACGCCGCAATACCACGCGACCTCCCGCCCCCAGGCCGTAGAGCGCGAAGCCACCCACCGGGCCATCACATTCTCTGAACTGGTCGACGTGCCGATCCTGATCGTCCACGTCTCGGGCAGCGAAGCCATCGAACAAATCCGCTGGGCGCACCAGCGGGGCCAACGGATCTTCGCCGAAACCTGCCCTCAATACCTCTATCTCACCGCAGAGGATCTGGGCCACGGACACTACGAGGGCGCCAAATGCATCTGCAGCCCGCCGCCGCGCGACAGCGCCAACCAGGACGCCGTCTGGCAGGGCCTGGCGCAAGGCACCTTTTCCGTTTTTTCCTCGGACCACGCCCCGTTCAACTACGACGATCCTCAGGGCAAGAAACTCAAGGGCCGCGAACAGAAATTCCAATACATTCCCAACGGCATCCCCGGGCTGGAGACACGCCTGCCCCTGCTGTTTTCAGGCGGCGTCAACGGCGGACGCATCAGCCTCCACCAATTCGTTGCGCTCACGTCCACCCAGCCGGCGAAGCTCTACGGGCTTTATCCCCGCAAAGGCTCGCTCATGGTGGGCTCCGATGCAGACATCGCCCTCTGGGACCCCAAGCGCCAGGTCACCATCCGCAACAGCATGCTGCACCATGACGTCGACTACACCCCCTACGAGGGGCGCACGGTCACAGGCTGGCCCGTCATGACCCTTGCCCGCGGCAAACTCGTCAGCAAGGACTTCGAGTTCGTCGGCACACCCGGCGCGGGCGCATTCATGCGTTGTGACAAACCGATGCTCTAAGGCGCCTCCGAATACGCACGAAATACGCAGTATCCATACTGGCATATAGCGCGTCCGCCGCTTACGAGGCGTGCTTTTTTGTTTCGTATCAATGGCTTGAAAACAAGGCAAAGGACAGGCAGCAGCACGCCTGCCCCTTTAACTCTTATAGAAGACTGCCTATAATTCAGGATTGATATATTTCATTCAAGATCATCCAAGGACCATCATGACCGATCGCATCTCCAGCCATGGACTCCAGATCGCCGCTTCTCTGCATCAGTTTCTCGAGCAAGAAGCCCTGCCGGGTACGGACGTACAGCCGGCCGCTTTCTGGGAAGGCCTCTCCGCAATCATTCATGACCTGGCCCCCAGGAACCGCGCCCTGCTGGCCGAACGCGACCGCCTCCAGGCCGCGCTGGACGGCTGGTACACCCAGCATCCCGGCCCCATCGCCGATCCGGCCGCCTACCGCGCCTTTCTGAAGAACATCGGCTACCTGAAGGACGCGCCCGAACAGGTCGCCGTCACCACCGCCGACGTCGACACGGAAATCACCGCCCAGGCCGGCCCGCAACTGGTCGTGCCGGTGATGAACGCCCGCTACGCCCTGAACGCCGCCAACGCCCGCTGGGGCAGTCTGTACGACGCCCTGTACGGCACCGATGCGATCTCCGAATCCGACGGCGCCACCCGCGCCGGCGGCTACAACCCGGTGCGCGGCGCGCGCGTCATCGCCTACGCCCGCCAGTTCCTGGACGGCAGCTTCCCCCTGGCCCACGGTTCGCACAGCGACGCCGCCGGCTATGCCGTCGTGGACGGCGACCTGCGCGTCACGCTGCGCGGCGGCGCCGTCACCGGCCTGGCCGACGCCGGCGCCTTCCAGGGCCACCGCGGCGACGCCGCCGCCCCGCAGGCCCTGGTCCTGCTGCACAACGGCCTGCACATCGAAATCCAGTTCGATGCCAGCCACCCCATCGGCAAGACCGACTCCGCCCACATCAAGGACGTGGTCGTCGAGTCGGCCCTGACCACCATCATGGACTGCGAGGACTCCGTCGCCGCCGTGGACGCGGACGACAAGGTCCTCGCCTACCGCAACTGGCTGGGCCTGATGAAGGGCGACCTGACCGAGGACCTGGTCAAGGGCGGCAAGACCATCACCCGCCGCCTGAACCCGGACCGCGAGTACACCGCGCGCGACGGCAGCGCCGCCACGCTGCACGGCCGTTCGCTGATGTTCGTGCGCAACGTCGGCCACCTGATGACCAACCCGGCCATCCTGGACCGCGACGGCAACGAAGTGCCCGAGGGCATCCTGGATGCTGTCTGCACCTCGCTGATCGCCATCCACGACCTGAAGGCCCGCAAGAACTCCCGCACCGGCTCAATCTACATCGTCAAACCCAAGATGCACGGCCCCGACGAAGTCGCCTTCGCCGACGAAATCTTCGGCCGCACCGAACAACTGCTGGGTCTGGCGCCCAACACGATCAAGATGGGCATCATGGACGAGGAACGCCGCACCAGCGTCAACCTCAAGGCCTGCATCGCCGCCGCCACCGAACGCGTGGCCTTCATCAACACCGGCTTCCTGGACCGCACCGGCGACGAACTGCACACCTCCATGCGCGCCGGCGTCATGGTGCGCAAGCACGACATGAAGGCCCAGACCTGGATCCAGGCCTACGAGCCCAACAACGTGCAAAGCGGCCTGGAATGCGGCCTGCGCGGCCACGCCCAGATCGGCAAGGGCATGTGGGCCATGCCCGACCTGATGGCTGCGATGCTGGAACAGAAGGTCGGCCAGCTCAAGGTCGGCGCCAACACCGCCTGGGTGCCCTCGCCCACCGCCGCCACCCTGCACGCCCTGCACTACCACCAGGTCGACGTGGTCGCCGTGCAAAAGTCCCTGGAAAACCATCACGAGGACTACACCGACCGCATCCTGACCGTGCCGGTCACCGCCGCGCCCACCTGGACGCCCAAGCAGATCCAGCAAGAGCTGGACAACAACTGCCAGGGCATTCTGGGCTACGTGGTGCGCTGGATCGACCAGGGCGTGGGCTGCTCCAAGGTCCCCGACATCCATGACGTGGGCCTGATGGAAGACCGCGCCACGCTGCGGATCTCCAGCCAGCACATCGCCAACTGGCTGCTGCACGGCGTCGCCACCCGCGCGCAGGTCGAAGAAACCCTGCGCCGCATGGCCGCCGTGGTGGACAAGCAGAACGCTGGCGATGCCGCCTACGAGCCGATGGACGGCCACTTCGACACGTCCTGCGCCTTCAAGGCCGCCAGCGACCTGATCTTCAAGGGCCTGGAACAGCCCAACGGCTACACCGAGCCGCTGCTGCACCACTGGCGCCAGGTGAAAAAGGCGGAACTGGCCGCCAAGGCCTGACCGCTGCCGCGCAGCCGCCCCGCTACAGAAAAAACCGCCGGACCAGCCATGGTCGCGGCGGTTTTTTCATTTCAATTTTTTCATTTCAATACGGCGTCAATGGAATAAACCACCCGCCTGGACTGTTTACCGCAGGTCACCCCCACACAAGGAGAACTGCCATGATTCGTCCCGCTTCCCTCTGGATTCTCGGTCCGGTGCTGCTGGCCGCCAGCGCCACGGCGCAGGCGCAGGCCCCGGCCACCGCCATGAACGGCATGCTGGTCGGCCCCAACCAGATGACGCTCTATGTCTTCGACAAGGACACCGCAGGCTCCGGCAAGAGCGTGTGCAACGGCGGCTGCGCCGCCAACTGGCCGCCCCTGATGACGGCTGCGGGGGCCTCCGCCACCGGCGACTGGAGCGTGGTCGTCCGTGACGACGGCAGCAAGCAATGGGCCTACAAGGGCCGGCCGCTCTACTACTGGAGCAAGGATGCCAAGCCCGGCGACAAAACGGGGGACGGCCTCCTCGACAATGCCTGGCACACCGCCAGGCCCTGAACACCGTCCCGCGTGGACATCGACGCCGCCATCGCCCACATCCCGCGCCTGCGCCGCTATGCGCGGGCGCTGATGGGCGACGCCGCCCGCGCGGACGACCTGGTGCAGGATACGCTGGAACGCGCCTGCCAGAAATGGGCGCAATGGCGCCCCCCCGACGCAGCATCGGCGGACCAGGTCCAGGCGGCGCTGCGCGGCTGGCTGCTCACCCTGATGCACAACCTGTTTGCCAACCAGTGGCGGCAGGCGGCGCATCAACGCACGGTCGGCTGGGACGAAACCCTGGCATCCGGGCATGATCCCACCCCGGACATGGGGCTGCGGCTCGACCTGGAGCGCGCGCTGACACTGCTGGCCCCGCAAGCGCGCGAGGTGCTGCTGCTGGTGGGAATGGAACAATACAGCTACGCCGAAACGGCGCGGATGCTCGACATCCCCATCGGCACAGTGATGTCCCGCCTGGCGCGGGCGCGCGAACAGTTGCGGCGCCTGATGGAAGGAGAAACGCCCCCCCGGGCCTCATTGAAGGCCGTGAAATGAAGGAACGCGATCAATGTCCATGAACCGCCCCGACGAGACCGCACTCCATGCCTGGGTGGACGGAGAACTCGAGCCCAAACGCGCTGCGGAGGTGGCGCAATGGCTGTCGGAACACCCCGACGAGGCGGCCCGCGTGGCCGCCCTGCAGGCGCAATGCGCCGGCTTGCGGGCCTTGCGGGCCGAGATGCTGGACGAGCCGGTGCCGCCCCGGCTGCGCTACGCACTGCGCCGGCCGCCGCTGCAATGGCGCTGGCCGCACGCACTGGCGGCCGGGGTGATGCTCAGCCTGGGGCTGGGTTTGGGCTACGGCCTGGGCGGCCGGGAACCGGGCGCCTCACCGCCACAGGCGAGCGTCCTGGCGCAGTTGCCGGTCTTCGTGCGAGAGGCCGCCGCAGCCCATGCGGTCTTCGTGCCGGAACAGCGCCACCCCGTGGAAGTCGCGGCGCAGCAGCAGGCACACCTGGTGCAATGGCTGTCCAAGCGGCTGGGGGTGCGGCTCAAGGTGCCGGTACTCGATGCCCAGGGCTTCCACCTGATCGGTGGCCGCCTGCTGCCAGGCGAGGCCGGTCAGGCGCGTGCGCAGTTCATGTACCAGGATTCAGCCGGCACGCGCGTGACGCTGTACGTCTCGGTGCTGTCGCGAGAAGACGCGGACGCTGCGGCGCCCGTGGCCTTCCAGTGGGCCGGCGATGCGTCGGCCCAAGGTTTCTACTGGATCGACGGGCACCAAGGCTACGCGGTCAGCGCCGCCTTGCCGCGCGAACGGCTGCACGTGCTGGCCGAGTCCATCTACCATCAGATGGACTGAACACAGCGGCAGGCCCTCGCAGCGCCTCAGGCGTCGCCCCAGACCTCGCGGGCGGTTTCGACCACCAGCCGCAGCTTGGCGCGCTGATCCTCGACCGCCACGTTATTGCCATGCACCGTGCTCGAAAAGCCGCATTGCGGCGACAGGGCAAGCTGTTCCAGGGGCGCGTGCCTGGCCGCCTCGTCGATGCGGCGCTTCAGATCGTCCTTGGATTCCAGGGCGCCGAACTTGGTCGTGACCAGACCCAGCACCACGATCTTGCCGGCCGGCAGGAAACGCAGCGGACGGAAATCGCCGCTGCGGTCGTCATCGTATTCCATGAAATACGCGTCCAGGTTCATTTCCGACAACAGCGCCTCGGCCACGGGCTCGTAGTTGCCCTCGGCGGCATAGGTGCTCTTGAAATTGCCCCGGCACAGATGCATGGCCAGCACCATGCCCTCGGGCTTGCGCGCCACCACCCGGTTGATGAAACCGGCGTAGCGGTGCGGCAGTTCGTTGGGGTCGTCGCCACGCGCCTTGGCGGCCTCGCGCATGCGGCCGTCGCACAGATAGGCCAGGTTGGTGTCGTCCATCTGGACGTAGCGGCAGCCGGCGTCGTACAGGCTGCGCAATTCCTGGCCGTAGGCCTCGGCCACGTCCTCGTAGAAATCGGGATCCAGTTCCGGATAGGCCACGGCGTCGATGCCGGCGCGTCCGCCCCGGAAATGCAGCATGGTGGGCGAAGGGATCGTGACCTTGGGCGTGTGGCCTGCCGAGACCTGACTCGCCAGATATTCGAAATCAGCACGCTGGATGTCGCGCGCATGGCGCACCTTGCCGGTCACCAGAATCGACGGCGGCGCCAGATGCTCCTTGCCGTCCGCCCCCGTCACCACCTTGGGATCGTCGGTGGTCACGCCATCGAGCCGCCGCAGGAAATCCAGGTGGAAATACGTGCGGCGGAATTCGCCGTCCGTCACCGATTTCAGGCCGATGTCCTCCTGGAAGCGCACGACCTCGGCAATCGCGCGGTCCTCGACGGCGCGCAGGGCGGCGGCATCGATTTCGCCCCGGGCATGGCGATCACGTGCCTCGAGCAGATAGACGGGCCGCAGGAAGCTGCCGACGTGGTCGGCGCGAAACGGCGGAACAGAACGTGCAGTCATCATGATCTCCTGGATGGACAAGAGTTCAGTGTACTGAATATGTACTGAAAATCCAGCCGGCAGGCCGGGCAGAGGAGGCCGGGGCGCGGAGGAACCTGATATGCTGCTTGCCTGAACCCGCCAGGTCTTCCCTTCCCCTGTACAACATGCGTCTCTCCAGCCTCGTTCGCCGCGCGTCGAGCACGTCGCCCCTCGCCGGCATCGCCCTGGTGATTCTGGCCTCCTGGTCGCTTTCCACGCTGGACACCAGCGGCAAATGGATCATGGCGGCCGGCCTGCCCCTGGCCTTTGTCTGCTGGGTGCGGTTCACCGTCCACCTGGCCCTGGTCGCCGCCCTGATCCCGGCTTCGGAACTGCGGGCGGCGCTGCGCCCCAAACGCCCCTACGCTCAGCTCCTGCGCGGCACGGTGATGGTCACCGCAACCTTCACGTTCTTCACCGCCCTGCAGCACATGCCGCAGGCCGAGGCGACCTCCATCAACTTCCTGGCCCCCCTGATCATGCTGGCCTGCGCGCCGTGGATCCTGCGCGAACCCCCCCGGCTGTCGCGCTGGGTCGCCGCCCTGGCCGGCTTCGCCGGCATCCTGATCATCATCCGCCCGGGCAGCGGCCTGGACCCGGTCGGGGTGTCTTTCGGCCTGATGACCGCCTTGCTGTTCTCGGTCCAATACGTGTGCACCCGCCTGGTCGCCGTCGACAGCCCCATGACCACCCTGGTCTGGAGCGGCGGCGTCGGCACGATCGCCCTGACCCTCGCGCTGCCCTTCATCGTGCCGGCGGCCTGGCCCATCCTCAGCACCTTCGGCCCCCTGGAATGGCTGGTGATGATCAGCACCGGCTTTTGGGGCTCTCTGGGCCACATCCTGCAGATCCAGGCCTACCGCCTGACGCCCGCCTCCCTGCTCGCCCCCTTTCTCTATCTGCAGATCGTCGCGGCCTCGATCCTGGGCTGGCTGGTCTGGGGCGATTTTCCCGACGCCCTCACCTGGCTGGGCATCGCGGTGGTCTGCGGCAGCGGCATCGTGATCGGCATCATCGAATGGCGGCGCGCGCCGGCGGCGGATGGCGCCGCCGCATCTCCTACAATCCCGTCCACCCCCCGCTGACATCCGGGACGCGGGTTTTCAAGGACGACTCTTTTGCCATCCCATTCGATTGCCGTGATCGGCGGCGGCCCGGCCGGGCTGATGGCGGCTGAAACCCTGGCGGCGGCGGGCGCCTGTGTCGATCTCTACGACGCCATGCCCTCGGTGGGCCGCAAATTCCTGCTGGCCGGACGCGGCGGGCTCAACCTGACCCACGGCGAACCCCTGCCCGCCTTCCTGTCGCGCTACCGTGAACAGGCGCCCTGGGTGGGGTCCTGGCTGGCCGACTTCGGTCCGCAAGCCCTGCGCGACTGGGCGCACGGCCTGGGGGTGGACACCTTCGTCGGCACCTCGGGGCGGGTCTTTCCCGCCGGGATGAAAGCCGCGCCGCTGCTGCGCGCCTGGCTGCAGCGTCTGCGCGCGCAAGGCGTGCGCGTCCACGCCCGCCATCGCTGGACGGGGTGGGATGAATCCGGCCAATTGCGCTTCTCCACGCCTGCGGGCGAAACACATGTCCAGGCCGATGCCGTCATCCTGGCCTTGGGCGGCGGCAGTTGGTCCCGCCTGGGATCGGACGGCGCCTGGGCGCCCCTGCTGGCGGGAAAAGGCGTGGACATCATGCCGCTGCAGCCCGCCAACTGCGGGTTCCATGCGGACTGGAGCGCGCATTTCCAGGAACACCACGCGGGCGAGCCGCTGAAATCGATCGCCGCCCGTGTCCTCGACACCGCCGCACCGGACGCCGCTGCGCCGGACACCCACGCCCCCTGGCAGCGCGGCGAAATCATGCTGACCCGGGACGGCCTGGAAGGCGGGCTGGTCTACGCCCTGTCCGCAGGCTTGCGCCAGGCGCTGGACCGCACCGGCGAAGCCGTGCTGGCCCTCGATCTGCTGCCCGACCGCGAGGCCGCCTGGGTGGCCGGGCAAGTCCTGTATCCACGCGGCGCCAAGTCCTGGTCCAGCCATCTGCGCTCGCGCCTGAACCTGCACGGAGCCAAGGCCGGCTTGCTGCGGGAATGCCTGGGCAAGGAGGACTACGCGGATCCCGCCCGGCTGGCGGCGGCGATCAAGCAACTGCCCGTGCGGCTGAACGGCATGCGTCCCATGGACGAGGCCATCAGCACGGCAGGCGGCGTCCGCTCGCAGGCCATGGACGAACGGCTGATGCTGCGCGCCTTGCCAGGCGTCTTCTGCGCGGGCGAAATGCTGGACTGGGACGCCCCCACCGGCGGCTACCTGCTGACCGCCTGCTTTGCCGCAGGCCGCGCCGCAGCCCGGGGAGCGCTGGCTTGGCTGCATTGACGCCGCCCTTGACGACGCCCGCCATCCTGGTGATGGACGCCTGCGTCATGATGTCCGGCCTGCAACGCCGCCTGATGCTGGCGCTGGGCGCATGCGGCCTCTTTCAACCCGCCTGGAGCGAACGCATCGGCGATGAATGGATGCGCAATGCCCGACGCCTGTGGGACATCCCGGCGGAAAACCTGCAAGCCGACTGGGACGCCATGCAGTCCGCCTTTCCCGGCGCCATGGCGCACGAGGTCGATGAGTACAAGCAGGGGCTGCGCTACAGCGACCCCAAGGACTGGCACGTCATCGCCGTCGCCCGGGAAATGCGCGAACGGCATCCCGACAGCCCCGTGGAAATCCTGACGCTGAACCTGAAGGACTTCAACCGCTCCGAACTGCGCCGCCTGGGCTTGTCCGCGCTGACCCCGGATCGCAAACTGGCCGCCTGGTGGCCGATGCACGAAACCCAAATCCACCAGGCCATCGCCGACATCGATGCGGTCGCCCCGCCCCCGGGCCGCCCCCGCGTGCCCATGCGCGAACGCCTGGGCCGCGAACGCATGCTGCTGCTGCGCCGTTTGATGTCGGACTGATTGCCCGAGGCGCCCCGGGCGCGGCGGCTTATCCACGGGCACAGTCCGGACGAAAACAAGCATGCGGGGCTTTCGAATAATCCATTTTATAAAAACTCACAAAAACCAGCGACAAACACCCTGTTTGAATTCCAAATAATAATAAATGTTAATTCCAAAAAGACGTTCTCCAATGAAACGCCCGGAGAAATATTAAATTGTGTCAACAAACGTCAAAATGCCGTTTGAATGACTGATATTCTGGAAAACACAAATAAATTGTTGATATAGTCCCTTTGTTTTAAAAAATTACACTTGTCCAAATAAAGAAAAATGCTTGACTGGACAGTGACAGGGCAGACAAAGGGATTGCAGATGCCGGCCAACATTCTCGGTAAAAAATCGGGTCACACGGAAACCGTCGACGCCAATGTGATACACATTGCGGCGCCATCGATCATTCAACTGAAGATCGCACCGGAGCAGGTCCGGTCGTTCGTGCGCGAAGGGCAGGACCTGAAGATGACCCTGCTCGACGGCAAGGTCATCGTCATCCAGAATTTCTTCGTCAAGGACGCGGACAATACCCGCAGCGACCTGGTGCTGGAAGACGACGCCGGCGTGTTCTGGTGGGGGCAGTACCCCGAACACTGGGATGAGTTCCACTTCACCGAAATCGACAACGACGTCGTCGCTGCGATTCGCCCTGGCTGTGGGCGGGCCTGGGGCTGCTGGGCATCGGCGCCGCGGCAGGCGGCGGGGGTGGTGGGGGCGGCGGCGGTGATGGCGGCGGCCTTGGCCAGCCCGCACCGCCCGTCGCCGACCATGACGCCAAGATCGGCAAGGCCGGCGAAACCCTCACCGGCGATGTGCTGCTCAACGACCGCGACCCCGGCGGCAATCCGCTGCGCGTCACCGGCATCCGCGTCGATATCGACGGCGACGGCAAGCCCGAGAGCTTCACGCCGGGCAACACCCCGATCGTGATCGCGGGCATGGGCCGGCTTGTGCTGCGCCCCGACGGCAGCTATGAATTCACCCCAGACGCGGGCTGGAACGGCAAAGTGCCGCCCATCGACTACACGATCGACAACGGTAAGGGCGGCTCGGACGAGGCGACCCTGAATCTGACGGTCCAGCCCCTGGTGGAAACGAACGAGGACGCCACCGTCACGATCGATCCGAAGGACAACAAGCTGATCGAGGGCGGCAATCCGGTCATCACCGAAGTCGTCGACAAAGACGGCGTGTCCCAGCCGATCACCCCGGGCGACAGCGTCACCGTGCCGCACGGCACCGTCACGATGGAGCCGGACGGCACCCTGACCTTCACCCCCGACGGCGACTGGCACGGGGACACCACCATCGAATACACCGTCACGACCGTCGACGGCACCGAAACAGGCACGACCCACGTGACGGTCAAGCCGGTGGACGACGTCACGGACGATGCCACGACGACTCACGAGGACACGCCGGTCGACATCGACGTGCTGAACAACGACAGCTTCGAGGGCGACCACCCCAGGGTCACCCACGTCGAGGGCGTCCGCATCATCAACGAGGACGGCACCCCGGTCACTGAAGCCGACGGCATCACCCCCATCACCGTCACCGTGCCCAACGGCACCGTCACCCTGAACCCCGACGGCACCCTGAAGTTCACGCCCAACGAGAACTGGCACGGGGACACCAGCTTCGAATACACCGCCAAGACCGATACCGGCGTGCCGGAGACCGCCACCGTCACCGTCACGGTCAATTCCGTCAACGACGCGCCCTCCGGCGCGGACAAGACGCTGACACTGCCCGAGGACGGCAGCCACACCTTCACCGCAGCCGATTTCGGCTTCAGCGACCCGGTCGAGAACGACGCGCTGAAAACCATCATCATCGACACCCTGCCGGGAGCCGGATCGTTGACGCTGGGCGGCGTGCCGGTCGTAGCCGGGCAGCAGATCCCCGTCGCTGACATCGGATCGCTGGTCTACACCCCCGCCCCCGACGCGCACGGCGCAAACCACGCCAGCTTCGACTTCCAGGTGCAAGACGACGGCGGCACGGCCAACGGCGGCCTGGACACCTCGGCGACGAAAACCATCACCATCGACGTCACCTCCGTCGCGGACGTGACGGACGACACGGCGATCACCCCCGCCGGCATCCCCGTCGTCATCGATGCGCTGGCCAACGACAGCTTCGAGGGCGCCAACAAGACCATCACGCACATCAACGGCACGGCGATCAGCACCGGCGATACGATCACCGTCACGGGCGGCAGCGTCACGCTGAAGGCAGACGGCACACTGGAATTCACCCCGGACAGCGGCGTGGCCGGCGACGTCAATTTCACCTACACCGCCAAGACGGACACCGGCGTCGAGGAAACCGCCACCGTCACCGTCACGGTGATCGGCGTGGACATCGTCGACAACACAAGCCCCGGCGCCCCGGGCACCGGCGACAACGTCCTGGCCAGTATCGACGATCTGGAACACGTGAAGATCAATGGCCAGATTCCCCCAGGCGGCGAGTTGGTCAGCCTGACAGTGACGGACGGCACGACGACCGTCACCATCGACCCGGCCACTGTGACCCCCAATGCCGACGGCGGCTTCACCACGACCACGGACCTGAGCGGCCTGCAGGACGGCAATCTGACCGTCACGATGGAAGCCAAGAACAGCAGCGGCGACTCCGCCACGGTCACCGACACCATTCTGAAGGACACCGTCACACCGGTGGCCATCAACCCGATCACCGTGGTTGACGGCACGGTGCCCACCATCACCGGCACGGGCGAACCGGGCGCCAAGATCATCCTGACCATCGACGGCGTCGAGTCCGGCGAAATCGCGGTGGGCGGCGACGGCACATGGGTCCACATCCCATCCGATCCGCTGGACGCCTCCAAGGAAATCGTGATCTCGGCCGACGCCGAAGACCCCGTCGGCAACACGAACAGCACCGGCCGCAAGATCGCCGGCCTGGCGCCCGAAGACCTGGAGCCGGGCGACGACGCCCACGTGCTGGTGCACGAGTCGGGCCTGCCGAACGGCTCGGACAAGGACGCCGACACCGAGTCGGCCACGGCCACCCTGAAGATCGGCACGAGCGAAGGCGACATCGATCATCTCGTGATCGGCGGCAGCCTGTCGGGCAGCACGATCAGCGGCGGCGCCACCATCACTCTGGCGCAATTGCAGAACATCGGCACGACGCCGATCGCCCCCATCACCACGACCTATGGCACCCTGACCATCACGGGCTACGACGCGACCACCGGTACGGTCACCTACACTTACACGCTGGACGCCAACAAGACGCACACCACCGCCGGCCCGGACATCCTCCGCGAGGACATCCCGATCGCCGTCAAGGACAATAACGGCGACACGCGCATCAGCAAGATCGTGGCGGGCGTGGTGGATGACGTGCCGGAGGCGAACGATGACTCCGCCGTCACCCTGAGCGAAGGCGGCGCCACCGTCGGCCACGACGCGGGCACGGATACCTGGAGCGCGGGCTCCGCCAACCTGCTGGACAACGACACCCAGGGCGCGGACGGCGCGCGCGTCCACCAGATCACCTACGTCGGCCGCGACGGCACCGAAAAGACAGCCACGATCGCCGACGGCGGCAGCCAGACGGTGGACACCCAATACGGCCAGCTCACCGTCCACAGCGACGGCACCTGGAAATACACCTCGGTCGATTCGGCCAACCACGACAAGACCGGGGGGCACGACACCACGCTGGACGACAGCTTCAGCTACACCCTGATCGACGGCGACGGCGACATCAGCAACAAGGCCACCCAACCTATCACCGTGACGGATACGGTGCCGGAAGTCGGCACGCCCGCCACCAACACCGGGATCGACGAAGCCCACCTGGCTGCGGGCAGCGAGCCCGGCCTGGGTCCGCTGACGGTGAGCGGCAGCCTGGCCGTCACGCCGGGCGAGGACGCCATCGACACCACCTTCACGGACGGCGCCGCCGGGACCGACACAACGGTCGGCAAGCTGCTGGACAAGGCATGGACCTCGGGCGGCATCCCCCTGGAATACGAGTTGAGCAACGACGGCCACACGCTCATCGCTTACAAGGGCACAGGCCGTACCGAGGCCGACAAAATCTTCACGGCCAACATCACCGATCCCACGAACAGCAGCGCGGGCTACGAATTCACCCTGAACGGCCCCCTGGATCATAAGGGCGCGACCGATCTGGACCTGGAACTCGGCTTCACTGTCACCGACAGCGACGGCGATACCGACACCGGCGACTTCACCGTCAAAGTCACGGACGACGAACCGAAGACAGCGACCGCCGAAACTGTCGACGAAGACGGCGACAAGACCTTCACGACCTCCGCCGACGCCAACCCGGAAAACACCACAATCTCCCAGGATGGCACCGACCTGACCGGGACGGACAACGGCAAGGGCGGCAAGGACTACTCCACCGACCACGGTACCGTCACCGTCAACGCCGACGGCACCATCACCTACACGCCCGACACAAACTACAGCGGCGAGGAAAAGTTCACCTACCATACGGACGATGGCTCCGGCACGCCCAAGAGCACCGAGGTGACCATGACGGTCAACCCCGTGTCCGATGCGCCTGATCTGGGGGATGACACGAAGGACCTCGATACCTTGGAAGACACCTCGGTGGCGCTGGGGCTGAAAACACCGGTCATCCAAGACGACGGAACCGGCACGGGCAACAACCCGACCCCCGAACGCCTGAGCGAGATCACGCTGACGATCAGCGGCGATGGTGCGACCGGCGTCACGCTGAGTACCGGCGGGACCACGCTGACCCCAGCGGGCGGCAAGATCACCATCGTCCTGACCGACGACCCGAATTACCACGTCGTCGGCGTACCGGCCGCAGACACGGCTAACGGCATCTATCATCTGACCACAGCCGAATACGAAGCGCTGGTGGCGAACCCCGCCCCTGAAAGCGGCAAGAACTTCACCGTCACCGTCAGCGCGACCAGCCACGAGGTGGACGCCAGCGGCAATATTCTTCCAGGCGTACCCGGCGCCACTAGCATCCAGGCCATCGACGTCGATGTGCAGGCCGTGACCGACGGCGCAACGCTGCAAATCGACGGCGGAAACAGCTACGACGTGACGGTGGCCGAAGAAGGCACCACCATCGATCTGGGCGCTCTGCTGACTCCCACCTTGGGCGATTCGGACGGCAACACCGGCGCCGACACGGACGGCAGCGAAACGTACTGGTACACCATCTCCGGCCTGCCGGAGGGTACGGTCGTCACTATCGATGGCGTCGCCACCACCATCAGCGCGACGACGCTCACCGCAAGCTCCGCAGTCAAGACATCCGCCACACCGCCGTCCATCACCATCACGCCGCCCAAGGATTACAGCGGCGACCTCACAGGCATCAAGATCACGCTGAACGCGAAGGACACCGACGGCGATTCGACCGGCACGATCAACACCTCCAGCAGCGAGGTCACCCTGAACCTGTACGTCACCCCAGTCGCGGGCGACGTCAGCGCCACGGGCGTGACCACGCCGGAAGACACGGCCGTCGCCTTCCTGAAGAACGTCACCGTAACCGACGGCGGCGATGGCACGGAAGTCATCGATTCCATCTCGTTCGATCTTCCGAGCGGCTGGACGACAGACTTCCCCTCGGGAAATCTGAGCACCGATGGCTGGGAAGTCACGAATACAGGCTCCTCTTACACGATCACGTTCAACAATGACGGCAGCGGCGGCATAGTATTGACCGAAGCCCAGCGCGAAGCCGTTCTCGACGACTTCAAGGTCACACCGCCCGCGCACAGCAGCAAAGACGCGACGATCACGCTGTCGATCACAACGACTGACAGCGGCACAGTCAACGGCAGTACCATCAGCGACACAGCCACGGTCGAACGCGACGTCAAAATCACCGTCACGCCCGTCGCGGAAACCACGGACACCGACACTGCAGGCCCCGCCGGCAACGACGTGACCATGACAGGGGGCCATGACTACACGACCCCCGGCGAAGAAGACGCATGGTTCAAGCTGGGCCAGGAAGGCGGCTTCGACCTGAAGACCGGCTGGAGCAACGAAGACCCGGGGGAAAAGACCTACGCCAGCCTGACCCCGGTGCTGAAGGCCGGCGACGGCGACCTGCCAAATGCCATCGGCTCGCAATTCAAATGGACGGACACGGACGGGGAGCACATCGCCACCTACACGGGCGATCCCATCCTCGTCCCCGTCGATGCGCTCTCGACTCTTGAGTTCAAGGCCGCCCCCAATTTCTCGGGCATCTTCGAGATCGAGGTCAAGGCGCACACAGTCGATCCGGGCGACGATGCCGATGACGCCGAGGTCTCCCATACCTCGGACGAGGTCGCGTGGCTGAAGAACGTGCTCATCGCCCCCAAGGCCGACGAAGTGACCCTGGCCATGAGCCCCGCCAGCGGCAAGGAAGACAGCGAGATCCCGCTGTCGATCCGGCCCACCAGCTCGGACTCCGGAGAAACCTTCGACGTCACGATCTCCGGCATCCCGGACGGCGCGGTCATCACGTATGACGGCGCCGCGCTGACCGTGACCGGCGGCAAAGTGACGATCGTGAACTTCGACAGCGGCAAAGCGCTGACCATCCGGCCGCCCGAGAACAGCAACGACAACTTCACGCTGAAGGTCTCGGCGGAATCGGTCGATACCCTGATCGTGGATGGCGATCCCAATTCGCCCTACACCAGCAGGAACCCCACCACCGAACTCGACCTCGCCGTCACCGTCACCGGGGTGGCAGACGCGGCCACGGTGGACATCACATCGTCGATTCCCGACTACACCGAAGCCGGCGTCGATGGCGGCACGACCCCCGTCAAACTCGGTGATCTGGCCACCATCGAACTGACCGACAAGGACGACGGCTCGGAAACCCTGACCATCCGCGTCAGCGGTCTGCCCGAGGGTTTTTCGCCCGACATGGGCACATTGCTGGATCCCGCCGCCACCGGGGCGGCCCGCGTCTGGGTGCTGACGGAAGCGCAGTTCGCCGCCGCCACGCTGAAGGTGCCCGCCAACTACAGCGGCACGATCACGTTCAAGATCGCCGCCGTCACGACGGAAAACGACGGCAACTCGCTGACGGGCGAGCCCAAGGACGTGACGATCAAGATCACCCCGTCTCCCGAGGCGACGACCACCGCCAGCGCCACGCTGGAGGAGGACGTGCTCAGCAACATCGGGCTGGAGATCGTCCACCAGAACGGCGACACGGACGAGACGCTGACCAGTGTGCGGATCGCCGTGACTCAGGCCGAGGGCGGACCCTTCACCCTGTACCTGGGCGATGGCCCGGGCGCCAAGACGCTGGCCCAGGCGCTGGTTGACGGCGACATCTCAACGGTCACCGACAGCGGCGTGACGTATTACGTGCTGACCGGCGCGCAGGCGGGCCAACTGGCCGCCCAGGGCGACGCCCATCGCGACGGCAACCTGAGCGGCTTCGACTTCCAGTTCAAGATCACGGACGATCACTACGGCAACACCCCGTCCGGCGCATCGACCACCAGCGATTGGCAGGATGCCCATTTCGGCCTGACGGCCACGCCGGTCACCGATGCCCCCAAGGCCAGCATCACGGACATCACCGGAACGCTGGGCTCCACGACCGCAGCCGAGGAGGTCGCCGGCGACGACGCCACCAATGAAACCGTCACGCTGACGGCGGCCGACACCGTCACCGTCCACCTGCAAGTCACGTCCCCCGACACGGACGGCAGCGAACACCTGATCCGCGTCGTCATCGATGGCGTGCCCGACGGCGTGACCGTGAAGGGCGGCGAATTCATCGGCGGCGGCCAATGGCTGCTGGTGTATGACGGCGCCGACGCAAAACCCATCCCCGGGGGCGGTGTGCAAGTGCCGGTCGAATTCGTGGTCAACGGCTTCGCGGGCGGCCTCATCAACCATGAGATCACCCTGACCGCGCAGGTCCAGGATCGGGGCAATACGGCCACGACGACGGCTGTCGAAGAAGACTCCGTCACCTGGCGATTGACGACGGACTTTGGCAAGGGCGGATCCGACGATCCGGCGACGATCATCACCTGGGAATACAACGACGCCCCGGCGACGGAAGACGCGGCCTTCAGCCTGTCGGACATCATCACGGCGGGGGTCACCGTGAATGATCCATCCGCCAGCAACGTCTTCACCGTCACCCTGGAGAATCTGCCCGAGGGCACGCAGGTCGACGGCATGATCCGCACCACCATCACGGATGCCGGCGGCACCCGCGAGGTCTGGTCGAAATCGGTCATCGGCCCTGCCGGTGCCACGCAAGGCGACATTGATGCGCTGCTGAAAACCCTGATGGACGGCATCAAGATCACGCCGCCGGAAAACTCCAACGAGAATAATGCGGCGGGCGACTTCAAGTTCGACGCCAAGCTGACCACGTCGATCGCGGGCGGCAGCAACAGCAATGTGGAAAACATCACGGCCGACGGCGCCGACACCGGCACCGGCGACAAGCCGCTGGTGGTGCCCGTCGATCCGGTCACGGACAATGCCGTCATCGACATCCGGCTCGACACCAGCATCGAAACGGATGAGCTGAACGAATCCGACAGCAGCATCCCCATCACCCTGACCGTCAGCAACGCCGCCGACGGCGCGGCCGGCAGCATCGTGGACGGCACGCTGTACCTGCAGATTTCCGCGGACAAGGCTGATCTGCAAGGCGGCGCCTTGACCATCGGCGGCGTGACATACACGCTGGAAACCGTTTCAGGCGTCTCCGGCGTTCCCAACGGTCAGTACTACGTCGTCCATGGCGTGGCCATGGGCAGCACCTTGCAGGCGGTGTACACCCCGGGCGTCAAAATGACCGGCGGCACGGTCACGGTCGATGCCTGGGTGCGCAACGAGGAAACCGGCAGCACGCCCGTGACCTCCAAGGGCGCCGCCGACCTGGTCGTCAACATCAGCAACGATGGCGTGACTGTCACCCACAACGAGTCCTCCGGCAACGAAGTCGCCATCGGCGCGACGGGCGACAAGTCCGTCAAACTGGATATCGCCGCCGTCCTGAACGACAACGACGGTTCGGAAAAGATCATCTCCGTCCTGCTGTCGAACCTGCCCGACGGCTTCCTGGTGTTCACCGGCGCCGATCCCGGCTCGGCCGCCCAGGCGGCCAACGCGGGCGGCGACGGCACGCACAATACCTGGGTCATCCCCCTGAATCCGGACGGATCCCTGCCCGCCTATATCGGCATCCTGCCGCCGCCCCATTGGAGCGGTACGCTGGCTGACCTGAAACTCGTCGTGGAGTCGGGTGAAACAGCGCTTTCCGGCACCAAGATCGAAACGACCGATCTGGCCGATGTCACGATCATCCCGGTCGCCGACGGAGTGGACCTGGCGCCGACGAATTCCTTCGGCGCCGAGAACACCCTCATCAAGCTGAACCTGAACGCCACGATGCAGGACCCCAACGATGCCACGGTCAAGAACGCAGACGGCACTGTTGTCATCGCGGCAGATGGCAGCGCCGAAACCACGACGCTGAGGCTGACCGGCCTGGGCGAGCACGCCTCGTTCTACGTGGGTGACACGCTGCTGGACGCCAGCCAGATCACCTACGACGCCGGCACCGACACCTACACGCTGACCGGCCTGAGCCAGGCGGACCTGAACACGCTGGGCTTGATGCAGGCGGCGTCCGCCCTGACGGACCAGAATGCGGGCATGGCCGGCGTGCAGATCACGGCGGAAGCCTGGACGGTCGAAAGCGGCAACGCGGCGGAATCCACGCACGTCACCAAGGACATCACGCTCAACCTCTCGGAGCAATACAGCACCCCCGGCGACGATTCCCTGATCTGGACCGGGAACGCCATCGACGGCCGCTCCGGCACGGACACCGTCCACCTGCGCGCGGGCGAAGACCTGACGGGCGCAGATCTCGCCGCCAAGCTGAGCCACATCGAGATCCTCGACCTGGGCATCGGCGGCGCGAACGCGATCACCGGCCTGACCCCGGATCAAGTGAAGGCTATCCTGGGTTCTGGCGGCGAACTGACGATCAAGGGCACTTCGGACGATTCCGTCGCGCTGGATGGCGCCTGGATCAACAACGGCGGCATCTGGACAGGCACGCTGGCGGACGGCGCGACCACCATCACCGTGAAGGTCGAAGGCGGCATGACGGTCGACACAGCGTCCGTCAATGCGGGCTTCGCCCCCATGGCCCTGTCCCTCGACTTCCCCGACGCCCCGGCGGACGGCAGCGACGATCCCTCGGCCTTCCTGTTTGCGCCCGAGGGCGGCTTGCCGGCACTCGACGGGATGCTGACGGCAACGCCCGACGAAACGCCGGACCTGCTGGACGACTGGCTGCCGGGCCAGGCGCCCGGCAGCGACACTGCGCCTGCATCAGGCACGGACACGGCCGCCGACAGTGCTTCGACCTACACGGACTACGTACCCGAAGCGTCCCTTCCCGAAGACGAGCTGGAGCATAGCCTGGCCAACGCACACGCCTTGGCTTGACGATGGCGCGCACGCAGATCCTCCGCGCCGCCGCGGCTGCCGCCGCCTGCCTGACGGCGGGCGCGCATGCGCAGCCCCCGGCGGACACGCCACCGATGCTGGCGCCGCCGTCGATTCTGTCCGAATCGGCGGTCGGGGCGGCATACGCGACCCCGCCAAACCCCTCGGGGGCCTCCGGCTCCCCTCTGAGCATGCGGGCGGCCGTGGACCAGGCCGTCAACTGGCACCCGCTGCTGCGCAACGCGCGCGGTCAATTGCTGCAAGCCACCCAGGGCATTGAAACCGCCCGTTCCGGCTATTACCCCAATGTGTCGGCGGGCGTGAACGCCCGCAACAGCAACCACACCATCGGCGACACCGACAGCCGTCACGAACGGCGCGCCGAAATCCAGATCTCGCAGGTGCTGTACGACTTCGGCAAGGTCGGCAGTGAAGTCGATCAGGCCACGGCGGCCAGCGGCGCGGCGCGCGCCCAGGTGCTGCAGACCTTCGATCAGGTGATTCTCAACACCGCCGCCGCCTGGATCGAAGTCAGCCGCAACGAGGCGCTGCTCAAGGTGGCCCGGGAACAGGCCGAGGTGCTCGCCACCCTGTCCCAGCGCGTCCAGGAACGGGACGAAAAAGGCGCCGGCACGTCGTCGGACACGGCCCAGGCCCGGGCGCGCGTGGACGCGGCGCGGGCCGCCCTGCTGACGGCGCAGTCGCAGGTGCGGCTCTGGCGCACCACGCTGATGTACTGGACAGGCTCGGCCACGCCGCCCGGGATCACCGGGGCGCCTGCGCCCGCTCTGGCAGGCGCCTGTCGGGCAGGCGCCGCCGCCTTGACGGTGGGCGGCGCCGAAGCCACCCTGCAGTCCTCGGCGGCAGTTCAGCTCGCCCAGGCGCAACTGGAAGTGGCGCGCGCCGGCCTGGCGCTGGCCGACGCGCAGATGAAGCCGACACTGTCGCTCACCGGTTCGACGGGGCGGCGGTTGGGCGGCAGCGACGGCCGGGATGACGGGCGCAATCTGGACGCCTCGATCATGCTGAATTTCTCGGTGCCCCTGTACCAGGGCGGACGGCTGCAGTCGGGCCGCCAGGCGGCCGGCTACGGCGTGGGCGCGGCCCGGGCCGCACTGGACCAGGCCCGGCTCAACACGAGCCAGGGCTGGGAAAGCGCCACGCTGCAATGGCTGAAGTTTTCCGGGCGCCTGGACGTGCAGGCGGCGCGCCAGAAGAACATGGACATCACCCGCACCCTGTACCGCGACCAGTATCTGCAACTGGGCACCCGGTCTCTGCTGGATCTGCTCAACGCCGAGCAGGAATACTATGCCTCCCTGAACGACCAGATCGAAAGCGAGCACGAGATGGTCCGCCTGGACGCGGAATGCCTGTACTACACGGGCCGCCTGCGCGACGCCTTCGAGACGGGCGGCGCAGTGGCGCGGACCGTGGCCGCACCGGATACGCTGCAATGACCGGACCGCTGTCCTTGCCCCGTGCGACGCCGTCGCCCGCCGATCCCGGCTCCGACCGCCTGCCGCAGCCGCTGGCCGGCTGGCTCGATGCCGTGCTGGCCGTGGCAGGGCACTACCGCCTGGACGTCTCGCGCGAACGCCTGCGCGTCGCCCTCAGTTGGAACGATCCCCGCGCGCTGCAACGCGGCGTGCGCGAGGCCGCCCGCCAGGCGGGCCTGCGCCTGCGCTGGGTCGAACCGCGGCTCGACGGCCTGAGCGCCTGGCGCCTGCCGCTGGCCGTGCAATTGCGCGACGGCCAGGTGGCCGTGATCGTGGCGGTCGCGCCCGACGGCCTGCGCCTGAGCCTCAGCGGCGACCAGGGGCTTGAAAGCACGATCCCGGCGGACGAACTGCGCGCGGCCGTGACCGCCATGGCGGTGATGCGGCCGGTGGGCGCCACGCCGGATTCACGGGTCGACGACTATTTCAAGCCGGTCGAACAGCACTGGCTGCGCAGCATCGTGTTCGCCGACCTGCGGCCCTACGTGCACGTGATGATCGCCTCGCTGGTCGCCAATCTGATGGCGCTGGCGGGCATCCTCTTTTCGATGCAGGTGTACGACCGCGTCATCCCGGCGCAGTCTCAACCCACGCTGTACGTGCTGTTTTCCGGCGTGATGCTGGCCCTGGCCTTTGCCTGGTTCATGCAGAACGCCCGCCGCCACATCATCGACGTGGTCGGCAAACGGTCCGACCTGCGGGTGTCCGACCGCGTCTTCGGTCACGCCCTGCGCATCCGCAACACGGCCCGCCCCAAGGCGACGGGCACCTTCGTGGGACAGATCCGCGAACTGGAGCCGGTGCGCGACATGCTGACTTCGACGACGGTGGCGGCCATCGCCGACCTGCCGTTCTTCCTGGTGTTCTGCTTCATCTTCTGGACCATCGCCGGCAGCCTCGTCTGGATTCCCCTGGCGGCCTTCGCGCTGCTGATGCTGCCCAGCCTGCTGGCCCAGAAACGCCTGCGGGCGCTGGCCCAGGAAAGCATGCGCGAGTCGTCGCTGCGCAGTTCCATGCTGGTCGAGGCCGTGCAAGGCATCGAAGACATCAAGCTGCTGCAGGCCGAACCCAGCTTCCAGAACCGCTGGAACCATTACAACGCCGTCGACGCCGACTCGAATCTGCGCATGCGCGAACTGCTGCACCGGCTGGGCAACTGGATTCAGACCGTGCAGGGCGGCGCCTTCGCCGTCGTGGTGTTCTTCGGCGCCCCCATGGTCATGGCGGGCGAGATCAGCACCGGCGTGCTGGTCGCCGCGTCGATCCTGTCCTCGCGCATGCTGGCGCCCCTGGCGGGCGTGGCCCAGGTGCTGAACCGCTGGCAGCAGGCCCGTGTCGCCACCGAGGCGCTCGATGGGCTCATGCAACTGCCGGTGGATCACGCCGGCGCCGGCACGCGGGTGCAGCGCCCCGTGCTGGAAGGCCGCTACGCACTGCGCCAGGCGCTGTTCAGCTACGACGGCACCGTGCCGGCGCTGCGGGTGGGCGCGCTGTCCATCCAGCCGGGCGAGCGCATCGCCGTGCTGGGGCGCAACGGTTCGGGGAAATCGACCCTGCTGCAGGCCCTGTCGGGTCTGCTCGAACCGCAGATGGGGGCGATCCTGCTGGACGGCGTGGCGCTGGGCCACATCGACCCCGCCGACGTCCGCCGCGACGTGTCCCTGCTGACGCAGCACGCGCGCCTGTTCCACGGCACGCTGCGGGACAATCTGCGCCTGGGCGCGCCCCACGCCGCCGACGCGGACCTGGCCGCCGCGCTGCAGCAGGCCGGCGCCTGGTCCTTCGTGCAGCGCCTGCCGATGGGGCTGGATTACCCCGTGCAGGAAGGCGGGCTGGGCCTGTCCGGCGGACAGCGCCAGAGCCTGCTGCTGGCGCGGCTGCTGCTGCGCGACCCCCGCGTCCTGCTGCTGGACGAACCCACGGCTTCGCTCGATGACGCCACCGAACGCGAGGTCATCGGGCAATTGCGCGACCTGTCCCAGGGCCGCACCCTGGTGGTCGCCACCCACCGGCCGGCGCTGCTGGACATCGTGGACCGGATCATCGTCCTGAGCAGCGGCGCCGTCGCGCTGGACGGCCCGCGCGACGAAGTGCTGGCGACCCTGCGCCGCAAGCCGGACGCCGCCGCAGCGCCGCCCATGGACGCGCAGGCGAGCGCAACGGCGGTCCAGGAGTCGAGGTCATGACGGCGCCCGCCCCCCACACCGGCGGCCAGGCCGCCCTGCCGCCCCTGATCGTGCAGCCCGGCGCCGAACTGGCGCGGCTCGACGAGATCGACGACTTTCACGCCAGCGGCGCGATCCGGGTGACCTGGATCGTGGCCGCGTTCCTGGCAATTGTCTTCGCCTGGGCCTGGACCTTCTCCATCGACGAGGTCTCGACCGGCACCGGCAAGGTCATCCCCAGTTCCCGCGAGCAGGAAATCAAGTCGCTGGAAGGCGGCATCCTGTCGCAATTGAACGTGCAGGTGGGCGATCTCGTCGAAAAGGAGCAGGAACTGGCCCGGCTCGATCCCACGCGGGGCGAATCGCTGGTCGGCGAAACAGCAGCCCAGTATCGGGCGGCATTGGCCAGCCAGGCGCGCCTGCGCGCCGAGGTCGATGACCTGGAAACCATCGTGTTCCCGCCCGAACTGGATGAATATCTGCAATTGCGTGAAGAGCAGCTCGCGCTGTTCCGTTCGCGCCGGGACGGGCTGAAGAAGACGCTGAAGGGGCTGGACGACGCCCTGGGCCTGGTGCGCCGGGAAGTCGGCATCACCAGTTCCCTGGTGAAAACGGGCGCAGCCAGCACGGTGGAGTTGATCCGCCTGCAGCGCCAGCAGGCCGACCTGGAACTGAAGATCACCGAGACCCGCTCCCACTACATCGTGCAAAGCCGCCAGGAACTGGCCCAGGTCGGCGCGCAGGTCAAGTCCCTGTCCTCGGTCGTGCGCGGGCGCGAAGACACGCTCAACCGCACGCTGCTGCGCTCGCCGGTGCGGGGCATCGTCAAGCGCGTGGACGTCACCACCCTGGGCGGCGTGGTGCCGCCCAACGGCGCGGTCATGACCATCGTGCCGCTGGATTCCCAGTTGCTGGTCGAGGCGCGCATCTCACCCCGGGACATCGCCTTCATCCACCCTGACCAGGAGGCGCTGGTGAAGGTGACGGCCTACGACTACGCCATCTACGGCGGGCTGCCGGGCCGCGTCGTGACGATCTCCCCCGACACGGTGCGCGACGAAGTCCGGCCCGAGATCGTGTACTACCCGGTCTACGTGCGCACGGAATCGAACGCGCTGGTCAACCAGGCGGGACGGGAATTCCCCATCGTGCCGGGGATGATCACCACGGCGGACATCCGTACGGGCGACAAGACCGTCTGGGATTATTTGACGAAACCGTTCAACAAGGCGCGCGAGGCGCTGCGTGAACGCTGACACAGGAAATCTTATGAAGACCACAGACCGAGCCCTTTTCGCCGTCACGCGCGCCATCGCCGCGGCCGCCGCCCTGTCGGCCGCCGCCTGGGCGCACGCCGCCCCGCACGACCCGGCCAGCAACCCCGAGAAGCTGAATTACTCGAACATCAAAATGGACACCCCCGACTACGACGTGCCCTTCCAGCGCGAAGGCAGGTTTTCCGACCCGTCGGTGCTGCGGCAAATCGCCCCCGGCCTGCCCGTCGCCGACGTCACCCGCATCCTGGGCCAGCCGCTGGACCGCACCTCCGGGTCCAAGGGCGAGGAGTGGGACTACCACCTGAGATTGCGCATGCCGGAATCTGAAAACTACCTAGTGTGCCAGTACAAAGTGGTGATCGACAGCGCGCAAAAGGTCAAGGAAAGCGTGTGGCGCCGCCACCAGTGCCTGGACATCGTCGAGGGCACGGCGCCCCGGTGAACCGGGGCTTCCGTGGCCTGGAAGGACCATTTCGAGGATAACCTCGAAATGGTTCTCCGCCCGTCATCAAACGTGTGTGGCGGAGCAGACTACCCGCGCACCTGGACCAGCAGATCGTCCAGCCAGGACAGCATGGTGTCGATTTCTTCGGTCGTGACGTTCAGGGCCGGCATGAAGCGCAGCAGGTTGCCGCGCGGGGCATTCAGCAGCAGACCTTCCGGCGCGCGGTCGCGTGCAGCCTGGACCAGCGCCGGGCCGTCGTCTCGGTCCATCACCAGCGCGCGCAGCAGGCCCTGGCCGCGTTCGCCGTGCATGCCCCACTTGTCCGACAGCGCCGTCAGGCCGGCCGACAGGTGCTGCCCCCGGGCGTTGACTTCGTCCAGGAAGCCCGGCGCCGTCATCACGTCGAAGATCGCCGCGCCCACCGCCGTCATCAGCGGGTTGCCGTTGTACGTGCCGCCCTGGTCGCCGTGCTCGAAGCAGCAGACGGCCTCGCGCGCGCACAGCGCCGACAGCGGCACGCCGCCGCCGATGCCCTTGCCCAGCGTCATGATGTCGGGCTCGATGCCGGCGTGCTGGTAAGCGTACAGCCGGCCGGTGCGGCCCATGCCGGTCTGCACCTCGTCCACGATCAGCAGCAGGCCTTTTTCACGGGTCAGCGCGCGCAGCGCCTGCAGGAATTCGCGGGTGGCGGGGATGACGCCGGCCTCGCCCTGGACCGGCTCCAGCATCACGGCGACCGTCTGATCGTCGATCAGGGCGCGCACCGAATCCAGGTCGTTCAGGTCCGCCTTGGGAAAGCCGTCGACCTGCGGCGCAAACTTCTTGTCCCAGCCGGGCTTGCCCGAGGCCGACATGGTGGCCAGGGTGCGGCCGTGGAAGCTGTGATCGAACGTGATGATCTTGTAGGCGCCCTGGCGGTGCAGCTGGCCCCACTTGCGGGCGAGCTTGATCGCGCCCTCGTTGGCCTCGGCCCCGCTGTTGGCAAAGAACACGCGATCGAAGCAGGATGATTCCACGAGGCGGCGGGCCAGGTCGATGGACGGCTGGTTGTAGAAGGCCGGCGACGGATTGATCAGCCACTGCGACTGGCGGGCCAGCGCATCGATCATGGCGGGGTGATTGTGGCCCAGGCAGTTCACCGCCCAGCCCTGAATGAAGTCCAGATAGCGTTTGCCATTGTGGTCTTCCAGCCAGGAACCCTGGCCTCGGACGAACACCAGCTCCGGACGCGAGGTGATTTCCATCAGGGCGTTCAGCCCGGCGCGATCGATCGACATGAGTGCGTTTTCCTGAAAAATAGGTTCCCTGCAGTATGCATACCGCAAACCGCTATTCTAAGACGGACGCAGGGTTTCCCGGACCCTGGCGGCCCACCGCCCCCCAAACAGATTCACCACCAGTCCGATCAGCACCACACCGCCGCCCAGCCACTGCCAAAAACCCAGTTTTTCGCCCAGGAACCAGTCGGCGCACAGCAGCCCCACCACCGGCACCAGCAGGCTGAGCGGCGCGACCCGGGCGACCGGGTGACGGGCCAGCAGCCGCCCCCACAAGACATAGCCGATCAGGGTCGCCACCCCGGACAGGTAGGCCACCGCCGCGGCCGCGCGCCAACTCATGTGGGCCAGGCTGTCCACCATCCGATCCGGCCCCTCGAACAGGGCCGACAGCAACAGGAACGGAATGGGCGGCAACAGAGCGCCCCACACCACCATCGACAGCATGCGCACCGAGCCCGCGCCTTTCAGCACCACATTGCCTGCGGCCCAACTGACGGCCGCCGCCAAAGTCAGCAGAAAACCGATCATCGGCACCGTCGTCTCGCCGCCCGCGCCCAGATCCAGCAAGGCCAGCCCGGCGGCGGCCAGGCCGATGCCCAGCACGTGGTGCGGACGGATGGCCTCGTGCAGCACCAGGGCGGCAATCAGCACCGTGAAAAAAGCCTGCGCCTGCAGCACCAGGGACGCCAGGCCGGCCGGCATGCCCAGGGAGATCGCCAGGAACAGGAAGACGAACTGCCCCAGGCAGATGGTCACCCCGTAACCGACGACATAACGCCAGTGCACTTTCGGCCGGGGCACGAAGAACACCGCGGGAAAGGCCACGAACAGAAAGCGCAGACCGCCCAGCAGCAGCGGCGGGATCTCGTCCACGCCGACCTTGATGACCACGAAATTGGCGCCCCACACCACGATGACGACCAGCGCGGCCAGAATGTCTTTCAAGGGCATGGGATCTCCTGCGGGATGCGGCGGGATACGCGCACGCATGCGCGCGGGCTCCCGTGAATCCTGCATGCTACGGCATTTCAAGCCCGCACGAACGGGGCAAAGCAGCGGGCACACGTCGCCTGAACAGCGCCGCGCCGCCGGTGATCCGGCATTCCCGTTTTAGAATGTCCCTCTTTCCCCGTCATCGGCAGATTTTCATGCGCCCGGCCATCCACAGCCTGTACAGCTACCCCATCAAATCCTGCGCCGGCATCGCCCACCAGCGCGTCCGCGTCACCGGATCCGGTCTGGATTTCGACCGGCACTGGGTCATCGTCAATGCCCAAGGCATCTTCATGACCCAGCGCCAGCACCCTCGCATGGTGCTGATCCGCCCCGAACCCGCCGTGGACGGCCTGTGGCTGCGCGCGCCCGGCCAGGCCGACTGCTTCGTGCCGCCCCCGCCCGCGCAGTCCGAGGCTGTTTCGGTCGCCATCTGGGGCACGGACACCCTGGGCGCCGACCAGGGCGACGAGGCCGCCGCATGGCTGAGCGCCTTCATCGGCGAGCCCTGCCGCCTGCTGCACCTGCATCCCCAGGCGCACCGCCTGGCCAGCCTGCCGCACGTCACCCGCTGGATCCAGACCCACCCCGACTGGCCCGATTCGTTCCTGCCGGTCGAGCGGCACGCCTTCGCCTTTGCCGACGGCTTTCCTTTCCTGATCACCAACCAGCGCTCATTGGAAGAACTGAACGGCCAACTGGCCGGGCAGGACGTCGCGCCGGTGGACATGATCCGCTTTCGCCCCAACATCGTGCTCCAGGGCCTGGAGCCTTACGACGAGGACCACCTGGCCGGGTTCCGCACGGGCGACGCCGGCTTCGCCTTCGTCAAGGCCTGCGCCCGTTGCCCCATCCCCAACGTCGATCCGCAGACCGGCGGCACGGCGGCCGAACCAGGCCGGACCCTGGCGCGGCACCGGCAGTTCGAGCAAGGCGTGCTGTTCGGCATGAACGCCGTCGCCGCCCTGCCGGCGGGCGAAACCTGGCTTCAGGTGGGCGACGCCATCGAGCCGGAATACGATTTTTGATTTTTTGCCGCCGAGCCGCGAGGCGGGCTTCAGTACAAATCCAGTTGCACCGGCTGCGGCCGCTCGTCCGCGACCGCCGGCTCCAGCTTGCTAACGCGCACGCCCAGCAGCCGCAGGCGCCGCTCCAAAGGCACCCGCTTCAGACACTGCCCGGCGGCCCGGTGAATGGCCTCGGCGTCCCCGACCGCCGCGTCCAGCGTCAGGTCGCGGGTCACCACCTGGAAATCGTCGAAGCGCAGCTTGATGCCCACGGTCGCCCCGCGCACCCCCTTGCGCGCCAGGTCTTGCGCCAGGCGCTCGCATAGATCGCGGAATATCTGCGACAGCAGCGGCCGATCCCGGCGTACGTGCAGATCCCGCTCGAACGTCGTTTCCCGGCTGATCGACTTGGGTTCGGACTGCGTCACCACCGGCCGGTCGTCGATGCCGTGCGCCACGTCCAGCAGCCATTGCGCCGTGCCCAGCCCGAAATGCCGCTGCAACAAGGCCGGCGCGGTCTGCGCCAGCTGGCCGACGGTCTCGATGCCCAGTTCCTGCAGCTTGCGCGTGGCCTTGGGGCCGATGCCGTTGACTTTGGAGGCCGGCAGCGGCCAGATGCGCCGCTCCAGATCGCCCGGTCCGATCAAGGTGATGCCGTCGGGCTTGTCCAGGTCGGACGCGATCTTGGACAACAGCTTGTTCGGAGAGATGCCGATGGAACAACTCAACCCGGTGGCCCCGCGCACTGCCTGCTTCAAGGCGCGGGCCAGCTCGGCGGAGTCCTGTGGCAGATCCGTCAGATCGATGTAGATCTCGTCGATGCCGCGATCCTCGATGCAGGGCGCGATCGACGCCACGGCGGCCTTGAACAGCCGGGAATAGTGGCGATACGCCGGGAAATCCACCGGCAGCAGCACCGCGTCGGGCGCCAGGCGCGCGGCCTTCATCATACCCATGGCCGAATGCACGCCCAACGCGCGCGCCTCGTAGGTGGCCGTCGTGATCACCCCGCGCCCGACATAGTCCCGCAAGTGGAGATATTCCCCATCCTCGGGCCGTGAACCGCCCCCGCCGATCACCACCGGCAGGCCGCGCAATTCCGGATGGCGCAGCAATTCCACGGACGCGTAGAACGCGTCCATGTCCAGATGCGCGATACGGCGGACGGAGGGTTCGGCGGACATGAGCTTGGCGTGAGTCTGGGTCAATCTGTCTGGAGCGAAGTCACCCTGCTATACTAGCCGTCCTAAAAGATATATTTTAAATGAATCTATAACCATGCCCTTACTAAGGGCATTCCCCGCACGCGAGGATCCCATGGAAGCCGCAACCCTGAAACGTTCTTCCCAGAAAACCGCCACCCTGCGCCTGGTCGGCCTGCGCAGCCCATCCTGCGCCGACACGGTGGACCGCGCCCTGGCCGCAGTCCCCGGCGTCTCCCAGGTCACGGTGTCCCTGGCCGACGAAAAGGCCACCATCACCTTCGACACCGCCCAGGTCTCCGTCCAGCGCCTGCAAGTCGCCGTCCAGGACGCCGGCTACGAGGCCCTGAAACCAGCCCACGGCGAAGACGGCAACTGCTGCGGAGGGTGTGGGGGATGATTCCGGACGGCGGACAGCCCCTGCGGGCTGTCTGCCGCCGGAATCATCCGAGCCACCTGCAAGCGGCAATCACACCTCGCCCGCCAACTCCGTCCCCGCACGGGGCGCGCGCCGGTACGAGTAGTGCATGAACACCAGCGACACGCAGACCGTGCCGTAAAGCAGCATGAAGGCACTGGAATAGATCCCCGTCATGTCCAGCAGCGCGCCGAACAGGATCGGCAGGATGAACCCGCCCAGGCCGCCGGCCAGTCCCACCACCCCGGACACCGCGCCGATGTTGTCCGAATAATCGTCGCTGATGAACTTGAAGACCGAGGCCTTGCCGATCGCCATCGCCACCCCGACCACGAACAGCAGGATCGTGAACGCGGTCGAATTCAAACCGATGTTCAGCGACACCGGTCCCTGCAGCGTCTGAATCGTCATCTGCGTCTGCGGGTAGGACAACAAAAAGAAGCACACCCAGCAGACCCACATCACCCACCACGTCACCGCGTAGGCGCCGAACCGGTCGGAAAACCAGCCGCCCAACGCGCGCAACACACCACCTGGCAGCGAGAACACCATCGCCAGGAACGCCGCCAGCGTCAGGTCAAAGCCATATTCGGCCACATAGTATTTGGTGATCCACAGCGCCAGCGCCACATAGCCGCCGAAGACCACCGAGTAATACTGGCAGTAGCGCCACACGCGCGGGTCCTTCAGCACGCTCATCTGCTCGCGCAGGCCGGTCGCGGAGGACACGCGGTGCGCCGGGTCCGAATGGCTGAACAGCCAGAACAGCACGGCGGTGCCCAGCATCAGGGCCGCGTAGGCCCGGGGCAGCATCGTCCAGCCGAATGCGCCGATGACGAGCGGCGCCACGAACATGTTCAAGGCAGACCCGGAATTGCCGGCGCCAAACACCCCCATGGCGAAACCTCGGCGCTCCGGCGCGAACCAGCGCGCCACGTAAGGCGTGCCCACCGAAAACGTCCCGCCCGCCAGGCCGACGAACAGCGCCAGGATCAGGAACTGGGCATAGGTGGTCGCATACGACATCAGATACAGCGGCGGCACGCAGACCAGCAGCACCAGCGCAAACACCGGCCGGCCGCCGAAGCGATCCGTCAGCATGCCCAGCGGCACGCGCACCAGGGAGCCGGTCAGCACCGGTGTCGCGATCAGCAGGCCAAACTGTGTCTCGCTCAGGCTCAACTCGGTCTTGAGCGGCACGCCCAGGACGGAAAACATCGTCCACACGGCAAAACAGACGGTAAAGGCGAACGTGCTGGAAAACAGCACGGACAGGGCCCGGCGCGAAGCGGGCGCAGACACGGTATTCGATGACATGGATGATCTCCCGTTGCAGGGCGCAGAGCCCTTGAGATCATCATACCCACACACGCCGCAAGGCCATATGACCCAGGTCAGACCCATGTGCAAACAAAACGCCCCGGTGCGGCAGCCCGTTCAGGGCCGCCGCACCGGGGCGCATTCGTCAGACGGAGCCAGGCAGGCTTAGGCCACCGTCAGCGTCACGTCCACATTGTTGCGCGTGGCATTGGAGTACGGGCACACCCCGTGGGCCTTTTGCACCAGGCCTTCCAGCGTGGCGCGATCCACGCCGGGGGCGGAAATCTTCAGTTCCACCGCAATGCCGAAACCAGCGGGGATGAGGCCGATGCCCACGGCGCCGGACACTTCGGTCGTGTCGGGCAAAGCCACGCCGTCCTTGCCGGCGACCAGCTTCAGCGCGCCCAGGAAGCAGGCCGAATAACCCGCCGCGAACAGTTGCTCGGGGTTGGTGCCGTCGCCGCCGCCGCCGCCCAATTCCTTCGGCGTGGACAGCTTGATGGCCAGGCGGCCGTCGGACGACTTGGCGCTGCCTTCGCGACCGCCCGTGGCCGAGGCATGGGCCGTGTAGAGAACGTTTTCGACTGTCATGCTTGGACTCCTTGTGGTGCGATTCCAGGGAGGCTGCCGGCACCACGATCGGCGGCATCCCGTAAACGGGCCGGTCAGTCCGGCGCCGCGCGGTTTTCAGGGCTTGCGGACGCGGCCAGCAAATGCGCCCGCAATTCTTCCAATTCGGCCTTGAGCACCCGGGCGTGACCGGGCGAACAGCCTGTCGCGCACAGCACGCTCTTGGGGACATCGCCGGCGCGGCGCCACAGATCGCGTCCGGCCTGGGTCAGCGTCACCCGCACCTGGCGCTGGTCATCCGCCGCGCGATCGCGGCGCAACAAGCCCATGGCCTGCAAGCGCTTGAGCAAAGGCGTCAGCGTGGCCGAATCCAGATAAAGGCGTTCGCCCAGCGCCGTGACCGTCTGGCCGTCGGCTTCCCACAGCACCAGCATCACCAGATATTGCGGATAGGTCAGACCCAGATCCGCCAGATGCCGCCGATAGATCTTGCCCATGGCCAGTTGCGCCGAATACAACGCGAAACAGAGCTGCGCATCCAGCGTCAGGCTGGAGGGCAGTGTTTCAGCGGCAGGGGCGGCAGAGCGATTCATGGATTCATTTTATATAGCGCGCTATTTAATAGCAAGCGATATTTTTATCCGGCAATTCCAGAAGAACCCGGCACGGCAGCGAGCGCCGGCGCAATGGCCCGCCGCCCGCTGCGCGGCTGTGCCGCCGCGTCAGGCGGTCTCGGCCTGAAACACCGGATAGTCCGTGTAGCCCTGCGCCCCACCGCCATAGAACGTCGCGGGGTCCGGCTCGTTCAGCGCCAGGTTTTCGCGGATGCGCATCGGCAGGTCCGGATTGGCCAGCGCGATCCGGCCCACCGACACCATATCGGCCAGCCCCGCATCCAGGTCGGACGACAGGGTCCCCCGATCGCGGCCCGGCCGGTTGACGATCAGCACGGACGACCACGTGCGGCGGATGTCCCGCAGCAAGGCCTCGTCCGGCCCCTGGACCACGTGCAGATAGGCCAGGCCCAGCGGCGCCAGGCGCGCCACCAGATGCCGATACAGGTCCGCGCTCTCCGGGCCCTCATCGATGCCGCCCAGCGTCCCGCCGGGCGACAGGCGCATCCCCGTATGGCCGGCGCCGATCCGGTCCGCCACCGCCGCCGCGACCTCCACGGCGAAACGCGCGCGGTTCTCGATGGAGCCGCCATACGCGTCCGTGCGCGCATTGGCATTGGGCGCCAGGAACTGCTGGATCAGATAACCATTGGCGCCATGGATCTCGACCCCGTCCGCCCCGGCGTCCATCGCCCGTGCGGCAGCGGCGGCATAGTCCTCGATCGTCTGTTCGATATCAGACAAGGCCATGGCGCGCGGCGCCGGCACGTCGTGCATGCCCGACGGCGTGTACATGCGGGCGTCCGCCGCGATCGCCGAAGGCGCCAGCGCCTGCCGGTGGTGCGGCGTGTTGTCCGGGTGGGACATCCGCCCGGCATGCATCAACTGGATGAACAGATGCCCGCCT
This sequence comes from Castellaniella hirudinis, assembly GCF_042651965.1. Classification (NCBI taxonomy): domain Bacteria; kingdom Pseudomonadati; phylum Pseudomonadota; class Betaproteobacteria; order Burkholderiales; family Alcaligenaceae; genus Castellaniella; species Castellaniella hirudinis. The sequence goes on from NZ_JBHSDY010000007.1 coordinate 308,622, forward strand.
GCCTCGCGCACCGCCCGGGTCACCCGGCGCCAGCCCTCGACATGGGCGTCTTCATGCAGCCCCGGGGAATTCAGATAACCCTGGCCGTCGGCGCTGGGCTGCGTGCCTTCCGCGATCAGCAGACCCATGGCCGCTCGCTGGGCGTAATACTCGGGCGCCAGATCGCCCGGCGTGCCATCGTCGCCCGCGCGGCTGCGCGTCATCGGCGCCTGCGCCAGGCGATTGCGCAGGGTCAGATCGCCCAGCCGGATTGGATTCCATAATGTCGTCATTTCAAATGCTCCTGATTGAATGAAAGCGAACGGACGGACTCGCCGCACCGGTGAACTCGCTCTGTCATCACATTAAGTCGTTTCATAAAGAGCCGATAGACCATAAAATACCGACAGATCGTCTTGAAAATGGAACGGACATGGATCTTTCCTCGCTGAGCGACTTCGACCTTGTCGCCACGCACGGCGGCTTTGGCAAGGCCAGCCGCAGCAGCGGCCGCGCAAAAGCCACGCTGTCACGGCGCATCATGGATCTGGAGCAGAGTCTCGGGGTCCGCCTGATCGAGCGCGGCGCGCGCGCCCTGCGACTCACCGAAGAAGGCGCCGTCCTGTACGAACGCACGCACACGCTGCTGGCCGACCTGGCCGAGGCAGGCGCCTCCGTGTCCGGCGGGCACACCGCGCCGCGCGGCACGCTGCGCATCAGTGCGCCCGTACTGTTCTCCCACACATTGATGGGCACGCTGTCCACCGAATACGCCGGACGCTATCCCGACGTGCGGCTCGACATCCGCGCAGAAGACCGCCGCGTCGATCTGGTCGAAGACGGCTACGACATCGCCATCCGCGTCAACCCGCACCCCGACTCGACCCTGGTCGGACGCTGCTTCGCCCGCGACCGGATGCTCCTCGTCGCACCCGCCGGGCTGCGGCGTCCGCGCCGGACACGCGGCGCGGCGGACATCCCCGACATCCCCGCCGTCACCCTGAACAACACGTCAGACCAAGGCCCCTGGGTCTTCCTGGACGGCAAGACCTCACGCACGGTCAACCCCGTGCCACGCCTGGTCCTGTCCTCGCTGATCATGGTCAGGGACGCCGTGCGCGCCGGCGCCGGCGCGGCCCTGATCCCTCAGTCCATGGTCCGTCCCGGCCCCGCCTCCGAGGGCCTGGCAATCTGGGGCCCGCTGCCCGACCGTCAGGTCGAACTCTGGGCCCTGCACCGCTCACGCCGCCTGGTCAACGCCAAGGTCTCGACCTTCATCGACTTTCTCTGCGCCCGGTTCCCCGACCGCTGGCTCTGAACCCAGAAAATCCAGCACATCGCGCGTGACCCGCGCCGCCTTGTCCACAATCAGGAAATGCCCCGCCTGCGGATATTCGAGGTAGCGGGCCCCCGGAATCATGCGCGCGGATGCCCGACCGGCCAGCGCCGGCGGGACGCTCGTGTCCTCCGCGCCATGGATCACCAGCGTGGGGATCGTGAAGGCTCGCATATCCTGGCGAAAATCGGTTCCGGCCCAGGATCTTGCCGTCTCGACGACCGCCCTGGGACTGGCGCGCAAGGCCATGTCCAGATACCAATGGCGGCGCGCCTCGTTCACCGTTTCGTCTTCATCCGGCCGAAACACCGTCTTGGAATAAGCGCCCAGAAAACCGATCCGATCCTGCTCCAGCGCCTGGAACAAGCCGTCGAACACCTCGCCCGGCACGCCCTCGGGACGATCCGGCGCCTGGGCCAGACCCGGCGTCACCGCCGCCAGCAGCACGACCCGGGACACCCGCGCCGCACCATACGTCGACAGGTAGCGCGCCACCTCGCCGCCGCCCATCGAAAACCCCACCAGCGCGGCCTCGTGCAGATCAAGCGCTCTTATCAGGGCGTCCAGGTCGGCGGCCAGCGTGTCATAGTCATATCCGCCCCAGGGACGGTCCGAGCGGCCGAATCCCCGCCGGTCATAGGTGATGACCCGATAGCCGGCGGCAGCCAGATGCAGCGCCTGATATTCCCAGCTCGCCGCGTCCAGAGGCCATCCATGCAGCAGCACCACAGGGCGCCCCGTCCCCCAGTCCTCGTAATGCAGCCGCACTTGGTCTTTCGTCGTGATGAATGCCATGCCTGTTCTCCTGTTCAGCAATCCGGGCCATGCTAGGACCCCGGACGCACGCCGCATAGCCACGAAACCGGGACAGCCTGATCCGTCCCTGCGCCGTGGGACACGCGGGTGGCATCATCCTTACAATCAGGAAAATCCTCAGGAAACCACTATGACCGATTGCATCGACTGCGTCGTCATCGGCGCCGGTGTCGTCGGGCTGGCGGTCGCGCGCGCTTGCGCCCAGGCCGGGCTGGAGACCCTGGTGCTCGAAGCCGAATCCGCCATCGGCACCGGCACCAGCGCGCGCAACAGCGAAGTCATCCACGCCGGCCTTTACTACCCGCGCGGCTCGCTCAAGGCCCGGCTGTGCGTCCAGGGCCGCCGGATGCTGTACGACTATTGCGCATCCCACGGCATCCATCACCGACGCTGCGGCAAACTCATCGTCGCCACCCACGAAGCGCAATTCGGCGCCCTGGAACGCATCAGCACGGCGGCCGCCGCCAATGGCGTGCACGACCTGCGCCGACTGGATGCCGGCCAAGCGCAAGCACGCGAGCCCGCACTGCGCTGCATTGCCGCGCTGGAATCGCCGTCCACCGGCATCATCGACAGCCACGGCCTGATGCTCGCCCTGCAAGGCGACCTGGAATCCGCCGGCGGCCTGCTGGCCTTGCGATCCCCCGTCCTGTCAGGCCGGGTCCTGCCGTCCGACGAAGGCATCCTGCTGCGCGTCGGCGGCGACGAACCCATGGAACTCATCGCCCGCCGCGTCATCAACTGCGCCGGCCTGTACGCCCAAGCCGTCGCCGCCGCCCTCGACGGCCTGCCGCCCGACAGCATCCCCGCCGGCCGCTACGCCAAAGGCAACTACTACGCCCTGTCGGGCAAGGCCCCGTTTTCCCGCCTGATCTATCCCGTCCCCGAACCCGGCGGCCTGGGCGTGCACCTGACCCTGGACCTGGGCGGACAGGCCCGCTTCGGCCCCGACGTCGAATGGATCGACGCCATCGACTACACCGTCGACCCCGCCCGCGCCGACGGCTTCTACGCCGCCATCCGCCGCTACTGGCCCGACCTGCGCGACGACGCCCTGCATCCCGACTACGCCGGCATCCGCCCTAAACTGATCGTACCCGCCGGCCAGGACGCCGATTTCCTGATCCAGGACACGCGCGCGCACGGCGTCCCCGGCCTGGTCAACCTGTACGGCATCGAATCCCCAGGCCTGACCGCCAGCCTGGCCCTTGCCGACGAAGTGATGACGCGGCTGGAGAATCCCTGACCCGATGCGCGCGGATCGACTGGTCCGCCGGCACAGCGCACAACACGATGCATAATCATGGCATCGCCTTCAACCCTTGTTCACAGGAATCCGACATGATCCGCGAAATGGCCCACATCACCGTGAAACCCGGCACCCAGACCGACTTCGAAGCCGGCGTCCGCCAGGCGCTGCCGCTCTTTCACCGCGCCCGCGGCTGCACCCGCGTCGAACTGCACCACATCGTCGAAAAACCCGAGCAATACGTGCTGATGGTGTACTGGGAGACCCTGGACGACCACATGGTGCATTTCCGCCAGTCCGAGGATTTCCAGGCCTGGCGCGGACTGGTGGGCGGATTCTTCGAGAAAGCGCCGGAGGTGGTGCATTCGGAGGTGGTGGTGGAGGAATAAGGGACGCCGGCCGCAACGGGCCGGACGGCCGGTGTGTTGAGCCAGCTACTTCCCGATACAAAACCTAGAAAAAATCTCCCCCAGCAAATCATCGCTGGTGAACTGCCCCGTGATCCCGCACAGCGCCTCGTGCGCCAGGCGCAGTTCCTCGGCGAACAGGTCCAGGACCTGATCGCTATGCGCGGCATGCCCTGCAGCCGCTTGCAGATGCGCCCGCGCCGCTTCCAGCGCATGCACGTGGCGCTCGCGCGCCAGCCAGGGAGATTCGGTCCCCGGGGTCCAGCCGGCGATGGCCAGCAGCCGGGCGCGCAAGGCGTCCAGGCCTGCGCCGGTGTGGGCGGAGATGTGTAGCGGAGCATCATCGGCCGTTGCCGCAACAACATCCGACGATGATGGCGGCGACGGCAGAAGATCAACCTTGTTCCACACCCTCAACACCGGCACCCCATCGGGCAAGCGCTGCACGATCTCCGCGTCCAGCGGATCGTCCGGGTGCCGCGCATCCTGCAGGTGCAGAATCACCTGGGCGCGGGCGATCTCGGCCCAGCTGCGCTCGATGCCGATGCGCTCGACGGTGTCCTCGGTTTCGCGCAGGCCGGCCGTGTCGACGATGTGCAGGGGGATGCCGTCGATGTGGATCTGCTGCACGACGCGATCGCGCGTGGTGCCGGCAATCGGCGTGACGATGGCGACGTCCTCGCCCGCCAGGGCGTTCAGCAGACTGGATTTACCGACGTTGGGCTGGCCCGCCAGCACCACGTGCAGCCCTTCGCGCAGCACCAGTCCCTGGCGGGCGGTGCGCAGCACGCCGGCCAGCGCGGCGGTCACCGCGCCAAGGCGATCAGCCGCCTGATACTTTTCCAGGAAGTCGATTTCTTCCTCGGGGAAATCCAGGGTCGCCTCGACCAGCATGCGCAACTGCACGATGCGCTCGCTCAAGGCATCGACCTCGGCGGAAAACGCGCCCGACAGGGACGCCATGGCGCTGCGCGCCGCAGCGGTGGAACTGGCCTCGATCAGGTCGGCCACGGCCTCGGCCTGGGCCAGGTCCAGGCGGTCGTTCAGGAAGGCGCGCTGGGTGAATTCACCCGGCTGCGCCAGGCGCAGGCCGATGGCTGCGCCCCGCGCCAGGCAATCCTCCAGCACGCGCCGCAGCACGGCGGGACCGCCGTGGCCTTGCAGTTCCAGCACGTCCTCGCCGGTGTAGGAATGCGGGCCGGGAAAGAACAGCGCCAGTCCTTCGTCCAGGGTCTCGCCGCGCCGATCGCGAAACGGCAGGTAGTGGGCATGACGAGGCTGCAGGGGTTGCGCGCACAACGCTTCAGCCCAGGCCCTCAGATCCGGACCGGACACGCGAATGACGCCGATCCCGCCCCGGCCGGGCGCCGTGGCAATGGCGATGATGGGGTCGGCGGAAAAAGCGCTCATGCGTCACCGGAAACAGGGGTTGGGCTCAACGGCACAAAACAAAAACGGCGCCCCGAGGAGCACCGTTTCGAAGGCAAAAACAGTCTAGCATCAGCTCGATGCCGCAGCCGCCTTCTCCCGATCCAGCCGCAGCATGATGATGCGCTGCTGGATGATGGAAATGATGTTGTTCACGCACCAGTACAGCACCAGGCCGGCCGGGAACATGAACATCATCCCGCCGAACACCAGCGGCATGATCATCATGATCTTCGCCTGGGTCGGATCGGGCGGCGTCGGGTTCAGCTTGATCTGCAGGAACATCGTCGCCATCATGATCGCCGGCAGGATGAACCAGGGGTCGCGCACCGACAGGTCGTGGACCCACAGAATCCAGGGCGCGCCGCGCATTTCCACGCTGCCCAGCAGCACCCAGTACAGCGCGATGAACACCGGGATCTGCACCAGCATCGGCAGGCAGCCGCCCAGCGGGTTGATCTTTTCGGTGCGGTACATCTCCATCATGGCGGCGTTCAGCTTGGCCTTGTCGTCGCCGAACTTTTCCTTCAGGTGCTGCATGCGCGGAGCAACCAGCTTCATCTTCGCCATCGAGCGGTAGCTGGCGGCCGACAGCGGGTAGAAGACGGCCTTGATCAGCAGCGTCAGCACCACGATGGTCCAGCCCCAGTTGCCCAGCAGCCCGTGCAGCCAGGTCATGAAATGGAACATGGGTTTGGCGATGATGGTCACCCAGCCATAGTCCACCACGACGTCCAGGCCCGGCGCCACGGCATTCATGGCCTTCTGATCCTGCGGGCCAACCCACAGATTGGCCTCGACCGTCTGTTGAGCGCCCGGGGCGATCGTGCCGACCTGCTCGATGGTACGGATGGCGTACAGATTGTCGGCCAGGCGCAGCGCCTGGTTGGTGCGCACCGTGCCCTGGGGCGGCACCCAGGCGCTGGCGAAATAATGCTGCACGATGCCGATCCAGCCGTTGTCGGCCTGCTGGATGTAGCTGCCCTTGCCCTTGGCGATCTCGTCGAACTTCACCTTCTGGAACTTGTCTTCCGACGAGTACACCGCCGCGCCCGTGAAGGTGCTGTAGAAGCCCGAAGTATTCGGGGGATCGTTGCCGTCGCGCGTCAATTGCAGATACAGCGAGGGATCGATCGGCTGGTCGCCCAGGTTGCTGATGTCATGGCGCACGCGGATATCGTAGCCATCGCGCGGCACGATGAAGGTCTTGACCACCTTCACCTGATCGGCCGTGGCCTCGAAGGCGATTTCCACGGTGTTGCCCTTGACGACGGGTTCCGGCGTCACCAGCGAGAACGGCGTCAGGTGCGTCGGATAACTGCTGCCCTGCGGGCCGACCACGCCGGTCTGGGCGACGTACATGTCGCCCGGCTGGTCGTTCAGCAGGAACATCGGGCCGCCCTCGCCATCCAGCGCCTTGTACTTCAACAACTCGGCCTGCACCAGTTGGGCGCCGGTGGTGTCGAAGGTCAGGTCATAGGCCTCGGTCTTGAGATGGACCTTCTGCCCCACGGGTTCCGCAGCCGAACCCGGCACCGTCGCGGGCGCCCCGGGCTGAGCCGTGGCGGCGGCAGCCGGCACGCCGGCGGGCTGTCCGTCTCCGGACTGGGCGGTCTTGGACTGCTCGGCGGCGGGCGGCGTCAGGGAAAACAGCGACGGCTGGCCCTGGTAGACCTGCCAGTTGTTCCACAGCAGCAGCAGCGAAAAAGAAAAGATCATCCAGAGGATGGTGCGTCGAATGTCCATTGGCGCCTGTTTTTTCGTATGGGTACGGGGCAAAAGCCCACCAGTTTAACGTAGCAATCCTGACTGCGGCCCTAACAGCCCCCGGCCGGCCTCACGGGCGGCCTGCGCCGCGCGCGGGCGGCACCGGATCGTGGCCGCCCTGGCACCAGGGATGACAGCGGCCGATGCGCCGCGTGCCCAGCCACAGCCCCCGTGCCACCCCATGGGTTTCGATGGCCTCGATGGCGTAGGCCGAGCACGTCGGGGTAAAGCGGCACTGCTGCCCCACCCAGGGACTCAGGAAATACCGGTAGAAGCGGATCGGGGCGATGAACAGGGCGCGCATCATGACGCAATCCGCGCCAGCAGGGCGTCGGCCTCGGTCCGGACTTGGCGTTTCAGGGCGGTCAGGCTGAGCGCAGGGGGACGGTTCACCAGACGGAACACCAGGTCGCCATCGGGCAGCGCGCCCCGGTGCAGGCGAAAGGCTTCGCGCAGCACGCGTTTGATGGCGTTGCGGGTCACCGCCAGGGGGGCGTAGCGCTTGGGCACCACCAGACCCAGCCGGGCAGGGCCTTCGGCCGCACCGCGCGGGCCGGACACCACGAACAAAGCCCCTCGGGCGATACGCCGCCCTTTCAGGGCAGCCGCGTATTCCGAGGGGCGATGCAGCCGGGCCGCCGGAGGAAAAGCGGTAGGCATGGCGATCATTCCGGGGTCATGCCGGAAGCATGACCCCGGAAGGAAAATCAGACGGCCAGACGCTTGCGGCCCTTGGCGCGGCGGGCGCTCAGGACGGCGCGGCCGGCACGGGTCTTCATGCGCACGCGAAACCCATGGGTGCGCTTGCGACGGGTAACGGAGGGCTGAAAAGTGCGTTTCATGATGGATCCAAAAGAGCTCGGGGCAAAGGGTCCGGGGCAGTCCCCGGGACGGATCCCGGAACTCAGTCCGGGACAAAGCCGACAGGCACAATTTGCCCACGGCATCGAAAAGCCCAGTATTTCATCAAATTTTTGAAGTTGTGTCAATCACTTGGGCGTATCCGCCCCCCTGCCCGATCGCCGCCGCCCGACAGGCCTGTGGATAACTTTGGGCGGGAAAGGGTAGAATCGAGGTTTGGCAAGATGACCGTTATGAATGAATTCTGGCAGGCCTGCGTCCAGAGACTGGAACAGGAACTTCCCCCGCAACAGATCAACGCCTGGATCCGGCCCCTGGTACTCCTCGACTACGACGAGGAACTCGCGGTCCTGAGAATCGGTGCGCCCAACCGCTTCAAGCTCGACTGGGTTCGCAAGAACTTCTCCACCCGCCTGGAATCCATGGCCTCCGACTGGTATTCCCAGGCGGTGCAGGTCCAGTTCGAACTGTCTGCGCCGGCAGGCCGTACCGTTGCGCCGCCGGCGGCCCAGCCCGCGCCGTCCGCCCCGATCCGGGCCGCGGAAGCCGTTGCGGCGGCCCCCGTCGTGGCCGCGCCCGCCGTGCACACAGCCGCGCCCCAGCCCGCCCCCGTGCAGGTCGCCACGGACGAATCCATCCAGGACCATTCCCGCCTGAACCGGGACCTGACCTTTGACAACTTCGTCATCGGCAAGGCCAACCAGCTGGCTCGCGCGGCGGCCATGCAGGTCGCCGAAAACCCCGGCGTGTCCTACAACCCGCTGTTCCTGTACGGCGGCGTCGGCCTGGGCAAGACCCACCTGATCCACGCCATCGGCAACGCCCTGCTGTCTAGCGGCGCCAGCACGCGGGTGCGCTACGTCCACGCGGACCAGTACATTTCCGACGTGGTCAAGGCCTACCACCGCCGCGCCTTCGATGACTTCAAGCGCTACTACCATTCGCTGGACCTGCTGCTGATCGACGACATCCAGTTCTTCGCCGGCAAGAACCGCACCCAGGAAGAATTCTTCTACGCCTTCGAGGCAATGGTGGCCCAGCGCAAGCAGATCATCATCACCTCGGACACCTACCCCAAGGAACTGTCGAACATCGACAACCGCCTGATTTCGCGCTTCGACTGGGGCCTGACGGTGGCGATCGAGCCGCCCGAACTGGAAATGCGCGTGGCCATCCTGCTGCGCAAGGCCCAGGCCGAGCGCATCGTCATGCCCGAAGAGGTCGCCTTCTTCATCGCCAAGCACTTGCGCAGCAATGTGCGCGAACTCGAAGGCGCCCTGCGCAAAGTGTCGGCCTACGCCAATTTCCACGGCCGCGACGTGCTCACCGTCGAAGTCTGCAAGGAAGCCCTGAAAGATCTGCTGTCGGTGTCCAACAGCCAGATCACGGTGGAGAACATCCAGAAGACCGTGGCTGATTTCTATAAAATCAAGGTCGCCGACATGTATTCCAAGCGTCGGCCCGCGAATATCGCCCTGCCGCGTCAGATCGCCATGTACCTGGCCAAGGAACTCACCCAGAAGAGCCTGCCGGAAATCGGCGACCTGTTCGGCGGACGCGATCACACCACCGTGCTGCACGCGGTGCGCAAGATCACCGATCTGCGCGCCAAGCAGACCGAGCTGAACCACGCACTCCACGTACTCGAGCAAACCCTCAAAGGATAAGAAGATGCAACTCATTCAAGCGACCCGCGATGCCGTGCTCAAGCCCCTGACGATGGTGGTGGGGATCGTCGAACGGCGCAACACGCTGCCCATCCTCGCCAACGTGCTGATCCGCAAACAAGGCAATCAGCTCGAGTTCCTGGCCAACGACCTGGAAGTCCAGATCACCACCCGGGCGGACTTCGGCGTGGGCGACGAGGTCCAGTCCACCACCGTGGCGGCCCGCAAGCTGCTCGACATCCTGCGCGCCCTGCCCGAGTCGGGCGACGTCCGGCTGTCCCTGGACGAGGCCAAGCTCACCGTCCAGGCCGGCCGCAGCCGCTTTGCCCTGCAGACCCTGGACGCGGCCGACTACCCCACGGTCACCCAGGCCGAACAATGGTCGGCGTCCTTCTCCATGTCCCAGAAGGCCCTGAAAAACCTGTTCAACCAGGTGCACTTCGCCATGGCGCAGCAGGACATCCGCTACTACCTGAACGGCCTGCTGCTGGTGCTGGAACCCGGCCGCGTGCGCGCCGTGGCCACCGACGGCCACCGGCTGGCCCACAGCGGCATCGCCGTCGAAGGCCAGGAATCCGCGCTGGACGTGATCATCCCGCGCAAGACCATCCACGAAATGCAGCGCCTGCTGTCCGACGACGAACAGGCCGCCGTGCAGATCGACGTCACGACCGGCCAGATCCGCTTCCGCTTCGACGACATCGAGGTCGTCTCCAAGCTGGTCGAGGGCAAGTTCCCCGACTACCGCCGCGTCATTCCCTCCGGCTACACCCGGCACTTCGACATCGCCCGCGACGTCCTCCAGTCGGCCCTGCAGCGCACCGCCATCCTGACCACGGACAAGCTCAAGGGCGTGCGCCTGCAACTGGGCGACAATCTGCTGCGCCTGTCCTCGTCCAATGCCGAACAGGAAGAAGCGCGCGAAGAACTCGAAGTCGATTACGCCCAGGAATCGCTGGACGTGGCCTTCAACGTCAGCTACCTGCTCGACGTGCTGTCCAACATCAAGACCGATTCCGTGCGCTGGTCCGTCCAGCCCGACGCCAACGCCTCCGTGCTGATCACGCTGGCCAACGACGAGGAATTCAAGTACGTCGTCATGCCGATGCGCATCTAGGGCCGCCCGCACACGCCCGCCCCGCCGACGGACTCAACTACAGGATTTTCATGTCAGACCTCACCCCCCAGAACGCCGCAGCCGCCGGCTACAGCGCCGACTCGATCAAGATGCTCAAGGGCCTGGAAGCCGTACGCAAGCGCCCAGGCATGTACATCGGCGATACGTCCGACGGCACCGGCCTGCACCACATGGTCTTTGAGGTCGTAGACAACGCCATCGACGAAGCGCTGGCGGGCTATTGCGACGACATCGTCGTCACCATCCACGCCGACAACAGCATCTCGGTCACGGACAACGGCCGCGGCATTCCCACCGCCATCCACAAGGACGACGAACACCACCGCAGCGCGGCGGAAATCGTCATGACCGAGCTGCACGCCGGCGGCAAGTTCGACCAGAACTCCTACAAGGTCTCCGGCGGCCTGCACGGCGTGGGCGTGTCCTGCGTCAACGCCCTGTCCGAATGGCTGCGCCTGACCATCTGGCGCAACGGCGAAGAACACAATATGGAATTCCGGCGCGGCGAACGAGTCGCCCCGCTGGCCGTCACCGGCCAGGCCGAGCGCACCGGCACCCGGGTCCACTACCTGGCCGATGCCGAAATCTTCGCCAACATCGACTACACCTATGAAGTCCTGGCGCGCCGCCTGCGCGAACTGTCCTTCCTGAACAACGGGGTGAAGATCCGCCTGGTGGACGAGCGCACCGGCCAGGACGAGAACCTGGCCTTCCTGGGCGGGGTCAAGGGCTTCGTCCAGTACATCAACCGCGCCAAGACCGTCCTGCACGACAATATCTTTGCCGTGACGACCGAATCCGAGGCCGGCGGCACGCGCGTGGGCGTCGAAGTCGCCATGCAATGGAACGACAGCTACGCCGAAACCGTGCTGTGCTTCACCAACAACATCCCGCAACGCGACGGCGGCACCCACCTGACCGGCCTGCGCGCCGCCATGACCCGGGTGCTGAACAAGTACATCACCGACAACGAACTGGCCAAGAAAGCCAAGGTCGACACCACCGGCGACGACATGCGCGAAGGCCTGGCCTGCGTGCTGTCCGTCAAGGTGCCCGAGCCCAAGTTCAGCAGCCAGACCAAGGACAAGCTCGTCTCCAGCGAAGTCCGCCCCGCGGTCGAAGAAGCCGTCAGCCGCACCCTGGAAACCTGGCTGCTCGAAAACCCCAACGACGCGCGCGCGCTGTGCTCCAAGATCGTCGAAGCCGCCCGCGCCCGCGAGGCCGCCCGCAAGGCCCGCGAGATGACCCGCCGCAAGAGCGTCCTGGAAGGCGCCGGCCTGCCCGGCAAGCTGGCCGACTGCCAGGAAAAGGACCCCGCCCTGTGCGAAATCTACATTGTGGAGGGCGACTCGGCCGGCGGTTCCGCCAAACAGGGCCGCGACCGTAAATTCCAGGCCATCCTGCCGCTGCGCGGCAAAGTCCTGAACGTCGAAAAGGCGCGCTTCGACCGGCTGCTGTCCAGCGAGCAGATCACCACCCTGATCACCGCCCTGGGCACCAGCATCGGGCCGGATTTCAACATCGACAAGCTGCGCTACCACCGCATCATCATCATGACCGACGCGGACGTGGACGGCGCCCACATCCGCACCCTGCTGCTGACCCTGCTCTATCGCCAGATGCCGGCGCTGATCGAGCGCGGCTACGTCTACATCGCCCAGCCGCCGCTCTACAAGGTCAAGGTCGGCCGCGACGAACGCTATCTGAAGGACGACGCCGAAGAAGCCCAGTTCATGCTGCATCTGGCGCTCAAGGACACGGAACTCACGCCCAGCGCCGGCGCCACGCCGATCGCCGGCGACGCCCTGCTGGACCTGGCCCGCCAATACGTCACCGCCGATTCGGTCATTGCCCGCCTGTCGCGCATCCTGGACGCCGAGGCCCTGTCGGCCATGGCCGAAGGCGTGCAGCTCAGCCTGGTGGACGAAGCCGCCGCGCGCGCCAGCGCCGCCGCCCTGGAACAGGCCCTGCATGACCCGGCCGACCCGCACGGCGTGCATGTGGAAGCCCAGTACGACGAGATCGAAGAAGCCTGGCGCCTGGCGGTCATCCGCCCGCACTTCGGCAATCTGCGCGTCAGCGTGTTCGACCGCCATTTCGTGCGCGGCGGCGACTACGCGGTCCTGGCCCGCACGGCCAAGACCTTCCTGGGCCTGATGGGCGAAGGCGCCGTCGTGCGCCGGGGCACCGGCGACAAGATGAAGGAAAAACCCGTCGCCGACTTCCGCGAAGTCATGCAATGGCTGCGCGCCGAAGCCGAACGCGGCATCAGCAAGCAGCGCTACAAGGGCCTGGGCGAAATGAACCCGGAACAGCTCTGGGAAACCACCATGGACCCGACCGTGCGCCGCCTGCTGCGCGTGCAGATCGAAGACGCCATCGCCGCCGACGAGATCTTCGTCACCCTGATGGGCGACAACGTCGAACCGCGCCGCGCGTTCATTGAAACGCATGCGCTGCAGGCGGGGAATATTGACGTGTAATCCTGTAGGATCTCGCGAAAGCTTAGATCCGTCTCATGTAAGTTAGATTTACTCTTACTCGTTTGAGCATAGATCTTGGGGTCACCAGTAGGTGGCCCTTTTTCTTCGGGTCAAAGTCACGTGACAACTGATCGCTTTACGCCGCCTCGCCAATCATCCGTTGCGGCTGAGGGTTTCGCACATGACAGCTTTCGACCCTGAAGGGACTGATCCTGTTTATGCGCGGTCGCCAGCGGCCCGCTGCGACAGTCGCCCCGACGAGATAGTCAAAATAGTGCGCCGCCGCGCTCAAAGCCCGAAAATCGTTGCGTAGCGCTCGGGCTTGAAACCGACTTCAATGCCGTGCGGCATCGTCAGCACCGGGCGCTTGATCATCGTCGGCTCTGCGACCATCAGGTCGATCGCTCTGGCTTCATCCAGACCGTCGCGTACCGCTTCAGGCAGGACACGGAACGTCTTGCTCGCCTTGTTCAGCACCTTGTCGAGCCCTGCTTCGGCAACCCACGCCGCGACTTCGGCGCGGGTGATGCCCGCGACGCGATAATCGTGAAATGTGAAATCAATGCCATGCACACCAAGCCAGGTGAAGGCCTTCTTCATCGTGTCGCAGTTCTTGATTCCGTAGATGGTAACCGTCATGTCGGACTGCTCATTTTTGGGGTGTGGACCTTTTCTTAGACAGTGTACATAGACAGCAAGTCTAGTGCATGACGATACTCGATGGGACTGCAATGGCCGTAAGCGGTCCACAACCTGCGTTGCGCCAGCGCTATAGTTGGGCCAATCATTCACGAATTTTGCGGCCAATATCACCTCCCAAACTAGGGTGGCCAGTAGCTCAGATAGGGTACTGATCATGTAGCGTTGTGCTATAAAGAAACATGGTTGGTTACACCCAGTCTCTAACTATTCGCGCGGCGTCCATGACGTCCCCGACTTCATACACATCGGCCACGCCAGTACTTGATTCGCTCGAGTTTGCCCGTGGCGCGATTTGTGCCGCGACGTTCGTGGCCGCTGATACAGCGAGCGAAACGCACGTCACGAAGCTTCGCCTTTTATTCGAGCGAGCCGGCTTGGCGTCGTCAATGAAAGAAGCCCTCAAAACCATGCAACTCCTACGCGAGGCTGAGCCGCTGGGCGGCGGATATTGGACTGCTGCGCCCCTCCGTGTTGTTGAGTTGGGCCCTGATTGCCTCCTCTTGGTAGGCCCGCACCCGACATCGGAACTGCAACGGCACTTTGCTGGCGTGCTTCGGCCCGGAAAGGGACGGATGATGAGTCATGTCGGCACAACTGCACTGCCCAAGCAATCACAGGCGGCTTGGCGAGGAAGCGACGGAAACGACGCACGCTCGTGGACCCAGATCACTATCAATTCGGCAATGGAGACACTCGCCCCATCCTTTGTCGCTGATAACCTGCAAGTGTTCGCTGTCCGACAATCTGGCGAGCGGTGTCACGAAGCGGTTTGGCTTCCAGCAGGGAGCAATCTCGCATGCGATTGGCGCGGAGTCGGGCTATTTCGTGCACGGCGCAGTACGGCGCACTACCGCTATTTCCTTGGAAAGTACGAAGCAGGAAGAGAGTTTCTAGAGGGGCCTCAGGTCTTCGATGCGGCCCGATTTCAATTCGGACTTGCGGCTCTGCAGAATAAGCCGTTGGCGACCACCATCACAACCATTTCCGGTACGACTTCGATTTCTCTGGCCGTGGCGCCTCCTCCATCAATAAGGCGCTTACTCGTGGCGCTTTGTACAGAACATCCAAGATCGTTTGGACGCGTCTGGACGTGTTGTGCCCCGACCTGTCTGCCTGTGCTACTAGAATCGCTTCAAGAACTCAGTTGCGAGATAAAACACCATGAGTGACTCCAAGACCTACTCTGCCCGCACTGTCTTTGATGGGATGAAGGGGACCCTGCATCGATATCTGGAAGCCCAATACCATATCTGGGATGAAAGCCTGATCGAAGGACGCAAACGGCTGTTGGAGTCCGAAGGCATAACATTTCAAGAGCCCCGTATCGAGGGGACGCCGTTCTATGTCGCAGGGAACACGTATGCCCAGATGAAAATTCCATCGGCAGCTAAGGCCGTGCTTGAGCTTGCTGCTGAGCAAGCTGGAACCGGAATTCCCAAGCGACCCTACAAACACCAGGCGGATGCGCTTGAGTCATTCCTTGGTCGTGGTGAGGAGGTCATCGTCGCCACCGGCACCGGCTCCGGCAAGACAGAGTGTTTCCTTATGCCGATCCTCGGATCGCTCGCCATCGAGTCCTCCGAGCGGCCGGATTCTTGGCTAAACCCCGGCTGCCGGGCACTGCTGCTGTACCCGATGAATGCGCTGGTCAACGATCAGCTTTCACGGCTACGGCGCCTGATGGGCCAGCAAAATGTTGCTGAACACATCCGCGGCAGGCGACCTGGCCGCGCAACATTTGGGATGTACACAAGCCGAACGCCGTATCCCGGAGTGGCCAGCAAAGCACGTGATCAATCCCGTCTGCAACCATTAGTGCAACATGCCTATCTCGACCTTCCCGAAGAAGCCAGGGAGCGGCTCGATCGAGAAGGTAAGTGGCCGGCCAAGGATCTTGAGGCCTTCGTAGACTCCTCCTTCGTAACCGGCCCCAACGACTCTGAGCTGCTGTCACGCAGCGAGATGCAGGCACGTTGCCCTGACTTGCTCGTCACTAACTATTCGATGCTGGAATACATGCTGCTGCGGCCGATCGAACGAAGCATCTTCGATCAAACGGCGGCCTGGTTGGCTGCCGACCAATCAAACTATTTCACTGTCGTGCTTGATGAGGCCCACATGTATCGCGGCTCGGGGGGCGCCGAAGTTGCATACCTCCTCCGAAGGCTTCATGCACGCCTGGGGGTCAGCCGGGATCGAGTGCGGTACATTTTGACCAGTGCAAGCCTTGGCAAGACAGCCGAAGCTACTACACGTATGCAGGCTTTCGCTGCAGATCTAAGTGGCCTTACCAAGGGTCAACGCGAATTCACGCTCATCCGAGGCGAGCAACTGAAGAAGTCAGGGGAGAGACCCGCGACAAAGTCAGAGGCAGCAGCATTAGCTCGTTTCGACATCTCAGCACTGCACGAGTCTGCACTCGACCCGGACAAGGCCACAACCGAATTTAGTACGCTGCTAAAAGCGCTAGGCCAAAAATCAGACCGGAGTGCCGGATGTGATCAGGCTGCACTTCAACAGGCAGTCTATCAATGGCTTCAATCATTTGGTCCCGCAGCGCTCGTTGCGAACCTGGTGACGGAACATCCGCAAAAACTCCGTGCCATCGCAACTTTGGCCTTCCCTGGATCAGGCGATGCTGAGGCAGCAATGGAGGCAACCCTGGCGCTCATGTCGTTCGCTAAGGAGCAGCATAGCGGACGCGTGTACGCACCAGTACGCTCGCATTTGTTCTTCCGCGGCATTACAGGCATCTATGCCTGCACCAATGCTAGTTGCAGTGCCAAAGACCCTTCAGTCCCTTCGGGGAGGCTTGGAAAGCTCTACTCGGAGCCGATGCTTCGATGCAAGTGCGGCGCACGCGTGTACGAAGTGCTGACGCATCGCGATTGCGGAACTGCATTCATACGAGGATACGTTGAGGATCAATTCGGAACGTTCCTCTGGCACCAGCCATCCAACGGCCTGTGGGGATCGGGCGGCCTGATGGAGGCGCATTTCCTGGTAGAGCTCGACCGTCGTGCGACCGAGGCCCATGGGCGGATGGAAGGCTCTCACGTTTGGCTCCACACAACCACAGGAAGACTTGTTGTTCAGGCACCGCCCGCTGCAGAGGAACTGGACCAATACCTCGCGCTTATCCGACCTGATAGTCCTGTGGCGATTTCAGGACAGCAGACGCTGTCCTTCAAACAAGAGTGCCCCGTGTGCACACGGCGGTGGCAGGCCGGTTCGACCAAGATCATGGATTTGGCCACAAAGGGTGAAGCACCATTCGCCCAGTTAATCCGGACACAGGTCGAACTGCAACCCATTACGCAACAAAAAACAGACCGTTCACCGAATGGCGGCCGTAAATCGCTACTCTTCTCCGACGGTCGCCAGAAAGCGGCACGTCTAGCAAGAGACATTCCGCGCGAGATTGAGAACGATGTCTTCCGACAATTATTACTCCTGGCTTCGAGAGAACTGCACGAACTCCAGCGCGAGGCCACACTCGGTGATCATATGTACGTTGCTTTGCTGCATGTGCTAGCAAAGAACGCCCTATTGCTGTTTGACGGCGCTGACCGGGAACGACTACAGCGAGATGTACTCGACCATCGCCGCCACTACCTGGGCGAATTGCGCGATGCGCTTGAAGAGTCGCCCCCAGCCAAACCGCCACGGTTCTCCTCGCTCCTCCTCCGGCATCTAGGGTCGCCGTTTTACTCATTGAGCGCACTGACGCTGGCACACATTGAGCCTATACGGCGAGTGCGTCGACAAATTCTCGCGGAGTTGCCAGGCATCAACGAAACACATCTCCATGCTGTGTGGGTAGCATGGATTCAAAGCTTTGCCAGCAACTTTGCCGTAGATGCGGATTTGCCCCCTGGCGTCAGATTGCAAGCCGCCGGCTATCCCATCGGGGGAGGCCTGGACCGAAATGGCGGCTTCTCGGCAAGACAACAGGCGTTTTTGCGTGCTCGACTACCAGAACTGGAGCAGGTCTTCGAGACGCTGACTTCAGCCTTGTGCCAAAAACATCCAGGACGCTCTGGCTCTTTTATCGTCCCGGGCAGGCTCGCCCTAAAACTCGCATCAGATCAGCACGATTGGTACCAATGCGGGCAGTGCGCCACCGTGTCGCCGGTCGAATGGTGGGGACATTGTCCAAACTGCCTAGCTGACGGAGTGACTGCCGTTCGCCCTGGAGCGACACAGTACCTACGTGCCCGCAAGGCGTTCTTCCGAGATCCAGTCAACGACATACTGGAGGGAAAGACAAGCCCATTCAACCTATCGGTGGAAGAGCATACGGCCCAACTCACCTATCGAGACGTGGACGACTCTACAACAACGACCGAGGAATTCGAGCGCCGCTTCCGGGACATTCTGGTCGAACGAAACGACACATCGATTGATGTCCTCAGCAGCACGACAACAATGGAAGTCGGTATTGACATCGGCTCCCTAGTCGCCGTGGGGCTACGCAACGTACCACCGCTACGGCAAAACTACCAGCAGCGAGCCGGACGGGCCGGGCGACGAGGATCGGCCGTATCTACGGTCGTCACCTATGCTCAGAACAGTCCTCATGATAATCACTATTTCGAAAACCCAGAGCCAATAATTTCTGGTGAACCGACTCTACCCGGGGTTGATACGACGAATCCAAAGATCGTTGAACGACATATCCGTGCACAACTCATACAGGCGTACTTTCACTCTCAGCAGTTCAACGCAACGAGCGATGACATGTTCTCGGTACTGGGTGAGACGATGGACTTCTATGGTGGTACCGGCCCATTTAGTTTACCTGGATTTATCGAGTGGCTTTCCGGCTCTCAGGCCGCACAAGCCTGCTACACCACCATGGGTAGCTGGTTGCCCACGTCGTTCAGCAAATCACCTGCCGAGGTAGCTAATGAGTTCGTTGCTGAGCTGGAACGCAAACGGCCAAAGAGCGTATCTGAGTTGGATCCTGCTGAAGAAAAGCTTATCGAGTTTCTCTTCGCCAAGGGATTCCTGCCTTCCTACGCCTTTCCACGCGACCTGTGTGTACTACAGATTGAACAGCTAGAGAGACGCGGAAATTTCACGCGGCCAAAGATACTGCAGCGTCCTCAGCAGGGGTTAAACGTCGCACTATCTGAGTACGCACCGGGCCGACTCGTCGTAGTCGATAAAAAGACCTATCGTGTTGGAACGGTTGCTGCCAACGGTTCGACCGCCATTGTTAATCGAGCTGAGCGTCTTTTCGACGATCGCCGTTACTACATACATTGTCCAGAATGCGAATACACATCCGGATTCAGACGCGAAGCACCGGAAAATGAGCAGTGTCCACTTTGTCGTACAACCGTTCTGGAAGCTGCATCGGTTATCGAGCCGCAGGTTGTCTTTCCCGAGGGATGCGGGGAAGTCGATGAGTTCGACGATGAGCAGACCTTTACGAACGCAACAAGTGCACAACTGTCCGTACCTGCTGGAAGTCTCGCGTTCGACTTCCGGAGCCTGGGCGTTCACTGCGACATCGGATTCGCAAGAGATCAGCAGCTTGTGATGGTCAACAAGGGAGAGGCTGACTCTGGACAATATTCGGGCTTTCTAATCTGTAATCGCTGCGGGAAGGCAGCATCTAATCCACAACACGTTGGCCCCCACGACCGAGATTACTATCTATCCACGCGCGGGACGGGACGCTGCAATGGTGAGTTCGAACAGGTATATCTGGGCTATAGCTTCTCATCCGACGTTCTCATTGTGCGACTTCCGTTGTCGATGCCTCTACGCTTCGACCCTTTGAAGACAACCGAACGAGAGCCTATTTCAAACGCGCTGCAATCGCTCGCAGAAGCATTCGTCTTGGGTTTAAGCCGAGAACTGGACATTGACATCCGTGAAATCAACGCAGGCTTCCGCTTCGTGCGCGTCGGTGAAGAACACTTCGCTGACATCTTCGTATATGACACGCTTTCTGGCGGTGCCGGCTATGCGACGCAAGCAGGAGAATACTTTGAGGCAGTCCTCGCACAGGCTGAGGTTCTACTGAGTCGATGCTCGTGCTCGACCTCGTGCGACAAATGCCTGCGTCATTATGGAAATCGCTTCCATCACTCCATACTGGACCGTCACTTAGCGCTTGACCTGCTCCGCTATGCACGCGACGGTTACATACCAGCAGCGCCATCCTTCGATGAGCAGAGATCCACGCTGCAGCCGCTGAAAGACATGATGCTGCTCGCAGGCTGGTCAGAGGAACCGTCCGCCACAGCCCCCTACGTAGTCACGCATCAGGGAAGGCACGTGCAGTTCTTCTCCTTTCCATCGTTGGTCGATCCGACACACTATGGATTCACATCGGAGACAAATCGCCGTGCATTCTCCCCGTTTGAAATTGCGCGCGATTTGCCTGGTGCTTATAGAGAAATCGAATGAAGACAGGCCTAGTCATAGCGCTACCGGGTGACGAAGCGCGCCTCAAGCGGAAAGTACGTACCCATTTTAAGCGACTCGGGTTCGTGAAGGCTCCTGACGGTACATTAATACCGCCTAACCTCGACAAGCAAAGTTACCGCGACATGCATGCGCATCAGCGAGACTCACGCCTCGCAGACAACCGTGCCTGGATTGCAGCGCGATCTAATCGCTTGATCCAGCACTTCGCATCTGGGGCCGAACTTGACGTCGAACGCATTTGTCCTCGCATAGAGCTCGTTCGCTCCGGCACTTGGCAAGGTGATCTTTTTAGATTTGCAAGCTACTACTGGAGAATACCAATCTCAGAAGGTTACGGCCGCCGCTTGCGATTCCTTGTGTGGGATGACTACCACGGCAAGCTCATGGGTCTGTTCGCTTTAGGAGACGCCGTATTCAACCTCCGAGCCCGAGATGATTTCATCGGATGGGACCATCATCGTCGAATGGACGCAATGGTTAACCTCATGGATGCCTACGCTCTTGGAGCTGTACCGCCATATAACATGTTGCTCGGAGGCAAGTTGATCGCGTCACTCATCCGTAGCCAGGATGTTGTTGACATCTTCCAGGCAAAGTATCACGACTCTGTTGGTGTGATCTCAGGCAAGTCAAAGCATGCCAAGCTCGTCGCGGTCACGACTACATCAGCGCTCGGGCGCTCGTCCTTGTACAACCGACTGAAGCTTAACGGTCAGCCGATCTTCCACCCAATCGGCTCGACATCGGGCTGGGGGCATTTCCACGTTTCTGACGAGTTGTTCAATGAATTACGGGAATATCTCCGGTCAGTCGGTCATCACTACGCCGACTCACATGGCTACGGTCAGGGGCCTAACTATCGGCTTCGACTGATACGTAAGGCGTTTGGTCTGCTGGGCCTGGACCCAGACATGGCAAAACATGGGCTCGTACGAGAGGTGTTCTTTTGCTCACTCGCAACCAACTCCCTCCAGTTTCTCCGGGGGGATCACAAGCACGTCAAGTACGATAACTTACCTACAGCGGCGCAGATGGGGGAAGCGGCCAAAGTGCGTTGGGTCATTCCACGAGCAAAACGAATGCCTGAGTTCCAGACTTGGCGTAGTGAGGAGTTTCTTCGAGAGCTTGACGGTACCAATGTACATATAAAACGCAAACACGGTGAACGGGTCGCATAATGGACTGGGCACGCGATTACCTGGGCAATGATGTGCCGGCCTGGCAGGGCGGCATATCCGGATTCGGTTTGACGTGCCCATGCTGTGGCGAACGAGTGCTTCGGCGCGCAGGGGGAGAGCGACGGCCGCACTTTGCGCACTACAGCCGCCGTGCCAAGCCTGATTGCGAAAACTACTTCCCTTCTCAAGACAATGCCACCATGTCAGCACTGGGCACAGGCGTCAGGGGAGTGCCAGGTGGACGGCAAAGAGAATCGCTAAGCTGCGGACTTTTTTTGGCCGCAGCAGTGGGGCAGTCATCGCTAACGCTGTGGCTACGAATTCCGCCGTGCGATCTTGAAGCATCTGCCACAGGTCGTCTAGAAATCCAGACGGGATTTGGGCTCCGTACCTACCAACTTGCCGAACTCTCCGCCACTCGCCTCGTGTCTATGGCGCCGCAATTCCCGTTGGCAACTATCGCTGGGTTTGGAGGCCTTCTACCCTTGGCTGCTGAGCTAGCCGAACAAGTCAGCGCATTTTCCGCCGATAGGAACCTTTTCTACGCAGATGAGAAGGGTGGACGCTTCATCTTTAGCAACGAACCGTTGGAATGGGGAACACGGTATCGGCTTCTCTCGGCACAAGAGATTGCCCCACCACAGGATCTCGACTCAGTACTACGTTGGAAACCAGAAGGAAGGTTTGGTGGCTGGTACAGCTACGAACTTGAGCTGCCCACCGCCTTTGCTGGATCGAAACCAAACCTTCCTCAAAAAATTTCCGATTTTTTGGAGCATCGCATTCGTAGCCCCCGACCGCGGCTCTATGTAGTTGACCCACTTCCACACCACATTGATTCCGATGGTACGTATGTATACCCCGAGCCACCTGAGTCATTGCTTCTTCGCAGAAGCGGTAGCGGTGAGATCTCAGTGACGACATCAGTTGACACCATAGGATCAGACATCCACGTATATGACGATGAATGGGTCCGAGTGAGTGGGCCGTGGGCGAGCGGATACGAGTACGTCCTCGCGGTTGCCAGCGACGAGCAAGTAATCTTCCGCATACAAACCTGCGAACTATTTTCCCCCGATGGAATCACTGTTAATAGCACCGATCTATCGTGGGACCTATGCACCGATGCACCGCTTGATGCACAAGCCCTTGTGGCAACCACTATCGACATAGACTGTAGAAGTGTACGGATTGCAGCGCATCTAGCGCGCCGAAACAATGGCTGGTTTCTTAAGGAAACACGGCTTTCGTTACCTAGTGGATTAGCAAAAGAACTGCACGCTAGCAGCTTCGGGGAGCTTCGCAGCGATACCCCTACTTCGCTGCACTCATCTGAAGACAGCCGCGACGCTAGGCCTGGAGCACAGCAATCGCAAGCAATAGGCGTAAATCGCTGGATCGATTGGTTAGTGATCCGCGACTATGGTGTAGAAGGAGCCGGTAACGTCAAGCGCTACCTCTCTAACCCCAACACCGAAAACTTGTATCGGCTCGGCCCCATTATGACAAGCCGCCTGCTGCCATACATCCAGGCCGTGCAGCATCAACAACGTAATCGGACGGAGGGAGGCAAAAACTTATGACTTATTCGGGGATTGAAAAGAAGCGATTCGCTCAGTTACTCGAATGGGGTACTGATGATGACGAGATTCGGCGTTTTTTTGCAGAGACCCGGATACAACTGATCCAGAAGGGAGCCAAAGTACAAAATCCCCCGCATGGCAGGCCCGCACGTATACGAATGCTGGTGCAGGGGATGCCTCAAGCGACCGACCAAGTGGTTCAAAAATGGTTCGGTGAACATCTGAAAATGCTCGACCCAACACCGGTCGACGATCTGCTGGAAGAACTACGACTGTACGAGGAAGCCGGTCAAAGCCCTCCAGCGGACGATGCGAAACGGCTCGCCCGTTCCTGCCTTGTACACCTTTTTTCCAGCGATCCCTCTGCCGATCTTTTATCATTTCTCCGCCCCATAAAAGCAGAAGAATCGGTCGAACTTCCTGAAACAAGGGAGGTATCACAGCCCACACCGAACGAGCAGAATTTCGACACTCTCCCGGAGGCTCTTGGCCGGACGATTATCGCGCTGGCCGAAGGACGGGATCCGGATGAATTTCTGTCGTCTTTACCCCCACCCATAGCCGCATTCGTAGCAGGCGTTCAGGCAATTTTCAATAGTCGCGATGACGACGCTCAGGTAGCGATGGAAGCTCTTGACCATCAGCAAGCAGCACGAACCTTACTTACCGAATACTCCACCTGGAAGGCCTCCGCACGATCCAGTGGAGTAGTGAGAGGTCTGCAGATGCTGAGCTTTTCACACCCTGATGATGTCCCTGCCTTCGATTTTGATCGAGATGAGGTTCTCGCGGTCTGCACGCGAGACTCCCCAGAGACGACTGTATTCTTGCATCCTTTCGCCATTCGGACGACAGACGGGTCATGGATCGATCTGTCAAACGACGAACATAGCAAAAAGCTCTTCTATTCTTCCGGCGACCTGATCGCCTTTCCTGGCGGGCGGGATACGCCACGACAACCTAATCGAGGAGAGATCGGCATCTGGCGGGTCGCCGAAAACGAGGGATCGAATACAGGACACCGCACAAACTTTCACATTACATCTGACAAGACCTTAGTCTATGAGGTACGTGATGTGCCGTTCGACTCCACCAATCACGACGCCGTTCGAGAGTACATAAAACACGCAATTGGAGAGCGTAGGACAAACGTCATGCCGCTACTATTCTTGCTACGTGACCAATTAATCGTTGGTTCTCCCCCAGGCAAGGATTTGTCCCGGAACGAAGGGTTTGACGCCGGATTACCAGCATGGCACATGCTAACAGCATTTCGGCGCGAGGGCCGATCATTTGTTCCAGGACCGCTACCACCACCACCTGAGATATATGAATGCGAAACACTTGCCTCAAGTCTACGGAAGCTATTTTCTGGTGAGTATTGGGATACCGAAAAGCCCATAAAGGCGTTAACGAGAAAGCTGCAGGATTTGATAGCATCGGGCGAGTCCAAGCTTAGTGCCAAGCGCGCGGCACGATTGCAAGCAGAACTCAAAACTATCGATGAACATGAAGAGGCGATGTCCGCATTACTGGACGAAGTTATGCGCACCCCTCAGATCAGCGTACGGATTGACAACCTCGTAGAAGAGAAGGCGAGTCTACTAGCAGAGCAGAAGGAGCAACTCCGCAAAAGCATTCAGGAGTTGGAGCAAAAGCAGACCGAGTTTCTGGAAACCCAGCGGCAAGCAGAAAAGGAACAGAAAGCCGTTGCCCCAGCGATTGCTAAAGCGATTCGCGGGGCTTTCGATCAGGCAAAAGCTGACGCACTAGGAACGCTCGGCGAAGTAGCTGTATTCAAGACACTCATAGACGAACTGATCGAGCGGCCAGGACCAGTGGTCGGAACGTACGCACATCAGCTAGGATCGATGGACTCCCGAGGGGGAACATCCAACATTCGTTCGTCAGTTGTAGCCGGCCAACCAATTGTGAATACGTTACGAGCATTAGGGGTAACGCCGAAGGCCGCATCCGCGATTGAAGCCGTTAGCACAATGGCGCGTAAGTGTGGGCTCATGTTGATCGTCGACGGTCTTGCAGGAAGAGTTGCCGCCGAGGCATGGCTGCACGAAGGAGATACGTCTGGCATAGTGTTTGAGTGCGGCTTTGGAGAAACCGATGACCATGTAATTCGGGCCGCCCTTGGTGATGCACCGGCTGCCCTCGCAATTCTGGATGCAAATCTTTCCCCGTTCGATCTTTATGCGAGACCTCTCATCGATGCCATGCTGCGACGTTTGGCGGGAATTCAGGATCCATTATTCGAAACCAGGGTGTTGCTGTCGACAGTAGAAGGTTCAGCAGCGCTGCCGCTTCCTACCGTGGCTGAATCGTTGTCGTTACGGGTTTACCTCGACCACATCCCCGTTTTTCTTCAAGAGGGTGAAGCCGAAGCCTGGCTCGAGGAGATTGAGGATATGGAGGAACCAACGGAATGGTTTGCTAAGCTCTGGAAACCTGCAAAAAACAAGGTACTCAACTACTTAAGGTCGTTGCCAGTGGAAGAAGCGGCAACCATCTTGGCTGCGCTGGAAGTAGGAAAATCTAACTAGGTCGAGACCCATTTTTTAATGTTTCTCATACAATGTATGTAACCTATTGATATCTCACTTACCCATGAGGGGTAGAAGCGAGATCCTACAGATTGTTGCTGGATTTTGGAAAAGATGACCGGGTTTCACGAGAAATTTGGCCGTCTGTAGTGCTTAGAAAAATGACCGCCTGTGAACTGACCGGCGGTCATTTTTTTGACCGGTGCAGAACCTGCTCGACGTGCTTTCACCCCTCTTTACGGCCTGATTCAGTGCTTCTTTTGTCTTTAATTCAATGATTGTTGTATCATTGAACAATGAACGAAACCCAAACCGTCTCCACCCTCGGCGCCCTGGCCCATGCCCAGCGCCTACGTGTGTTCCGCGCGCTGGTCGTCGTCGGCCTCGAAGGGCTGACACCCAGCGTGCTGGCTGAGCAACTCGACGTGCCCCGCAATGCCTTGTCCTTCCATCTGAAGGAACTGGCCCATGCCGGACTCGTCACAATCGAACAGCAAGGCCGCAACCTGATCTACCGCGCCGATTTCGCCCAGATGAACGGACTGATCAGCTACCTGACTGAGCACTGCTGCCAAGGCGGTTCCTGCGAAATCACGGAATCCCTCGATTCCTCCCGCTCCTGCTGCTGACGCGAACTGCCCATGACACAAGCCGCCACGGCCGGCTGCACGCCGGCCCCATCCACCATGAATGCCTTCGAGCGCTTCCTGACGCTATGGGTTTTTCTGTGCATCATGCTGGGCATCGCCCTGGGCCGGTTCGCACCCGGCGTGTTCCAGGCCATCGGACGCCTGGAAGTCGCACAGGTCAATCTTCCGGTCGGCATCCTGATCTGGGTGATGATCATCCCCATGCTGCTCAAGGTAGACTTCGGCGCATTGGGCCAGGTCCGGCAGCACTGGCGCGGCATCGGTGTGACACTGTTCATCAACTGGGCGGTCAAGCCGTTCTCCATGGCTCTGCTGGGCTGGCTGTTCATCCGCCACGTCTTCGCCGCCTGGCTGCCCGCCGATCAACTGGACAGCTACATCGCCGGTCTGATCCTGCTGGCTGCTGCGCCCTGTACGGCCATGGTTTTCGTCTGGAGCCGCCTGACCGGAGGCGATCCGGCGTTCACTCTGTCGCAGGTCGCGCTGAACGACACCATCATGGTGTTCGCCTTCGCGCCCATCGTCGGCCTGCTGCTGGGCCTGTCATCCATCACCGTACCCTGGGATACGCTGCTGGTGTCCGTCGGACTGTACATCGTGATTCCAGTCATCCTGGCCCAACTCTGGCGCCGCGCGCTGCTAGGCAAGGGCCAGACCACCTTCGATGCCGCGCTGGCCCGCATCGGGCCGCTGTCGATGGCAGCGCTGCTGCTGACGTTGGTGCTGCTGTTCGCCTTCCAGGGCGAGGCCATCCTGAAGCAGCCGCTGGTGATCGCCATGCTGGCCGTCCCCATCCTGATCCAGGTGTTCTTCAATTCCGGCCTGGCCTATTGGCTCAATCGCCGCGCAGGTGAACGGCACAACATTGCCTGCCCCTCGGCGCTGATCGGTGCGAGCAACTTCTTCGAGCTGGCCGTAGCCGCCGCCATCAGCCTGTTCGGCTTCCAGTCCGGTGCAGCGCTGGCCACGGTGGTCGGGGTGCTGATCGAGGTGCCGGTGATGTTGCTGGTTGTGCGGATCGTCAACCAAAGCAAGGGCTGGTACGAAGCCGGTGTCCGCCAGGGCTGATTGAATTTTTAATTTGTCTCTGGAGGCTTCATGAGCGCCGTCACGATCTACCACAATCCCGCCTGCGGCACGTCGCGCAACGTGCTCGCCATGATTCGCAACAGCGGCGAAGAGCCCACGGTCGTCGAGTACCTGAAGACGCCGCCTGACCGGGCTGCGCTGACAGCGCTGATCTCTACGATGGGTGTGCCGGTGCGTGCCGTGCTGCGTGAGAAAGGAACGCCCTACGCGGAACTCGGCCTGGATGACCCAAAGTGGAGCGACGAGCAACTGATCGACTTCATGCTCCAACACCCCATCCTCATCAACCGGCCCATCGTGGTCACGCCGATGGGCGCACGCCTGTGCAGGCCATCAGAAGCCGTGCTGGACATCCTGCCGCAACCGCAGCGCGGCGCGTTCAGCAAGGAAGACGGCGAGGCCGTCGTGGATGCCAAGGGCTGCAGGGTCTGATTGCACCTGTATTTCATCGCCGATACGGCCAGGCACGATCGAGAACTGTCCATGAAGGGTAACGCTTCGACCCTGCCAAGCGGGGTGATCCCATTCACAAATCGCAACCTATCTCCTTGAATTCTTGGTATTTATCTCACACTCCGTCACTAAACTGGATTCGGATGTAGAACCATCGGGAACTCAGCGAGGTCGGATCATGAAGGCCATTCAGAACACATCGAAAAATCGCATGGCGGCCCGCCTGCGCGCCATGTCGTTCGCCCTGGCCGGCGGCCTGACGGCCGTCCCGCTGCTGACGCTGCCGCTGCCCGCGACGGCAGCCGTCAATGTCGGCGTGGCGATCACTCTGGCTCCGCCACCCCTGCCGCAGGCGGTCCAGCCGGTCGCTCCCGCCCCCGGCTACATCTGGACGCCGGGCTACTGGGCCTGGGGGCCGAACGGCTACTACTGGGTCGACGGCGTCTGGCTCCTCCCGCCCGCCGTCGGGCTGCTGTGGACTCCCGGCTGGTGGGGCTGGTCCGACGGCTACTACCGTTGGCACGGCGGCTACTGGGGGCCGCAGGTCGGCTTCTATGGCGGTATCAACTACGGATTCGGCTACTTCGGCATCGGTTATGTCGGCGGCGCCTGGCGCGGCAGGGATTTTTACTACAACCAGGCCGTCACCCATGTGAACATCACTAACGTCCGCAACGTCTACGTGGACAAGACCGTGATCCACAACGCGCCGCCGGATCGGCGCCGCATCAGCTACAACGGCGGCCATGGAGGATTGACGTCCCGGCCGACGACCGAGCAGCGCGACTATGCGCGGCAGCCGCACCCGGGCGGCAATCCCCGCGCTGAAAGACCGCAGCGGCCCACCTCCCCGGACCGCCAGGAAACGCGTCCGTCCCGTTCGGGATCGGCATCCTGGCAAACCAACCCAGGCCGAAATGAGCAGCCGGACCGGCCCCGGGAAGCATCCCGTGAACGGCCGCAAGGTCAGACCTGGCAAGCCGGCCGGCCTGACATGGGTCGTCCTCAAATGAATCGCCCTGAGATGAATCGTCCCGACACGAGGCGTGCCGAGATGGGGCGCCCTGAATCACACAGTCCGAACGCCAATCCCGGCCAGTGGCGCGGCAATCGCGAGGAACGCCCCCGCGCCGAAGCCCCCCGGCGCGAAGGCGGCAGTCGTCATGAACAAGGCGGACCGCAGCGGGAAGAACGCCGCCGCTGATATCATCCCAAAACCATGCTCCACCGCACACTGAACCCCGCCGACCTGCCCGACCTGGACCTCATCCAGACCCATTGCTACAGCGCATCCATGCTCGAATCGGCCGACGTCTTCGCCGGCCGCCTGGAGGCTGCCCCGGACTGGATCTGGGGCATCCAGGACGACGAAGGCCTGTGCGCCTATCTGTTCACCTATCCCGTGCATCGGGGGCATCTGTCGCCCCTGAACAGCGGCTTCCACCCGGCTCCCGACGGCGACACACTGTATCTGCATGATCTGGCGATTCACCCTCGGGCACGCGGTCACGGCCTGGCGCATCGACTGATCCGGCATGCCTGGGACTCCGCCCAGACAGCCGGACTGCGGCATTCCGCGCTGATTTCGGTCCAGGACTCCGAACGCTTCTGGACCGCGCAGGGCTATCGCACCTGTACGGACTTGAACGATCATCAGCACGCCTGCCTGGCCAGTTATGAACAGCCGGCCCGGTACATGACGCGCGCGCTGGCCTGAGCCGGCCTCAAGCGCCCGTCGAACGACGCGCTACCAAAGCCGGCGTCGGCACATCCACCGGCGCATCCTGGCCTTCACGACCCAGCATGCGCAAGAGCCGCTGCACCGCGACGTGCGACACGGCATCCAGATGCAGGTCCACAGCCGTCAAAGGCGGCTGGCAGGTCCGGGCGCGCACGCCGTCATGGCGTGTCGCCAGCAACATATCATCAGGCACACGTCGCCCGGCATCATGGATGGCGCGCAGGGCGCCACTGGCAAAGGTATCGATCGGAATGCACAGCGCATCCAGTTCCGGATGCTCGGCCAGCAGCCGCGCGGCGGCCTGGCGACCGGCTTCTGCGCCTATTTCCTCGGCGGCAAAAGCCACCACGGGCGGGAATCCCCGGGCCTCGGCCGTGGCCAGGTAACGCTCGTGAAAATTGCGCTGAGACGCCCGGCCGCTGCCCCCCAGAATCAGGCCCGGCCGCCGGGCGCCCGATTGAAGCAGATGCTGCAGCAACAGGTCCGCTGCCGCCGCATGCTGCAGATCGACGTTGTCCGGCCCGGGTTCGCCGCCTACGGTCACGTAGGGGACGGCCCGCTCGTCCAGTTCCTGGGCGATCGGATCATCCGGCGCAGGCTCCAGCAGGATGGCGCCGTCGATGTCCATCAGCGCCAGAGGATTGCACTGGTCCATGGGCGGCGCCAGCATCAGCACATAGCCGCTCAACAGGGCTTTGCCGGCCATCCCCATGGCCAGCTCGGTAAAGAACCCAAGCCGGGACTCTCCGGTCGAGACGGCCGCCGGCATGGAAGACAGCAGGGCGATGGCATTGGACCGGCCGGTGCGCAAGCGCTGGGCACGCACGCTGGGACGATATTTCAGGCGGGCCGCCACGTCTTTGACGTGTTGACGAGTGCGCGGATCCACCTGGCCGATCCCATTCAAGGAATGGGAAACAGTCGTGGGCGACAGGCCCGCCTCGCGGGCGACATCGGCGATGGTGACTCGTTTGTGCGTACGTTTATTCTGGGTCACGACGAAAATCGGGTTCAGGCCTGCAGGATCACCACGATGCCGGAAATGCTGGAAAAGCCCAGGACCAGGTAGCGCAGCAAGGGTCCATCCAGGCGGTGATGTACGAATTTGCTTGCGTACGATCCTAGCACCAAAAACGGCAGCATCTGCATCGTCACGATCAAGGTGTCAGTATCCACCTTGCCGCCGATGGCCAGCACGATCAGGGAAATCACCTCGCCCACCAGAAAGCACAGGGCGACCGTCGAACGCAGCACGGCGCCGCTCTTG
Source organism: Castellaniella hirudinis (assembly GCF_042651965.1). Taxonomy (NCBI): domain Bacteria; kingdom Pseudomonadati; phylum Pseudomonadota; class Betaproteobacteria; order Burkholderiales; family Alcaligenaceae; genus Castellaniella; species Castellaniella hirudinis. Next base: position 339,415 of record NZ_JBHSDY010000007.1, read on the forward strand.
TGCTGATAGGCCAGCGCCAGCGGCGGCCCACCCACCCCGGTCGAGGTCTCGGTCACCCCGGTGATCAGCCCGACCAGGCCCAGACCTTTTTTGCCCAACTCGAAAGAAGGCGACAACATCGCTACCACGGCAGCGATCAGGGTGGACCAGCCGATCAACAGGGAGAGCTGATGCAGATTGACCACCAGCAGTATCCACAAGCCTAGGAAAGTGCCGGCAAAGCGGCCGACGCTGATCAGCTTCACGCCGCGCCAATCGATTGCAGCGCGCTCGCGCCAGCCGATGTAGGCATTCAAGGGAATCATCAGCACCAGCAGCATGACCGGGATCAGGCCGGGTGCAAACAGGGTCACGATCGGCGCCGACAACATGGCGAATCCCATGCCGCTGCAGCCCTGGGCAAAGGCCGAAATGAAGACGGCCAGTCCGATCAGAAGAAAAGCAGTGGTAGTCAGTGTCATGGGCGCTGCAACCTCCATTGGGCGCGATGTTCACCGGCAAAAGGATCCACGCGGCGGATCGGCGCATTCGCCACGATGTGTTCAGAAACCGTCCGGGCGCGCTCCATCAGCGCCTCGCCGTCCCAGTCTACAGGCTTGCCCCGGTCGAGCCGCAGGCGGCCCTGCACGATCACGGATTCGATCTGATCCCGGTTCGCCAAACGCACCAGTTCCCACTCCAGATCCCAGGAAGGCACGAACTCAGGCACGTCCAGCTTCACGACCAGCATGTCCGCGTAAGCCCCCGGAGCAATCTCACCAACCTTGCCCGACAGGCCGACGGCATCCGCCCCGCCGCGCAAGCCCATGTCCAGCCAGCGCCAGCCGCCGCCCGAGGACGAATCCCCGACCGACATGGTCATCGCCAGCCGCTGCGCAGTTTCTGCCGCATCCAGCAGGCGGAAAGCGTCGCTGCGCGTGCCATCGGTCCCCAGGCCCAGGCGCACGCCCAGTTCGCTCAACAGCAGGGCCGGTGCGACGGCGTTGCCCTTCCAGCTGCTGGCCACCGGGTTGTAGCTGACGGCGGCGCCGCTGTCGCGCAACAAGGTGATTTCGTCCGGCGTCAGCAAAGTGGCATGTGCGGCCAACAGTTCCGGGCCGATGGCGCCCAGGCGCCCCAGGCGTTGCAAAGGGCGCAGCCCCGAAGCGACCAGCGAGCGCTCGACGGCGGCCAGATGTTCGTTCAGGTGCGTCTGGAAGGGCACGCGGGCTTCACGCGACAATTGAGTGACCGCGACCAGCACTTCGTCAGACGCCGCTTCGGGAATGGAAATCGCCAGGGACGGATGAATCAAATCATGTTCATTCCAGCGGTTCAGGTGATGCTGCGCCAGATCCAGGACCTGGGCCTTCGTCATGACTGCCTTGCCGCCCTGCAGATCATTGCAGATCGCGCCCAGCACGCAGCGCACCCCCACTTCGGTGAGCGCATCCGCCACGATTTCCATGCCGACCGTCGCCCGGGTGCCCGCATCGGCCACGGTCGTGAAGCCGCCGCGCAGGGATTCCCAAGCGGCCAGGCGCGTGGCGACGTCGATGGCCTCGGCGTCCATGTACTGCTCCATCGGCACCCAGACGCGCATGAATATTTCCGAGGGCTCGCCAAACACCAGCGACTTGCCGAAGGTCTGCGTGACGTGATGGTGCGCATCGATGAATCCCGGCATCAGCAAGCGGCGCGGCAAGGAAATCACGGGCAAATTCTGGGTGGCAAACTGCCCGACCGGCTCGACGTCCGTGATCACGCCCTGTTCGACTCTCACCCCCAGGCCGGCCTGAACACCATCAGGCAGCAGCACCTGCTCGGGCACCAGCAAGACCGCACGCTCGTGCATGTCCTTCAATGTACTCATCCCCAATCTCCTTGGCGGCGATCCGGGACGGAACAGAAGATCAGGTCTCTCTCAAACCTATATCCCTGATTTCCCAAATCGATTTGTGTAATGGAATTCTACTGTCCAAATCGATTAAGGGCAATTCGCCACCCCATCTGACCAGCATCCAGGGTAAACCCGGTATTGACAGGATTTTCGACAAGCTTGAGGATTCACATAAATCGATTTGGGAATCATAAACACAAAACCCAAACCGTTTTGGTTACCCACTATCCAAATCCAGAGGCCAGCAATGGAGACACCCCATACCAATCAAGACGGTTTGCCGGAGGAAGCAGTCCACCCGGTGGACCAGATTCGCCCCTTCGGCAAGTTGTTCTTGTTCGCCATCCAGCACATCCTGGTGATGGTCGCGGCCCCCGTCTCGTCCGTCTTCCTGATCGCCAAGGCTTTGAACCTGTCCGAAGCGCTGTCCTCGGCCCTGCTGTCCAGCGTCTTCGTGTTCTGCGGCCTGGGCTCGATCCTGCAATCCGTCGGCATCGGCAAGATCGGGGTCCGCCTGCCCTTCATCATGCTGCCGGGCGGGGCCGCCACCATTCTGTTCATCTCGATCGCCCAAGGCACCGATCTGCAAACGGCGGTCGGCGCCGTCATCCTGACGGGTATTTTCTACATCCTCGCGGTCACCCTGTTCGTCCGCATCCTGAAGTATTTCCCGCCGCTGGTCATCGGCACCATGGTCGTGGTCATCGGCATCAGCCTGGTCAAGGTCACGGGCATGCTGTTCACGGGCCGGCCGGGCACGGAACACTTCGGCGACCCGCAGCAGCTTCTGCTGGCGCTGGTCACCATCGTGCTGACGGTGCTGTGCTTCAAGTTCCTGCGCGGCTTCCTGCGCCAACTGTCGGTCGCGCTGGGCCTGATCGGCGGCACCCTGTTCGCCATGATGCTGGGCGCAACCGACTTCGCCTCGACGATCGGGGGTCCGGCCTTCAGCACGCCGACGCTGTTTCCCTTCGGCATGCCGCACCTGGACCTCATCGCCGCCATCCCGATGCTGGTCTGGAGCCTGGCCTCGATGGCAGAGGCCACCGGCCAGACCGTCATCAATGGAGAAATCGTCGGTCGTGAAGTCGACCCGACCCGCGATGTGCCGCGCGTGATTCGTTCCGACGGCATCATTTCCATCCTCGGCGGCCTGTTCGGCACGCCCGTCATGGTGACCAGCGGCGAAAACATCGGCATCGTCCGCGCCAGCGGAGTGCGCAGCCGCTTCGTTACCGCAGTTGCCGGCGTATTGCTCATCGTGATCGGCTGCACTCCCTTGGCGCGGGTGCTGAACGGCATCCCGCCGGCCGTCGTCGGCGGCACGGCCGTCGTCGTGTTCGCCATCATCAGCGTGCTGGGCATCCAGATGCTGTCCCGGGTCGATTTCACGCAGACAGGCAATCTCGTGACCTGCACGCTGGCTCTGGCGCTGGGTCTGCTGCCCGTACTGATCCCGGGCATGTATCACAGCCTGCCGGCCAATATGCAGACGATCTTCGGCAGCGGCGTGGCCATGAGCGCGCTGGTCGCCGTGCTGCTCAACCTGCTGTTCCATCACTGCGGCGGCCAGGGCCGGGACGATGCCGCCGGGAAAACGGACTCTCGCCCCCAGGCCCGGCCCGCCAACTACCGGATCTGACCACAGACCGTCGGCTTGAAGCGGAACCAGCCGACGGGCCCCCCTCGCGGCTACTGCGCCGGATCATCCCCCTGATGCTGGATCAGCAGCACCGGCCGACGCGTCAAGGCCAGCACGCGTCCCGCGACCGATCCGATCACCGCGTCCAGCAGCACGCCGCGGCCGTGCGCGCCCATCACGATCATGTGGGCGTCGACCTCGTCGGCATAGCGGGTAATCTCCTGGGGCGCGAACCCGATCCGGGATTCGGTCTCGTGCGGCACGCCCGCCTGGCGCAGAACCTCGGCCGTGGGCTCCAGGACCTTGGCGGATTCCTCGTCGTACCAGTCCCGGATCGACTGCGCATCCACGAACCGTCCCACCTGGGAGGGCAGGCTGGCCGCGACATAAAGCACCCGCACGACCCCGCCCTCGGGCAGCAAGCCGGATTGCGCGATATAGCGCGCCGCCTGAAGGCTGTACGCCGATCCATCCGTCGCCAGCACGATATCCTTTGCCATATGACCTCCTGTCGTCCAGTGCACGGGCGCGAGAATCCGCCCTTCCTCAATCTACCGCGTCCCCGGGCCTCGAGGCCAGACCTGCGGGACGAAACCTTGCATTGACTCAATCAACCGCATGCATTGTCCTGAACCCCGTCCCGACGGACAATAGGACATGAACCCGACTCTACTGCACACCCTGGACGCCCAGCCCCTGGCCGTCATCGGCGACATCCACGGCGAGATCCAGGCGCTGGACGCCCTGCTCAATCAACTGGAACGACATCCCGAAACACAAGACCGCCTGATGGTATTCATCGGCGACTTGTGCGATCGCGGTCCGGACAGCGTCAGCGTCATCCACCGGGTGCGAGAACTCGTGGAACAGGGCCGCGCCCTCGCCATCCTGGGCAACCACGAAATCAATCTGCTGGCCAATGATGCAAAAGACGGCTCCGGCTGGTTTTTCGACAGCCGCGAGGCTTCAGACGCTCCGTTCTATGCGCCTTTTGCGCGCGCCTCGGCTCGGGAACGCCCAGAAATCCGCGATTTTATGTGCAATCTGCCTTTGGCGATCCGCATGCCGGGATTGCGCATCGTGCATGCGGCCTGGGATCCGGCCTGCATCCAGGCCATCGCCGATGTGCCGTGCGGCAACATCCTGGAACTGATCCGCGATCAGCAATTGAACCTGGTCCAAGCGGCCCACACCGACGATCTGTATGCCCGCCACGTGGCTGAACTCGAACGCTGGGGCAAACAGCTTGAAGATCCAAACGATCCTCCCCCCTATCTGGACGCCGTGGCGGATTTCGAAGCGCTGGAACAACGACTCAACCCCATCAAGCGGCTGACCTCCGGCATCGAGGCCCGCAGCCCGCAACCCTTCTTTTCAGGCAACCGCTGGCGTTATTCCGACCGCACGGCCTGGTGGAATGAAGATGACGATCCCACGCCCGTGCTGATCGGTCACTACTGGCGCCTGTTCGAATCCCCAGGCCAGGGCACGGCCTGGCGCTACGGCCGCCTGTTCGACGGCGTGGCGCCCACGGCCTGGCACGGACGGCACCGACAGGCCTTCTGCATCGACTATTCCGTCGGTGCGCGCTGGCGAGCCAGAAAATCTCCCGGCACCGGCTCAGAAAATCGCTACCGGCTGGCCGCCATGCTGTGGCCGGAACGCGACCTGCTGTTCGATGACGGCGCCCGGGTTTCGACGACAGACGCCCCTGCTTGACCCTGATTTCAGGCAAACCCGCCTGTGGATAAGTCCAGAGGCGAGCTGATGTGATCATCTTGTCGACAAGTTGTTCATAAACACGGCTTTTCTCCCGATGCCAAAAATCATCCCCAAACCATGCCTGAACCGCCCACAACGACATTCACAGGAAAATCCCAAGTAAACATTTGATTTTCAATGACTTATCAGCTTGTTCCAGTTATCCACAGACACCCACTATACCTACCAGTTTTATATCAAAGAACAAAGAAAAACATAAAGCACTCAGCCGGCCAGCCTGTTTTCCAAACCCTGCAGACGTTCCAAAGCCTGATCCAAAGTGGTGTCCAACTTGGCAAAGCACAGGCGCAACAACTGGTGGTTGGCCTCGGGATGATTCGGGTCGCCATAAAAGGCGGATACGGGAATGCTGGCCACGCCCACGTCACGGGTCAGCCGCAGGGCCAGTTCCTTTTCCAGTCCATCCCCTAGCGCAGCGGTGTCGACCAACAGGAAAAACGTACCTTCTGCCCTCAAAGGACGAAGCACGGTTTCCTTCAAGCCGGCCAGCAGCCGGTCGCGTTTTTTCTGATAGAAACCCGACAGGCCTGACAGAGCGTCAGCAGTCCGCAGATACTGGGCGATACCCGCCTGCATGGGTGTGCTGACAGAGAACACAGTGAACTGGTGCACTTTGCGGATTTCCGTCATCACCGCTGCAGGCGCGCAGCAATAACCTACTTTCCAGCCGGTTGCGTGGAACGTCTTGCCGAACGAGGAAATCAGCACAGTGTGTTCCGCCAGCAGCGGCCTGCTGACGGGACTCAGATGAGCTTGGCCGTCAAACACGATGTGTTCGTAGGCTTCGTCCGACAAAAGCAGGATCGGATGTTTGGAGATCAGCGTTTCCAATGCATCCAGATCTTCGGATTTCAGCGTCAGTCCGGTCGGGTTATGGGGAAAATTCAGGACCAGCATGCGTGTCTTGTCCGTCAGGGCGGCTTCTATCCGATTCCAATCAATGCAAAATGCCGGATCGTTTTCTTGAGGCGGCCGCATGGGCACTCGCACCGCACGCGCGCCCGCCAAGCGGATCGAAGGTTCGTACAGGTCGTAAGCGGGATCGATCAGCAGCACTTCGTCTCCCGGGTGGGCCAAAGCCAGCAGGCTGCTCATCAAGGCCTCGGACGCTCCAGAGGTCACTGTAATTTCAGAATTGACCGAATAAGACCGTCCATGCTGCGTTTGAACCTTGGACGCGATGGCTTCCCGCAAAGCAGGCAGACCCGCCATTGGCGCGTATTGGTTGTGTCCTTGCAACATAGCGTTACTGACCGCCTGAATGAGCACTTCGGACGGGGGATAGTCTGGAAAGCCCTGCCCCAGGTTGATGGCTTGACACTCCAGGGCCAGTGCACTCATTTCGCTGAAGATGGTGCTGCCTACGTCGGGCAGCTTGGATGGGATGGTTTTCAACATGTTTGTTTTAATGTGTTTATAGGTGTTGGATTTAAGACGCAATTCCAAGCACAGCGCGTTCAGATGCGGATACAATCGCGCCTAAGGGAAAACTATGATTTGACTTTTGTTATTGCGTAGTTATGCTCCCTGTTGCAATGCAATCTAGCAGTACGCACGTTTCGCACACGGCATGCCCTGTTGCTATCCGCACTCCGGCACGATCTGTTTCGTTTCAGCGTTCTTGATTCATTGTTTTCATTCATTCATTTAGGACGTTTCAGATCATGGCTCAAACGGGCAAAGTCAAATGGTTCAATGCTGAGAAGGGCTTCGGCTTCATCACGCCGGACGCTGGTGGCACCGACGTGTTCGCGCACTTCTCCGCTATCGAAGGCCGCGGCTACCGCAGCTTGAACGAAGGCCAAGCGGTGCAGTACGAAGTCAAGGACGGCCCCAAGGGTCCCCAGGCTGCTGAAATCCGCCCGCTGTAATTCAGTCGGCGCTTTCTGAAAAGGCACTCTCCGGAGTGCCTTTTTTGTTGCCTGTTCGAAAGCAATTTAAGCGGTCTGAGGTCTAGGGAACTTGTACCCTTGTTGTTCAGGGTTTGTCCACAGCTTTGTGCACAGGCAGTATTTGCTTATGTAGCAGCAGGTGTTCCACGTGGAACATTGATTTGCTGATGTTCGTTTGGTAATGCTGAGAATGTTTTTAGCTCTGCCCTTCAGTCGAGAAAAATGGCTTTCATTTGATGGTTTCGTCTTGATCGCGTTGTGTTCGGATACTCTGACGAGAGTTGGAGCGTGCTGTGTCAGCAACGCTTTTCAAGCCTATGCAATTAAGTAATCCAAGGTTTGGTGTGCCCCTGTCCGGAGGGACTGTTCGCCAGCCTGTCCCGGAGGACAGGGGTATGCCAAACCGGTTCAGGACCTGGGCTGATGTTTTGGTGCGTTTTCAACAATGTTTGCTATCGACTGCTGCATTGTGTTCAGACCTCGATCACCCGAGGGGTCCATTCGAGACAGGGTTCCAACAGTCCTGAATGGACCCCTCGGGTGCTCTGACGAAAATTGAACTGCAATGTGCTGGCAACGGTTTTGATACCAGTGCAGTTCCCTGATTCAAGGCTTGGTATACATTTTCTGGAGGATTGTTTGTAGCCTGTCTTAGAGGACAGGGCTATGTCAAACCGATGTAGGATCTACAACTCGCACAGTCGTCATCAGCATATCTTGTTTAAACGTAAAACATAAATTTTCCGGCATTGAAAATTAAATTCATGTATACCTTATCGGTGTTCCACGTGGAACATCACCCCTAGCACCGTTTTTCATTAATGTTCCACGTGAAACACATAAACTCTGTTTCACGTGGAACATACCCCACGAGGGTTCACGAAGTATAATTTCGAGAACCTTTCTGTTTTTCCCCTATGAATTACTCTGAAGAATTCGATGTCCTCGTGATCGGTGGTGGTCACGCTGGGACTGAAGCTGCATTGGCCGCAGCCCGTATGGGTGCGTCCACGCTACTGCTCACCCATAACATCGACACGCTGGGTCAGATGTCCTGCAACCCCTCCATTGGCGGGATTGGCAAGGGGCATCTGGTCAAGGAAGTCGATGCCCTGGGCGGTGCAATGGCGTGGGCCACCGATCAGGCGGGTATTCAGTTCAGGATATTGAATCGCTCCAAGGGGCCTGCGGTTCGTGCCACACGGGCGCAGGCTGATCGATCTCTTTATCGCCGTGCCATCCGGATGGTTCTGCAGGGGCAGAAAAATCTGATGATTTTTCAGCAAGCCGTGGACGACCTGATCCTGGAAGGGGATCGCGTGGTAGGTGCGCGGACCCAGGTGGGGCTGGTGTTCCGGGCGCGCACTGTGGTGTTGACTGCGGGGACATTCCTGAATGGTTTGATGCACGTCGGCTTGTCGCATTACGAGGCAGGTCGAGCAGGGGATCCTCCGGCGACCAGTCTGGGGCAGCGGCTCAAGGAATTGAAGCTTCCCCAAGGGCGGCTGAAGACAGGGACGCCCCCGCGCATCGATGCGAATACCATTGATTTTTCCAAGACGGAAATCCAGCCCGGGGATACAGACCCGGTGCCTGTATTTTCCTTCCTGGGGCGTGCTGACATGCACCCGGAGCAGATGCCCTGCTGGATCACCCATACCAATGAGCGGTCGCACGAGATCGTGCGGTCTGGTCTGGATCGTTCACCGATGTACAGCGATCAGGGGACGATCGAAGGGGTAGGGCCGCGTTACTGTCCTTCGATCGAAGACAAGATCCATCGTTTCGCTGACAAGAGCAGCCACCAGGTATTCCTGGAGCCTGAAGGCGCGTCTTCACGTGAAATCTATCCCAACGGAATTTCGACCAGTCTGCCGTTCGATATCCAGTTTGCGCTGGTGCGCAGTCTGCCGGGCCTGGAAAATGCCCGCATCATGCGGCCAGGCTATGCGATCGAATACGATTACTTCGATCCCCGGCACCTGCATGCCTGGCTGGAAACCCGGGCGATCCGGGGGCTGTTCTTTGCCGGGCAGATCAACGGCACCACCGGCTACGAAGAGGCCGCTGCCCAAGGGCTGTTGGCAGGCGCCAACGCGGCTTTGCAGGTTCAGGGCAAAGAACCCTGGACCCTGGATCGCAGCCAGGCCTATCTGGGTGTGCTCACCGATGATCTTGTAACTAAAAGTGTTACTGAACCTTACAGAATGTTTACTTCGCGGGCGGAATATCGTCTCAGTCTGCGCGAGGACAATGCCGATCTGCGTCTGACGGAAGCAGGGCGGGCCCTGGGTTTGATTGACGATGTCCGCTGGGATGCCTTCAGCCGCAAGCGCGACGCGGTGGCTGCTGAAATTCAACGATTGACGGAAACCCGCGTGAATCCTGCCGTGCTGCAGGCTCATGACCGCGAACAACTGGCTTTGCAGCGCCTGGATCGCCATCCCAGCCTGTTGGATCTGCTGCGGCGCCCTGATGTCGAATACGCCGCCTTGATGGCGCTGCAGGACGAGCAGGGCGCCTTGCTGGCCGGTCCAGGACTGCAGGACCCCGTGCAGGCCGAGCAGGTCGGCATCCAGGCCAAATATGCCGGCTACGTGGACCGTCAACGCGACGAGATCGAGCGCCAGAAAGCCCAGTCGGACCAAGCCATCCCGGATGACTTCGATTACGCGGGCGTCCCTGGCCTGTCCACCGAGGTACGCCAGCGTCTGGAAACCGCACGGCCGGCCACCATCGGGCAGGCGGCGCGGATTTCCGGTGTGACGCCGGCGGCGGTATCCCTGCTACTGGTTCACTTGAAGCGGCATGCGCGCGGGCGCCAGGCGGCATGAGCGGTACGCCCTTTCCCGAATTCCAGGAGCGCCTGGAACAGGCCTTGGACGCCCTGGGCATGCAAGCCGATCACAGCCGCATTCCCACACTACTGGCTTACCTGCAGCAGTTGCGGCACTGGAACAAAGCCTACAACCTGACGGCCATCCGCGACCCCGGAAAGATGCTGGTGCAGCACGTGTTCGACAGCCTGGCCATTGTGCCGGGGTTGCGGGCCCGCTGGCCGGACCGTGCTCTGCGTGTTGCAGACATGGGTTCGGGTGCGGGTTTACCGGGTATCATTCTGGCCATCTGTCAGCCGGATTGGTCCGTCGTCTGTGTGGATGCCGTCGGCAAGAAAACCGCGTTCATCCGCCAGGCGGCCGGTGTCCTGGGTTTGAAGAATGTCCGTTCAGAACATGGCCGCATCGAATCCATGGACAGTCTGCAAGCGGATCTGGTGATTTCGCGCGCCTTTGCTTCGCTGTCGGACTTTGTGCGTGTCGCCGCGCATCACCGCGCCCCGGGCGGCACGATGCTGGCCATGAAGGGCCAGGACCCCGTGGCCGAACGCGCCGCCTTGCACGCCGACACGGGCTGGTGCGTGACGCATGCCGTCGAACTGAGCGTGCCTGAAATGGACGCGCGCCGCTGTCTGCTGGAACTCGAATGTGAACAGGCCCCAACCGGTCCCGAAGGAACCTCATGACTGCTGATCGTCAGAAATCTGCCCGCGTATTTTGCATCGCCAACCAGAAGGGCGGTGTGGGCAAGACCACCACAGCCATCAATCTGGCCGCATCGCTGGCCCAGCACGGCCAGCGCGTGTTGCTGGTCGATCTGGACCCGCAAGGCAACGCCACCATGGGCAGCGGCATCGACAAGAACGCGGCGACCATCAATCTGTACCAGGTGCTGATCGGCGAGGCGGGCGTGGCCCAGGCCCGCATCCGTTCGGAATCCGGCGGTTATGACGTGCTGCCCTCGAACCGGGAACTGTCCGGTGCCGAGATCGATCTGGTGCAGATGAGCGACCGCGAAATGCAGCTCAAGCAGGCGCTGTCCATGGTCACCCAGGACTACGACTTCATCCTGATCGATTGTCCGCCCACGCTGTCCCTGTTGACCCTGAACGGCCTGGCGGGCGCCCATGGGGTGATCATCCCCATGCAGTGCGAATATTTCGCGCTCGAAGGCCTGTCCGACCTGGTCAACACCATCAAACGGGTCTACCGCAATCTGAATCCCGACCTGGAATTGATCGGCCTGCTGCGCGTCATGTTCGACACGCGGATGACGTTGCAGCAGCAGGTCTCGGCCCAGCTCGAATCGCATTTCGGGGACAAGGTCTTCAAGACGGTCGTGCCGCGCAATGTGCGTCTGGCCGAGGCGCCCAGCTACGGTCAGCCCGGTGTGGTCTACGACAAGTCGTCCCGGGGCGCCCGGGCCTACCTCGCCTTTGGCGAGGAACTCATCCGCCGTGTCGGCGGCAAGATTCGTTCGCGCGCGGCCTGATCGGCCCGCTCGGTATTACGCATAGGAACACAATCATGGCCACTCGTAAAAAAGGACTCGGACGCGGTCTGGACGCCCTGTTGGGCGCCGACAACGGCGCGCTGGACGCGGTGGGACGCCAGAAGGACGATTCCCCCAATCAATTGCCGATCAGCGTCCTGCGCGCGGGCCGTTACCAGCCGCGCACCCGCATGGACGAGGGCGCTTTGAACGATCTGGCTGAATCTATCCGCGCCCAGGGCATCATGCAGCCCATCCTGGTGCGGCCGCTGGAAGACGAAGCCGGCCAGTACGAAATCATTGCCGGCGAACGGCGTTTTCGCGCGGCGCGGATTGCCGGCCTGGACGCGGTCCCCGTTCTGGTGCGCAAGGTGGCCGACGAAAACGCCGCCGCCATGGCGCTGATCGAGAACATCCAGCGCGAGGACCTGAATCCGCTTGAAGAAGCCCACGGCGTGCGGCGTCTGCTGGACGAATTCGGCCTGACCCATGAACAGGCCGCTACGGCCATTGGCCGTTCACGCTCGGCCACCACCAACCTGCTGCGTCTGCTGAACCTGGCCGAACCCGTGCAGACGATGTTGCTGGCGGGTGACATCGACATGGGTCACGCCCGCGCGCTGCTGGCCACCGAAGCCGCGCAGCAGATCCTGCTGGCCAACGAGGTCGTCGCTCGGCGGCTGTCGGTGCGTGAAACCGAAAAATGCGTCGCGCGCGCCCTGCGCGAAGCCGACGAACCGCTCGTCACCGCGGCCGGCCGCGCGGCCCGGGGGACGGGCGCCAGCCGTTCCGGCGACCTTGACCGGCTCGAAAAAGCCCTGTCCGACCATCTGGCGACCCAGGTGAAGATCCGCACCGGCGCCCGCAAGGGCGGGCAATTGGTGATCGAATTTTCCAACTGGGAACACCTGGATTCGTTGCTGGAGCGTCAGGGCCTGGGCGAAGTCCTGGCTGGACGCGACGCCGTCGCTTGACATCGAACTAGAATATCTCCATAATTCGAGATTCGCTTCGGTGGGGTGCCCGAGTGGTTAAAGGGGGCAGACTGTAAATCTGTTGGCCTTGCGCCTACGTTGGTTCGAATCCAACCCCCACCACCATGCGAACGATGTCCTGCGCTGATTGCAAGGATATCGACAGGGATCCGAATCGCGGGTGTAGCTCAATGGTAGAGCAGAAGCCTTCCAAGCTTACGACGAGGGTTCGATTCCCTTCACCCGCTCCAGCGGGTCCGGTTCGACGGATGTCGAAATGAATACCGCCCATGTGGCTCAGTGGTAGAGCACTCCCTTGGTAAGGGAGAGGTCATGCGTTCGATCCGCATCATGGGCACCACAAATCTTGTGATCATTCCACAGTCAGGAGTCAGCCATGGCAAAAGGCAAGTTTGAACGGACCAAACCGCACGTGAACGTGGGTACGATCGGCCACGTTGACCACGGCAAGACGACGCTGACCGCGGCGATCACCACGGTGCTGGCCAAGGCGCTGGGCGGCGAAGCCAAGGGCTACGACCAGATCGACAACGCGCCCGAAGAAAAGGCGCGCGGCATCACGATCAGCACCTCGCACGTGGAATACGAGACGGCCAACCGTCACTACGCGCACGTGGACTGCCCGGGTCACGCCGACTACGTCAAGAACATGATCACGGGCGCTGCGCAGATGGACGGCGCGATCCTGGTGTGCTCGGCCGCTGACGGCCCGATGCCCCAGACGCGTGAGCACATCCTGCTGGCCCGCCAGGTGGGCGTGCCCTACATCGTCGTGTTCCTGAACAAGTGCGACATGGTCGACGACGAAGAGCTGCTGGAACTGGTCGAGATGGAAGTGCGCGAGCTTCTGTCCAAGTACGACTTCCCGGGCGACGACACGCCGATCGTGAAGGGTTCGGCCAAGCTGGCGCTG
>NZ_JBHSDY010000008.1:0-48421 GCF_042651965.1 Castellaniella hirudinis
CTTCGACATGAAAAACACCCCAAAGGTTGGATCGGTGTCCAACTTTTGGGGGGCAGTTCATTGGGGGGCAGCGAGCCCGGAGGGCGTAGCGTGGGGGCCTTTTTTCATGTGCGGTCCCGCTCAGTCTTCCCGGCGCAGGTGCGGGAACAGGATCACGTCGCGGATATTGGGGCTGTCGGTCAGCATCATGACCAGGCGGTCGATGCCGATGCCGCAGCCGCCCGTGGGAGGCATGCCGTATTCCAGGGCGCGCACGTAGTCCGCGTCGTAGTACATGGCTTCTTCGTCGCCGGCGTCCTTGGCGGCGACCTGGGCCTGGAAGCGCGCGGCCTGGTCTTCCGGATCGTTCAGCTCGGAAAAACCGTTGGCGATTTCGCGCCCGCAGGCGAACAGTTCGAAGCGTTCCGTGATGCCGGCCTGGCTGTCGGAGGCGCGCGCCAGCGGCGAGACTTCGACCGGATAGTCGATGATGAAGGTCGGGTGCCAGAGCTTGGCTTCGGCGGTTTCCTCGAACAGCGCCAGTTGCAGCGCGCCCAGACCGGCGTGGGCCAGGACCGGGCCGTCCACGTCCGCGCCCAGGCGGCGCAGTTCGCCGCGCAAGTACGTCTCATCCTGCAGTTGGGCGGGCGCGTAGCCGGGGGCGTGCTTGAGGATGGCCTCGACGATGGTCAGGCGGTCGAAGGCGAGTTCCAGATCCAGCGGCTGGCCCTGGTAGTTCAGGCTGGCGGTGCCGCACACGCGCCGCGCGGTTTCGCGGATCAGGGATTCGGTGTAGTCCATCAGCCAGCGATAGTCCGTGTACGCCGCATAGAATTCCATCATCGTGAATTCAGGGTTGTGGCGCGGGCTGACGCCCTCGTTGCGGAAATTGCGGTTGATTTCGAAGACACGCTCGAAGCCGCCCACGATCAGGCGCTTCAGATACAGTTCCGGCGCGATGCGCAGGTACATGTCCATGTCCAGCGCATTGTGGTGGGTGATGAAGGGCTTGGCCGCCGCGCCGCCGGGGATGGGGTGCAGCATCGGGGTTTCGACTTCCAGGAAGTCGGCCTCGGACATGATCTGGCGGATCGCGGTGACGATGCGGCTGCGCGCCAGGAAGGTTTCACGCGTGCCTTCGGTCATGATCAGGTCGACGTAGCGCTGGCGATAGCGCAGTTCCTGGTCGGCCACGCCGTGGAACTTGTCGGGCAGGGGGCGCAGGGATTTCGACAACAGGCGCAGAGACTGCACGCGCAGCGACAGTTCGCCCTTGCGCGTCTTGAAGACCTCGCCCTCGGCGGCGACGATGTCGCCGATGTCCCAGGACTTGAAGGCGGTATAGGCCTCGTCGCCCAGCACGCCCCGGTCCAGGTACAACTGCAGCCGGCCGCTGCTGTCCTGCAGCGTGGCGAAGCTGGCCTTGCCCATGATGCGCTTGAGCATCATGCGCCCGGCGACGCGGGCCTGCCGGCCCAGGGCCAGCAGCGCATCCTCGTCCAGTTCGCCGCAGTCGCGGTGCAGGTCGGCGGCGTGGGTGTCGGGGCGGAAGTCGTTGGGGTAGGCGGGGCCGGCCTGGCGCAGCGCGTCCAGCTTGGCGCGGCGCTCGGCGATCAGGCGGTTCTCGTCGGGGGCTTGGATGTCGGTCTGCGAGGTCATGTCGTGCTGTCGGGGAAAAAGAGGCGAGGGCGTCGGGGAAGGCCGGGGCCGCGTCCGTGAGGGGCGCGCCCCGGCGCGGGGCTTAGACGCCTTGTTTCAGGCTGGCCGTGATGAAGGGGTCCAGGTCGCCGTCCAGGACCTTCTGGGTGTTGGAGATTTCCACGCCGGTGCGCAAGTCCTTGATGCGGCTCTGGTCCAGGACGTAGGAGCGGATCTGGTGACCCCAGCCCACGTCGCTCTTGGCGTCTTCCAGTTTCTGCTGTTCGGCCATGCGTTGGCGCATTTCCAGCTCGTACAGGCGTGATTTCAGCATCTGCATGGCTTCGGCGCGGTTGCGGTGCTGGGAACGGTCGTTCTGGCACTGCACGACGATGCCGGTGGGCTGGTGGGTGATGCGCACGGCCGAGTCGGTCTTGTTGATGTGCTGGCCGCCGGCGCCGCTGGCGCGGTAGGTATCGATGCGCAGATCCGCCGGGTTGACCTCGACCTCGAAGGAGTCATCGATTTCCGGGTAGACGAAGACGCTGGCAAAGGACGTGTGCCGGCCGTTGGATGAATCGAAGGGGCTTTTGCGCACCAGGCGGTGCACGCCGGTTTCGGTGCGCAGCAGGCCGTAGGCGTATTCGCCCTCGAATTTGATGGTGGCCGACTTGAGACCGGCGACTTCACCTTCGGATTCTTCCAGGACCTCGGCCTTGAAGTCCTTGCGTTCCCCGTAATGCAGGTACTGGCGCAGCAGCATGGAGGCCCAGTCCTGGGCTTCGGTGCCGCCGGCGCCGGCCTGGATGTCGACGAAGCAGTTCAGGGGGTCGGCCGGGTTGTTGAACATGCGGCGGAATTCAAGCGCCTCCAGGCGTTCGCCCAGGGCGGCGCAGTCCTGTTCGATGGCGAGCAGGGTGGCGTCGTCGTCATCGGCGCTGGCCAGTTCGAACAGGTCGCGGGCGTCGTTCAGGCCTTGTTCCAGATCGGACAGGGTGCCGACGACGTTTTCCAGTGATTTCTTTTCGCGGCCCAGTTCCTGGGCATGCGTCGGATCGTTCCAGACGTCCGGGCTTTCCAGTTCGGCGTTGACGACGATCAGGCGTTCGGACTTGGCATCGTAGTCAAAGATACCTCCGGAGCAGACCCTGGCGCTCGGCGTAGTCGTCGATGCGGGCAATGATCTGGTTCTGGCGTTCGGCTTCCATGGCGGTGTCCTGTGTGTATCGGGCGCGCCGCGAATCCTGTCACGGGCGCACGCATTAAAATGCGGGTCAATCCGCCATTTTAGCGCGCTCGGGACAGAGACGCCGGAGGGCGGCGCATCGCCCAAAAGGAGCCCCCGCCATGCCAGCATCGGAACCGGACCGCCGCGTGCCCGCGCCCGCCGCCCCCCTGGACCTGAGTCCTGCGGCCGTCGTGCCTCCGTGGTGGCAGGGGCCTCTGCGCGAGCTGTCGCCGGCGTATTTCGGCCTGGTGATGGCGACCGGCATCGTCTCGCTGGCGTCGGACATGATGGGGCATCCGCTGCTGGCGCGGGTCCTGTTCGCCTTGAACGCGGCCCAGTACTTCGTCTTGTGGCTGGTCTATCTGCTGCGCGCGGCGCGGTTTCCCCGGCGCTTTTTCGGCGACATGATCGATCATGCCCGGGGGCCGGGCTATTTCACGCTGGTGGCGGCCACCGGCATCCTGGCCGGCCAGTTCATCCTGCTGCGTGGCGACCTGACCGTGGGTTTTGCCCTCTGGGTCCTGGCCGTGGTGCTGTGGGTGGGGCTGACCTATACGATCTTCACCGCCTTTACGGTCAAAAAAGAAAAACCGCCGCTGGATCGCAGCATCAGCGGCGCCTGGCTGCTGGCGGTGGTGGCGACCCAGGCGCTGGCGGTGTCCAGCGCGTTGTTGGCGGCGCACAGCGGACAGCCCTACCGCCTGGAGCTGAATCTGGTGGCCCTGTCGATGTGGCTGTGGGGCGGGATGCTGTACATCTGGATGATGTCGCTGATCTTCTACCGCTACAGTTTCTTTCCTTTTTCACCGGATGATTTGTCACCGCCGTACTGGATCAACATGGGCGCCATGGCGATTTCCACCCTGGCCGGCTCGCTGCTGATCCTGAATGCGCCCCAGGCGCCGTATCTGGTGTCGCTGCTGCCTTTTCTGAAGGGCTTCACCGTGTTCTATTGGGCCACCGGGACCTGGTGGATTCCGATGTTGCTGCTGCTGGGCGTCTGGCGCTATGGGTTCCAGCGTTTTCCGTTCCGCTACGATCCGCTGTACTGGGGCGCGATCTTCCCGCTGGGCATGTACGCGGCCTGCACCTGGCAGATGAATCATGCGATGGGCTTCGATTTCCTGGATTTCCTGCCGCCCGTCTTTTTGTATGCCGCCTGGCTGGGCTGGCTGTTGACCTTCACCGCGATGGTCCGCCGCCTGTGGCGCCTGGTGCGCGGACGGGCGGCTTTCGCCTGAAGCCCCCCGGGGCGCCGGCCTGGATCAGGCCGCCAGCCTGACGGGGGCTTCGGCTGCCTCCAGCCTGAATTGCGTCAGCGTCCGGCGCAGGTCCGTGACGCGGGATCGCTGTTCGGCCACCACTTGCGATGCGGCCTGGGCCTGCCGCGCGCCGCGCGCGCCGATGGCTTCCAGGCGGCGCGCCGCTTGCGCCGTTTCGTGGATGGATTCCGCCTGGGATTCGGTGGCGGCGGCCACCTCGTCCATGATCTGGCAACTGCGGCCGGTGGCTTTGACGGCACGATCCATGGCTGCACGGGCTTCGACGGCCAGTTCGGCGCCCCGGCGGCTGTCGCGGATGGCTTCTTCGATCGTGGACTGGATCAGTCCGGCGGCCTGGTCGCAGCGCTGGGCGAGCGAGCGGACCTCGGCGGCGACGATGGCAAAGCCGCGCCCCTGGGACCCTGCGTGAGCGGCCTCGACGGCGGCGTTCAGGGCGAGGATGTTGGTCTGGAACGCGATCTCGCCGATCTGGCGCGCGGCCTCCTCGACACGCAGCCCGTCTTGCGCGATGCCGTCCATGGCCTGTGCCAGCCGTGCGACGGTCGCGGCGCCCGTCCGGGCCTCGCGGTCGCCTTGCTCGCTCAGGCGCCGGGCCTCGATGGCCCGGTCGTGATTGAGGCGGACGGTGTGGTTCAGGCTGTCCATGGCCGAGGACATCTGCCCGGCCATGGCGCATTGGTCGTGGCTGTCGCCGAGGGCCGCTTCCTGGCCGCAGGACAGGGCGTCCACGCCGGCATTGACGTGCGCGAAGTGGTCCGCCACCCGGCAGAGGGTGCGGTTCAGGCCCTGGCGGATGCCTTCCAGCGCGTGCATCAGGTGTCCCATTTCGTCGCGGCCTGCGCCTTCGATGGGGATGGACAGGTCGCCGGCCGCCAGGTGACCGGCCAGCGCCACGCTCCGGTCCAGGGGACGTTTGACCGAGCGGTACAGACCGCGCAGCGCCAGCATGCCGCACAGCAGCAGCGCCAGCACGGCGCCGACGGCGATGCGTCCGGCTGTGCCGCCGTCAGCCGTGGCCCGGGCGACCTGTTGTTCCATGCGCAGCGCCTGACGGGTGTCGAAGGCATTGATCAGGGCCGTGATGTCCGCTTCCGCCTGGGTGTATTGCTGGCTGAAGATCAGCGCCTTGGCGAGCAGGGCGTTGGGCAGGGCGATGCGGATGCCGCCCTGGCCGTCGTCCAGTTCGCCTTTGGCGGTGCCGATGGCTTCGCGCTGGGTGGCGGCCAGGGCCAGCAGCCGCGCATGGGCGTCCTCGAACAGCGCCAGCTCGGCCTCGTCGAGACCGGCCTGCCGGAAACGGTCGCGGGCGTCGGCCTGGACGCCTCGGGCGTCGGGGATGCGGCCCTCCAGGACGGCCAGGTGGTCCAGGTAGCGCTGTTCGAATTCCGGCTGTTCGCTGGCGACGAAGGCGGCGGCGTCCCGGGACAGGGCCGTGGCTTGCGTCTGGTACCAGCCGGCCAGCTGGCTGGTCTGGTAGCGTGCGGTCTCCGCGTTGCGCAAGGTGTCGGTCGTGCGTTGCAGGTGGGTGACGGCGCCCATGACCAGGCCGACGCACAGCGTCAGCACAGTCATGAACAGGATGAAACGGGTCTTGAGTGTGAACGCGAGCCGCATGCGGACAATCCCTTTGAGTGAAGCGCCCGGGCCTGGCGGCCCGGGCTTGCGCAGGGATTATGGCGGTCGCATGTGACAGCCGTGTGTCGGCCGCCGGAGCGGCCGGCGGCTCGTCAACCGAGCAGATTGGGCAGCCAGAGGCTGACGATCGGCACGTAGGTGATGAAGACCAGGTAGACCAGCAGGATCATCAGCCAGGGCAGGGCGGCGCGGATGACCTGGCCGATGCTCATCTGGGTGATGCCCGCCGTGACGAACAGGTTCAGGCCCACGGGCGGGGTCACCATGCCGATCTCCAGGTTGACCACCATGATGATGCCCAGGTGCACCGGATCGATGCCCATCTGCATGGCGATGGGGAACAGGATCGGCGCCAGGATCAGGATGATGCCGGTCGGTTCCATGAAGGCGCCGGCCACCAGCAGCAGGATGTTGACCACGATCAGGAACTGCCAGTCGCTCATGTTCCAGGCGATGATCTGCTCGGCGATCGCCTGCGGGATGCGTTCGGTGGTCAGCACGTGGGCGAACAGCAGGGCGTTGGCAATGATGAACATCAGCATGATGGTCACCTTGGCCGCCTCGATCAGGACTTCGGGCACCTGTTTCATGCCGATGTCGCGGTAGACGAACACCGCGATGGCGAAGGCGTAGACGGCGGCCACGGCAGCGGCTTCGGTCGGGGTGAAGACCCCGCCGTAAATGCCCCCCAGGATGATGACGATCAGCAGCAGGCCCCAGATCGAATCGCGTCCGGCGGTCAGGACCTCGCCCAGGCTGGCGCGCGGCTGGCGCGGCATGTTGCGCACGCGCGCGACGATGTAGATCGCCACCATCAGCACCAGGCCCAGCAGCAGCCCGGGGACCACGCCGGCCATGAACAGCGCGCCCACCGAGGTTTCCGTGACCGCGCCGTAGACCACCATGACGATGGACGGCGGGATCAGGATGCCCAGGGTGCCGGCATTGCAGATCACGCCCGCCGCAAAGGACTGCGAGTAGCCGGCGCGCACCATGCCGGCGATCACGATCGAGCCCACGGCCACCACGGTGGCAGGCGAGGAGCCCGAGACCGCGGCGAACAGCACGCAGGCCATCACCGAGGCGATCGCCAGGCCGCCGTGCAGGTGGCCGACCGTGGCGATGGCGAAGCGGATCATGCGACGGGCCACACCCCCGGTGGTCATGAAGGCGCCGGCCAGGATGAAGAAGGGAATGGCCATCAAGGTGAAGTGCTCGGAGGTCTCGTAGAGCTTGAGCGACAGCGAGGCCAGCGAATCGTGGCCGAAGGCCATGATGGTCAGCAGGGACGACAGGCCCAAGGCCACGGCCACCGGCATGCCGATGAACATGAAGACGAACAGCAGGATGAACAGAGCAAGCGTGGTCATGCGGCGTCTCCCTTGGAGTCGTTCTCGTCGAGGAGTTTCATGGCATCGGCGACCTCGTCGCCCAGCAGGGAGGCATCGCCTCCGCGCAACAGATTCCACAGCACCTCGCCCAGGCGCCAGATCAGCAGGGCGTAGCCCAGCGGCAGCACGACGCGCGGCACCCATTGGGGAATCGGCAGATCCTGGGCCATGATGCCGATGGTGTACATCTTGTCGACGTAGATCCAGGCGCCGTAGACGACGATGGCCGCATACACGATGCACAGCAGGGTGCTGACGATGGCCAGCTTGTGCGCGATACGGGCAGGCAGGGCGCGTACCAGGGCGTCCACGCCGATGTGCGCGCCCACACGCACACCGTAGGAAATGCCCAGGAAGATCAGGGCGCCGAAGCAGAACATGGTCAGTTCCAGCGCCCAGACGAAGCTGTAGTTGAAGACGTAGCGGGCCACGACCTGGGCGAAGGTCACCACGGTCATGGCGGCCAGGAGAAAGGCGATCAGGCCTTCCTCGATGTGTTCCAGCCATTTTTTCAGCATGGAAGGATCCCCTTTTAGGATGTGAAACGGCCGCTGGGGAGCGGCCGTGATGGACAAGGCGAGGCCGAACCTTATTGCTGGTTCGAAGCGATGGCGGCGTCGATGATGTCCTTGCCGATCTGATCCTGGAATTTGTCCCAGACCGGGCGCATGGTGGCGCGCCAGGCGGCGACGTCTTCCTTGGACAGTTCCTGGATTTTCGCCTTGCCGGCGTCGGCGATGCGCTGGCGGTCGCGGTCGTTGATCTCGGCCGCCAGTTTGTTGGCGTGCTCGGTGGCGCCCGCCATGGCCTTTTGCAGGCCGGCGCGCACGTCTTCGGGCAGGCCGTCCCACCAGCCGGAATTGGTGATGACCATATAGTCCAGCGCACCGTGGTTGGTGACCGCGATGGTCTTCTGGACTTCGTGCATCTTTTGCGAGTAGATGTTGGACCAGGGGTTTTCGGCGCCGTCGACCACGCCGGTCTGCAGGGCCTGGTAGACCTCGGAGAAGGCCAGCTTCTGGGGGTTGGCGCCCAGTTGGCGGAATTGGGCTTCGAGCACGTCGGAGGACTGGATGCGGAATTTCAGGCCTTTGACGTCTTCGGGGCGGGTGAGCTTGTCCTTGTTGGTGGACAATTGCTTCAGGCCGTTGTGCCAGTAGCCCAGGCCCTTGATGCCCTTGGACTTCATGGAATCCAGCAGCTCCTGGCCCTTGGGGCCGCTCTGGAAGCGGTCCAGGGCGTCCATGTCATCGAACATGAAGGGCAGATCGAAGATCTGGATTTTCTTGGTGTAGCGGTCGAATTTTGCCAGCGAGGGAGCAATGATCTGCACGTCGCCCAGCAGCAGGGCTTCCATTTCCTTGCCGTCGCCGAAGAGCTGCGAATTGGAGAACACCTGCACCTCGACCTTGCCCGGCAGGGCGGCCTCCGCCAGTTCCTTGAATTTGAGCGCGCCCTGGCCCTTTGGGGTGTTTTCAGCGACGACGTGGCTGAATTTGACGATGATGGGGGCGGCGTGAGCGGTGGCGGCAGCCAGTCCCATGGTCAGGGACAAGCCGATAGCGGCGGCGATGTGGGTGGTCGCAAATTTCATTGAGGAGGTCTCCGGGGTTGAGGCGCGCCATGAGGGAAAAATCATGACGTCCGGCTGACAGTCTACTGACTGAATGGCAGTTGAACGAGCGGAGTATAGGCAAAAACCGATCCCCCCGTCGACACGGACAAACCATTAGAAATAACCTTGTTTTGTACCGGGACAAGGCCGTGGATGCAGGGGTTTGGCTTAGTTGTCGAGGCGGGCGCAATCAGCGGCCAGTTCGGCCATGGCGGCGCCGTCCAGCAAGCGGTCTGCCATGGGCAGCAGTTCCTCGTCGGCGCGTTTCAGCCAGGCCAGGGTGTCCTCGGCCCAGGCGGCAAGCGCATCCCGGATGGCCGGATCGGCGGGGCTGTGCGAGGCTGTTTCGCTTTGGGCGGCGTCGTCCCGCAGACGAGTCGCCTGGCGCCAGCGGCGGTCCAGGTCGGCGCGGCTCTGGGCCAGGCCGCCGGTCATGCCCTTCAGGCAGACGGCGTCCGATCCCGCCATGGATTCGATCAGGGCGGGAAACAGGCGCCGTTCCAGGATGTCGTGGGCGATGCGCGCCGGACCGTCGATCCAGGCCGCGAGGGCGGTGAAGTCGGCCGCAGCGGGTGCGCGGCCGTCGGTGTACGTCTGGAGACGCGCGCGCGTCTCGGCGTGGACGGCCAGCAGCCGGGCGATCGGGTCCGGGGTGGACGGGCTGGACATGGGGGGCCTCCGGAGTCTGGGTTCCGAGTTTGGGTGCCTCTTTATCGTAGCGCTCCCGCCGCGTTCCGGCGCGACCGCGATCCCTTCCGGTTTCGGGCGTGGTCCCCGGCTTGGCCGCCCTTCCATCCTGCAGTGAGTTTTATATTTCCATAAGAAATAAAGAAATCGTGAACAAATCGTTGTTGCTCATTAAGGTCGATCGTTAAAGTATCGACCATCAATGAGTTTGGGCCTTTCAGGCGATTTTCCGTATGAACCTTTCCTTCAAACAGGTTGAAAAGCATTTCGGCGACCTGCGGGTGGTCGAACACTTCGAGCGTGACATCGCCCCGGGTGAACTGGTGGCGCTGGTCGGGCCGTCGGGCTGTGGCAAGTCCACCCTGTTGCACATGGCGGCGGGTCTGGAAAAGGCTTCGGCCGGCCAGGTGCTGGTCGACGGGCAGCCGGTGCGCAAGCCCGATCCCAGCCGCATGCTGATGTTCCAGGAAAACGCCCTGTATCCCTGGCTCACCCTGGTCCAGAACGTGGCCATGGCCCTGGAACTGCAAAAGGTCGGCCGGGCCGAGGCCCAGCGCCAGGCGCGGCTGTGGCTCGACAAGGTGCAGCTCAAAGGCTTCGAGGATTATTTCCCGCACCAGGTCTCGGGCGGCATGCGCCAGCGCTGCGCCCTGGCGCGCGCCTTCATCACGCACCCCGAGGTGCTGCTGCTGGACGAACCCTTTGGCGCGCTGGACGCCTTGACCCGCATGACGCTGCAGGACGCCCTGCGCACCCTGATCCGCGAAACCCGGCCCACGGTGCTGCTGGTGACCCACGACGTGGACGAGGCGCTGTTCCTGGCCGACCGCATCCTGGTCTTCAGCGCCCGGCCGTCGCGCGTACTGAAAGAATTCCATCTGTCGGATACCGAAAAGACCCACGATCTGTCGAATTTTTCCGCCATGCGCCGGGAAATCCTGGGCCTGCTGGGCATCGTCGACGACACCGAACACACCCCATCCATCCCCGAGGAACTTGCAGCATGAAAGCCAGCCGTTTTTTGATTCCTGTACTCGCCGCACTGACGCTGGCGTCCCAGGTGCAGGCCGCCGAACCCTTCAAGGTCGGCTACATCCGCGTCATGGACGACGCCCAGGCCATCGCCGCCTACGAGGGCAAGTTCTATGAAAAGCAGGGGCTGGACGTGCAACTGGTCGAGTTCAAGTCGGGCACCGACCTGATCAAGGCCATCGTCGGCGGGCAGCTCGACACCGGCGTGCTGGGTTTCACCAACGCGGCTTCCTGGTCCTCGCGCGGCGCGGACCTGAAGGTCGTGGGCGGCGCGCAGCGCGGCTTCCACGCGCTGGTGGTGCGTGAGGACACCGGCATCCATGACGTGGCCGGCCTGAAGGGTCACACCCTGGCCTCGCAGAAAGAGGGCAGCACGGCCGATACGGTGCTGCGCGGCGTGGTGCTGAAGAACGCGGGCCTGGCGCCTGAAGACGTGACGGTCATGGGCGTGAGCCCGCAGGTGGCCGTGCAATCCCTGGTCGGCAAGCGCGTGGATGCGGCCTTCCTGTTCGAGCCCCAGGCCAGCATCGCCCAACTGATCGCGCCAGTGAAACAGATTTACGAGATCGGCGAGGTCTGGCCTTTCCCCTGCATGGTGACGATCACCTCGGGCGAAACCCTGAAGAACAAGAAGGATCTGGTCTGGAAGTCGCTGGACGCCCAGCGCGAGGCCATCGACCTGCTGCAGCACAAGCCCGATGAGGCCGCCAAGCTGATCGCCGGCTACTTCATCGCCGAGCCGACGCTGGCGACCTTGAAGAACGGTGACGTGCCGCGCGAGCAGATCATCAGCAAGGCGATTCAGACCCAGACCTTCAGCGCCGCGCTGACGCCGGAAGACCTGTCGCGCATGCAGGAAGTGGCCGACATCATGCAGGCCCAGGGCGCGTTGAAGACCCAGGACGGCAAGCCCTACGAAGTGAAGTCCATCGTCGACCTGGACTGGCAGCAAGCCCGCAAGCTGTAATGCATGGGTGCCCGGGTGCGATAATGGCACCCCCGCGACCAGGGACCTGTGCGCGCGCCGTGATTCACTTCGGCGCGTGAGCGGACCTGGTGATATATCCCGATGGCCGGGTCAGGGTTTCCCTGATACCCGGCCATGCCATGCCTGGAATCCATGAGTAAAAAACGACGTCTTTCCCCCGCCGCACGCAAGCTGGCCATGCTGATCGCCATTGCTGCCATTCTGCTGTTCTGGCAGATGGCCGCCTGGACCTTGCCGGACTTTCTGATGCCGGGCGTGCCCAAGGTGCTGGAGCGCGTGTGGCACGACATCCAGACCGCCGAGTTCCGCGCCATTCTGGCCGGCAGTATGGGGCGGCTGGGCGTCGGCTACGGCTTTGCGCTGTTGTTCGGCATCGGCTTCGGCCTGGCCGGGGGGCTGCTGCTGTTCTTCCGCGAGGTCCTGAAGTCCGTCATCATCATCCTGCAGTCGATACCGTCGATCGCCTGGGTGCCGCTGTTCCTGATCTTGATGGGGTTTGGCAATGTACCCATCATCGTCGTGATTGCGCTGGCCGCGTTCTTTCCGGCGGCCCTGTCGGTCATGAATGCGACCGAGAGCGTGCTGCAGACTCATGTATCGGCTGCGCGCGTCATGGGGGCCAATCCCTGGGACATGGTGCGGCGTGTCTATCTGCCCGCCGTCATGCCGGAACTCATCACCGGTGCTCAACTGGCTTTTGGCAACGCCTGGCGGGCGCTGATCTCGGCCGAAATGCTGATCGGCTTCGGCCAGGGGCTGGGGCGTTCGCTGGCCTATGCGGGCGAGACTGCGGACATGGTGGGCGTGATGGCCAATATCCTGACCATCGCCATCCTGGCCACGCTGATCGACCAGGTCTTCCTGGAAAACATCAAGCGCAAGGTGCTGCGTTACCAATACGTATGAGGTCCGGCGATCCGCCGGGGCGTGCAAGTTCATGAAGGACGTTTCGCATTATTCATCGCTGCGGTCCGGCCTGTCGGCCGGACTGGTCGCCGCTGCGCTGGCGGTTTCCGGCGTTGCCGCCGCCGCGGATGCCGCGCCGCTGCCCGCTGCGGGCGATGGCTGGCGCCTGGGTGTGGCCGAGGTGCCGGCGCCCCATGCGCCGGGCGCCAAGGTCCGCACCACGGCCCGCATCGAGGTGTTGGCGGGTCAACTGGGGGAGGGCGGCGCGCCTCTGCAGGCGGTGGCGGTCGGACAGGCCGCGCAGCAGCTCACGGATGGCGCGCTGGATGCCTGGGTGGGCGCGTGGACTGATGGGCGCGCGCTGCCCGAGGGGCTGCGTGCCACGCGGCTGAGCTGGTCGGCGGCTCCCATGGCGATCATGCGGACCGATACGGATATCCATGCCTGGTCCGACCTGGGCGGGCGGACCGTGTGCCTGAGCGCAGATGGCCGTGTGTCCGGCGAACTGTCGGCGCGTTTCGGCGCGATCGAGCAGATCTATGCCTCGGCGGCGGATGCCTTGCTGGCCCTGCGGGTCGGCCAGTGCGACGCGGCGGTGCAGGACGAAGACTTTTTAAAGCAGTTGCTGACGTACCCGGAGTGGCGGAAATTTTCCGCGCAACTGGCGCCGTATCGGGCGCAGGCGCTGACGCGGCTGGTGCGCGACGACCTGGCGACCCCGCGCAAAACGGCCGTGCGCCAGGCCACCTCGGCCGAGCGCCTGCGTGAACTGGCGCGCCAGCAGGCCCGGGACATCGCCTTCGAGGTCTACCTGGACCAGACGGTGCCGGACTGCCACTGAGATTTTTCGGGAAAGCGGGCGGGTACTGACGTACCGCCGGATGTGCAGGGCGCGGGCCCGGATCGGCCGCGCCGTGTGTCGCCGGATCGGGACCGGCGAGCGATCAGTTGCGACGGCGGGGGGGCGGCGCGCTGCCGGTGCCGGGGCCGCGGTTCAGGTGACGGAAGGTGATGCGGCCCTTGGTCAGGTCGTAGGGCGACATTTCCAGGGTGACCTGGTCGCCCGCCAGGATGCGGATGTGGTGTTTGCGCATCTTGCCGCCGGTGTAGGCGATGACGGGATGCCCATTGTCCAGAGTCACGCGGAAACGGGAATCCGGCAGGACTTCCGTCACGGATCCGTGCATTTCGAGCAGTTCTTCTTTGGCCATTGTGTGTGCTCCGGTGAGAGGGACAAAAGATCAGCGGGCATGCGCTGCGCCGGTGGCCGGGCGCGGCATGCGGGTGGGGTCTTGAAGACGAGCAAATCCGGGCAGGGGAGAAACCCCCCGAGGGGACGGCGGGACGAATCCCGCGTAGACTGGCGCAAAAAACAGCCAGTATTGAAAACCGCTGATTATCAAGCACTTAATGATAAGGCTTGAAGCATCTTGATGTCAAGGAAACAGGACTGAATCAGGGCTGATTCGGGACCCGGTCCAGGTTTGATCCTGCGCTGCGGGGCGTTGGGGGCGGCGTGGACTCAGGTTCTGCGCAGCAGCGTGCGGAGCCGGTGCGGTTAGAATTCCCGCTGACCCTTTGTTTTTCGAGCCCGCATGAACGAACGATTGAGCCCCGGCACGGTGGCCCTGCTGCTGGTCCCGCCCCTGTTGTGGGCGGGCAACGCCGTCGTCGGCCGGGCGGTGGCCGGGATGGTGCCGCCGCTGACCCTGAACTTCCTGCGCTGGGCGGTGGCCCTGCTGCTGCTCCTGCCCCTGGGCTATGGGGTGTTGCGCGCCGGCAGCGCCATCTGGCGGGAATGGCGGCGCTACGCCGTGCTGGGCCTGCTGGGGGTGGGGCTCTACAACTCCCTGCAATATCTGGCCTTGCATACTTCGACGCCGGTGAACGTGACGCTGGTGGCGGCCAGCATGCCCGTCTGGATGCTGATCGTGGGGCGGGTGTTTCACGGCGTGGCGATCCGGCCGGCCCAGGTGGCGGGCTCGGCGCTGTCCCTGGTGGGGGTGGCCGTGGTGCTGTCCCAGGGCGATTGGGATCAGTTGCTGGCGCTGCGCTTCGTGGCCGGGGATCTGCTGATGGTGCTGGCCACGATCATCTGGGCCTTCTATAGCTGGCAATTGACCCGGGTCCCGGCGGATGCGCCGGTGCGGGCGCATTGGGCCGGCTTTCTGCTGGGACAGGTGCTCTACGGCGCGGCCTGGTCGGGCCTGTTTGCTGCATTGGAGTGGGGTCTGACGGACTGGCGGGTCGACTGGGGCTGGCCTCTGGTGCTGACCGTGGCGTTCGTCGCCATCGGCCCGGCGATCATCGCTTTCCGTTGCTGGGGCGCCGGAGTGCAGCGCGTCGGTCCGACCCTGGCGGGCTTCTTCAACAACCTGACGCCGCTGATCGCGGCCGTATTGTCGCTGAGCCTGCTGGGCGAAACGCCCCGGCTGTTCCATGTGCTGGCCTTTGCGCTGATCATCGGCGGCATTGTCTTGTCGTCGCGGCAGCCGAAGGCATGAGCATTGTGAGCGTGGGCACGCAGGAGGGCGAAGGGACGCCGCTGCTGTCCTACGGCAGCCTGGCGGCCAGCATGTTCGTGGTGGGCGCCTGCGTAGCCCTGAGCAAACCCTTGGCGGCCGTGTTCCCCGTGTTCCTGCTGGGCTGGCTGCGTTTCGGCATCGGCGGCGTCAGCATGCTGCACTGGCTGCGCCGGCCGGCCGCCGAACCTGCACCCACGCCGCGTGTGCGCCTGCTGGTGTTTCTCGAAGCCTTCATCGGCAGCTTTCTGTTCACGGTCTTCATGGTGCTGGGCGTCAGCTATAGCGGGGCCGTGGCCGCCGGGGTCGTGATGTCGGCCATCCCGGCCGCGATCGCGGTGCTCAGCCGGCTGCTGCTGCGCGAGGCGATCCGCCCCCGGGTGTTGGCGGCCATCGCCTGCGCGGTGTCCGGCATCGCCTTGCTGGCCCTGCGCCGGCCCGACTCCGGGGGCGGTCCGGCGCAGGGGGGCGAGGGCGAACGCTGGCTGGGCTATGCGCTGCTGTTCGGCGCCGTTCTGTGCGAAGCCTGCTACGCCGTGATCGGCAAGCGTCTGACGGCCGTGCTGTCGTCACGCCGCATCAGCGCCCTGATGAATCTGTGGGGGTTCGCGCTGATGCTGCCGGCAGGGGCCTGGGCCGCCTGGACCTTCGATTTCGGCGCGGTGTCCTGGACGGTATGGGGGCTGCTGCTGTTCTACGGGCTGGCGTCGAGCTGGACCGTCTGGCTGTGGATGACGGGCCTGCGCCGGGTGCAGGCTTCGCGCGCCGGGGTGTTCACCGTGATGCTGCCGGTCGGCTCGGCCTGCGTCGGCGTCTGGATGCTGGACGAGCCTTTCGGCGGCCCGCAGGCCCTGGCTTTCGGCCTGGCCCTGGCGGGCCTGCTGCTGGCCGCCTGGCCTGCGCGGCCGGGGCGCGCGGGGGCCCGAGGCCGGCGCTAGCGCTATTCGCCGCCTTCGGCGGGCGTGCAGTGCAGTTTCGAAGCCCAACCCAGGGCCCGGAGCGGCGGCAGGCTGAAATGGCCGCTGTCCGGGTCCGCATCCCAATAGGCCTGCGTCTTGTGGCTCCGGTCGCCTTCCACGCCGATGCCGCTGGATTGCGGGCGGACGCCCGTATCCGCATCGATACTGCAGGCCAGGAGCGCGCCCTTGGGCGGCAGGGACACCGCGTCGGTGATGGTGCAGGGTGCGCCGCCGGGCTCCGGCGCGGAGAACAGAAAGGCAAAGCGCGCGCCATCCTGTTGCAGGACGAAGACCGTACCCTGCTCGAGCAGGACGAAGCCCGATTTGGGCGCAGCGGCAAAACCCGCCAGGGTCTTGGGGACGGCGTCGGGCCGCAGCGCATTCAGATAATTGATGTTCGTGCACGAGACGCCGATCAGGCCCTGCGCCTTGGCCGCGATGGCCGGCGGCGCCGGGAACGCCTGCTGTTCGGGGTCACCTGCTGCGGGCGCGGCGAGGGCCGGGGCGCAGCACAGCATGCCGCCCGCCAGGGCCAGGGCGGACGGGAGAGGGTTGCGAGAGCGTCGCTTGAACATGGTGCCTCCCTTGGGTCGGTGTCTCGAGATGCCTGTATTCAATGCGCTCGCACCAGCGCGACGCGCCGGTTCTTGGCGCGGCCTTCTTCGGTCGTGTTCGTCGCCACGGGGGCCATCATGCCGGCGCCCGCTGGCGTCAGACGGCCGGCCGCGATGCCGTATTGGGACACCAGGGCGGTTTTGACCGCCTGGGCGCGCCGTTCCGACAAGCGCACGTTGTAGTCGTACTGGCCCTGGCTGTCGGTGTGGCCGACGACCAGCAGGGCGAGATCGGGCTGGGCGCTCAGCAGCGCGGCGATTTCTTTCAGCGTCGGGGCGGATTCGGGCTTGAGGGTCGCTGCGGCCGTGTCGAAATAAATGCCGTAGAGCGAGATGCTGCCGTCCTGATCGATGGCCTTGCGCATGTCGTCCGCCTGCACGGCGACCATCTTCCGGTCGCGAGCCTTGGGTTCCAGGGCATGGACGATGGCGATGGTCCGGCCATTGAGCGCCTTGCAGTACGTGTTGCCGTTGAGCTGATAGGTCTGCACGGCCAGCCAGGCGGTGGCGTCGCCGCGCGGGATGCGCGCCGCAAAGAAACGTTGATCGTTGATGCGCGAAGTCAGCGCGCAGGCGCCGTTCGAGAACGCCTTGTCCTTGAGGTCGCTGTCGTAGAAGAAGTGCTGCGTCAGGCTCATCTTGCCGCCTCCGCCTTCAGAGGCGCGATGCGGATCGCCGCCGCACGCGTCGAGCTTGCATTCAAAGGCCACGCTGCCGCCCGCTGCCGTGACTTCGTCCTGGTAGTTGCGCAGCACTTCGAGGGGCGAGCGGTTCGCCGGCAGCACATAGGCTAGGCGTGTCAGGGTGCCCGCGGCGGTCTCGGCCTGTTCGGGACGGTAGACGCGATTATTGCGTCCGTCGCGTTCGTCCGCCGTGGCGCTGGGCTTGAGCGGCGAGAGGGGGATGTCCAGTTCGGCGTAGTCGTGGCGGGTGTAGGAGACGATGAAGGCGCCTTCATAGCGCTTGAGCAAGGGGCTGTCGGCCGCATTCGGGATGTCGGCAGTGGGGATCACGGCATCGGCCTGGCAGGGGCCGGAAACGAGGGCGGCCGACCACAGGGCCAGGCAGCACGTGAACAGGCGGAAGTTCGGCATGGAAGGCTCCGGAGAGGATCGGCCCTGGGGTGACCCCGGGATTACGTCGGACGATCGTAGCCGGGCGGCTGCCTGCCGTATTGGATAAAACGGACATGGGGTGATCTTGGGTGATGCGAGCGTGTGTCAGCTCAGCAGGGCCAGCGGACGGATCGCGCCTGCCTGGTGCCGTCCGATCAGCGTGGCGGCGGCGACGTTGCGTTGTTCCAGTCGGAACGCCTGCGGCGTCCAGCCGATGAAGCGCCGGAAATCGCGGATCATGTGGGATTGGTCGGCGTACTCCGCCTGCCATGGGTTCGTCGGCGGCAGTTCGCGGGCCAGGCTCAAGGACGAGGCCAGCCGCAGGGCGCGGTATTTCATGGCCAGGGTCTTGGGCGACATGCCATAGCCTTCCAGCGTGATGCGTCGCAATTGCCGGGCGCTCACGTCGAGTTGCGTGCAGAGCGTGTCCAGGCTCAGAGCGGGTGAGCGTTCGAGCCAGGCGTCGATCCCCGCGAGCCGCAACATCCCCGGATGGGACGCGCGGCGCGGACCGTGCATCAGGAAACGTTCGATCAGACCGACATGCGCGCCGTTCAGCGGGGCGGCTTGCAGGCGTTCGATGATTTCGGCCGTCGCCGTTTCACCCCAGAGCGCCGCGCCGTCCACCAGCGTGTCGACGCATTCATGGGCGGGCATGGGCAGGCAGCGGGCCCATCCGCCGGGCAGCAGGCCGATCGTGAGCAGTCGGCAGCCGGCGCTCAGCATCAGGCGGTAGGCGCCGCAGGTGGGACCCAGGAGCGTCACGGGCGGCGCGTCGATGAATGGGCCGCCGTCCAGCGCCACCCGGCTGTGACCGTCCAGCCGCACAAAGAGATTGGGCAGCATGGCGGGCAGGATCTCGGTCCGGGGCTCGGCGATGCCCTCGACCACGGCATGCATGGTCAGGGCGGCTTGCGCCCAGGGGGATGGCAGAAAATAATCCAGTCTCATGCGATCCCCTTGCGCCCCGGTGCTCAAGCCGTGTTCCGGGCGTCCTCGATCAAGAGTTGTACGCTGCTGCGTCCCCCCCAGGTATTGCAGTCCAGCCGATAGACGGCTTCGATGGTGTCCGGCAGGGGTTCCGCGTGATTGAACCAGATGGCGTCGAGGCGCAGGCCGTCGCGCTCCAGGAACAGCTTCAGGTGCTTGTCCTTCAGCAGGCGCTGATGCAGGACGTGGAAACGGTCCTGGAACAGCGGCGGCGGGAATCCGGCGCCCCAGATCTGGTCGGCCAGCAGCCCGGCGGTTTCCACGGTCAGGTAGTCCGGCTCCAGCGAGCCGTCGGTGTCCAGGCGCGGCTCGAAGGATTCGCGTCCGCCCAGGGTGCGCACGGCTTCGTCGAACTGCTGCGAAAAATCGTCGAAGGCGGCGGTCTTCAGGGTCAGGCCGGCCGCCATGGCGTGGCCGCCGAATTGCAGGATGGCGCCGGGCAGGCGTTTGCTGACCAGGTCCAGCGCGTCGCGCAGGTGGATTTCGGGAATCGAGCGGCCCGAGCCGCGCAGGGTGTCGCCGTCGTCCGGCGCGAAGGCCAGGGCGGGGCGCCAGTAGGTTTCCTTCAGGCGCGAGGCCACCAGGCCGATCACGCCCGGGTGCCAGCCGGGTTGCCAGACGCAGACGCTGGCGGCGCGGGTCTCCTGGGCGTGCGTGTCCAGGTGCGCCAGGGCCTCGTCGCGCATGACGGTTTCCCGGACGCGGCGTTCACGGTTGATTTCATCCAGCGCTCGGGCCAGTTCCAGGGCGCGCCCGGGGTCGTCCTCCAGCAGGCAGTGGATGCCCAGGCTCATGTCGGCCATGCGGCCGGCGGCGTTGATGCGCGGCCCCAGGGCAAAGCCCAGGTCATCCGTGCCGGCCCGTGACGGATCGCGGCCGGCGACCTCGAACAGCGCGGCCAGCCCGGCCTGCATCCAGCCTTGGCGGATGCGCCGCAGCCCCTGGCCGACCAGCAGCCGGTTGTTGGCGTCCAGGCGGACCACGTCGGCCACCGTGCCCAGGGCCACCAGGTCGGCGTAGGCTTCGAGCTTGGGTCCGCCTTTGGGCGGCAGCGCGCCGCGCGCCCGCAGCGCGGCGCGCAGGGCCAGCATGACGTAGAAGATCACGCCCACGCCGGCCAGGTGCTTGGAGGGGAAGCCGCAGCCCGCCTGGTTGGGGTTGACGATGGCCAGGGCGTCGGGCAGTGCGGGGCCGGGGAGGTGGTGGTCGGTGACGATGACCTCGATCCCGGCGGCGCGTGCCGCCGCAACGCCTTCCAGGCTGGCGATGCCGTTGTCCACCGTCACCAGCAGGTCGGGCTTGCCGGCCGGATGGCGGCAGGCCAGTTCGACCACGGCTGGGGACAGGCCGTAGCCGGTCTCGAAGCGGTTGGGGACCAGGAAATCGACCCGCGCGCCCATGTCGCGCAGGGCGCGCACGGCCACGGCGCAGGCCGTGGCGCCGTCGCAGTCGTAGTCGGCCACGATCAGCAAGCGCCGTCCGGCCTGGATGGCGTCGGCCAGCAGTTCGCCGGCCTGGGCGACGTGGCTGAGTCTGCTCGGGGGGATCAGCGCGGCCCATTCGGTCGGACCGACCTGATCCAGCCCGCGGGCGGCCCACAGGCGGGCCAGCAGGGGATGGGCGCCGGCCTGCGTCAGGGCCCGGGTCCGGGCCGCATCGGCGGCGCGCGCGAGAATCAGCGGTTGCACCACCAGCGCCTCCAATCGAGCGGACGCAGGCGCCGCAGCCAGCCTGCGCGCGTGTCCAGTGCTACGGTCTGTTCGCGTCCCGTCAATACCACTGTGGGCGTGGCGTCGGCCAGGGGCGCGAAGCTGTGTTGCTCCAGGCCCGCCAGCGCCTCGATCCAGCCGCCCCAGTCCTGGGCCGCGGCGTGCGCTTGCAGCGCGGTTTCGATCCTCAGATCGTCCGGCAATGGGCGGCTCAACTGGCTGCGCCGTGCCCCGCCGTACAGCCACAGGCTGTTGATCGGGGCCAGGCCGTCCTGTAGTCGCTGCTGGTTGACGGGATGCTCGTACCAGGCCATCTGCAGGCCGTTGACCAGACGTCGCCAGGGGCGCGCCGCCGCGTCCTGCGGCCACCAGTCGTTGACGGCGCTGACGGCGACCAGCGCCGGGCTGGCGCAGGCCAGGCGGATGGGTTCGGGCCAATGCACCCGCCAGGTCTCGGGAGTGTCCGGCGTCAGGGTGATGCCGCTGTCCTCGATCAGTTCACGGGCCGATTCCAGCAGGGCGGCGGACTGTTCGGCCGTGATCGTCAGCGTGTCGGCCGGCAGCAGGGCCGCGCCGTCGCGCGAGGGCGCCATATGGATCAATTCCGCCAGCCAGACCGGCTCGTCGTCGGCGCCGGGCAGGCGCAGCGGCCCCAGACCTGCGCTAATATGCTCCTCTTGTGCCGGCGCGAATCCGCGCGCCTGGAGCAGCCAGTGTTCCAGCGGCGTGCACCACGTGTCCGCAGCCGGACAGGCCGTCGATCGGGGCGTGCCGAGGCCCAGCCAGCGGGCCAGGGTGGGGGCGCGTTGCGCCAGATGAGGCGCCAGCTCGGCGGCCACCTCGGGTTCGGGCAGAGCCCCGGGTATCACGATGTGCATGGCAGAATTGTAGGATCAATCGGACAAGGATGACGATACGCATGGCGTATGAATGGTGGATAGGGGTGCGCTACGCGGGCCTGGCCCGCGCAGGGCGGGGCGGACGCCGGGGCGACCGCTTCGTGTCCTTCGTGGCGGCCAGCTCCATGGCGGGCATCGGCCTGGGGGTGGCGGCCCTGATCATCGTCCTGTCGGTGATGAACGGTTTCCAGACCCAGGTGCGCGACCGCATGCTGTCGGTGCTGCCGCACATTGAACTGTATGTGCCGGGCACCGACCACGAGCAGGTGCTGGCGCGTTGGCGCGATCTGGCCGGCATCGCCCGTCAGGATCCGGCGGTCCGGGGGGCGGCGCCGTTCGTTGCGGCCCAGGGCATGCTGGCGCGCGGGCAGGGGCTGAGCGGCGTCCAGGTGCGCGGCATCGATCCGGCCATCGAGCCCGAGGTCTCCGATCTGGCCGGCCAGATGAGCACGGGCACGCTCAAGAGCCTGACCCCGGGGTCTTTCAGCATGGTGGTGGGCAGCCAGATCGCCGGGTCCTTGGGACTGAAGGTCGGCGACACGGCTTTGCTGCTGGCTCCCCAAGGCTCGATCTCGCCGGCGGGTTTCTCGCCGCGCATGCGCCAGTTCACCGTATCGGGGATCTTTTCCTCGGGCTATTACGAATACGACGCCTCGCTGGTGTTCATCAACGTGCAGGATGCCGCCAAGGTGTTCCGCGACAGCGGCGTGAGCGGCGTGCGCCTGCGCATCGCCGACATGCAGCGTGCGCCCCAGGTGGCCCATTCGCTGCTGGAGCGGATGCCGGCAGGCGTGCGGGCCATGGACTGGACCCAGAACAACCGCACCTGGTTTGCCGCCGTGCAGACCGAGAAGCGCATGATGTTCCTGATCCTGACGCTGATCGTGGCGGTGGCGGCCTTCAATCTGCTGTCCTCGCTGGTGATGGCGGTCAAGGACAAGCGTTCGGACATCGCCATCCTGCGTACTCTGGGAGCCACGCCGGCCGAGATCGCGCGCATCTTCCTGATCCAGGGGGCCCTGATCGGCGTGGTGGGCACGCTGGCCGGCGTCGCGCTGGGCACGCTGATTGCCTACAACGTGGACGTGATCGTGCCCTGGATCGAGCGCCTGCTGGGCATCCAGTTCCTGCCGCAGCAGATCTATTTCATCAGCGAACTGCCGTCCAATCCGCAGTTGAGCGACATTGTCGTGATCGGCGGCACGTCCCTGGTCCTGTCCCTGCTGGCCACGCTGTATCCCAGCTGGCGGGCCTCCCGTCTGCAACCTGCCCGAGTGCTGCGCCATGACTGATTCCATCGTCACCGACGCCGTGCTGCGCGCCGAGCGCCTGGTCAAAACGTATGACGAGGGCGCCGGCCGGGTCGAGGTCCTGCGGGACGTCAGCCTGGCCGTCCATGCCCATGAAATGGTCGCCGTCGTCGGGGCCTCGGGGTCGGGCA
Organism: Castellaniella hirudinis; assembly: GCF_042651965.1. Taxonomy (NCBI): domain Bacteria; kingdom Pseudomonadati; phylum Pseudomonadota; class Betaproteobacteria; order Burkholderiales; family Alcaligenaceae; genus Castellaniella; species Castellaniella hirudinis. Next base: position 22,632 of record NZ_JBHSDY010000008.1, read on the forward strand.
AGAGCACGCTGCTGCACGTGCTGGGCCTGCTGGACGAAGCGGACGCAGGACAGTTGTGGATTGCCGGCCAGGCCGCCACGGGGCTGGACGAACGCAGCCGCAGCCGCTTGCGCAACCGGGCGCTGGGCTTCGTCTACCAGTTTCACCACCTGCTGCCGGAATTCACCGCGCTGGATAATGTGGCCATGCCCCTGATCGTGCGCCGCTGCCCGCGCCCGGAGGCCCGGGAGCAGGCGGCCGCGATGCTCGATCAAGTCGGCCTGTCCGCCCGGGCGGCGCATTTCCCGGGGCAGTTGTCGGGCGGCGAGCGCCAGCGCGTGGCCCTGGCGCGGGCGCTGGTGACCCAGCCGGCCTGCGTGTTGGCCGACGAGCCGACCGGCAATCTGGATCGCCATACGGCGGCCGCCATGTTCGATCTGCTGGCCCGCATCAACCAGGATCTGGGCACGGCCTTTGTCATCGTTACGCACGATCCGGCGCTGGCGGCCCTGGCGCACCGGCGCTTCTACATGGAGGCGGGGGTGCTTGCCGAGCACACGGAAACGGCCGGGTAGGGCGCGGACCGTTCAAACGGAGTTCCCATGCTGATCGACACTCACTGCCACCTGGACGCTCCTGAATTCGATGCGGACCGGCCGGCCGTGATCGAGCGGGCGCGGCAGGCGGGCGTCCGGGGCATCGTGGTCCCGGCGGTCATGCGCGCCAACTTCGAGGTCGTGCGCGATCTGGCGCATGCCACGCCGGGGGTCTGCTATGCCTTGGGCATCCATCCGCTGTACGTCGATCGGGCCGGTGACGACGACCTGGATGCGCTGGACGCAGCATTGGCGGCGGCACGGGATGATCCCAAGCTGGTGGCGATCGGCGAGATCGGCCTGGATTTTTTTGTACCTGGGGTGAATACCCCCGAACTGCGCGCGCGCCAGGAACAGTTCTACGCGCGCCAGTTGGACTTGGCGCAGCGCCACCGCCTGCCGGTGCTGCTGCACGTGCGCCGGTCCCAGGACACGCTGCTCAAGCACCTGCGCCGCCGCCCGCCCATCGGCGGCATCGCCCATGCCTTCAACGGCAGCTTCCAGCAGGCGGAACAGTTCATCGCGCAGGGCTTCGCGCTGGGCATGGGTGGGGCCATGACCTTCGAGCGCGCCCTGCAGATCCGCCGCCTGGCGGCCGAATTGCCCGTCGAGGCCCTGGTGCTGGAAACCGACGCGCCCGACATCCCGCCTGCCTGGTTGGGGCGCGGCCCGGACGGTCGGCCACGGCCCGTGCGCAACGAACCGGCGGAAACGGCCGGCATCGCCCGCATCCTGGCCGGATTGCGTGGCCTCGATACCGCGGCGCTGACCGCGCGGTGCGCCGCCAATGCTCGCCGGGTGCTGCCCCGGCTGGCGCGCGTCCTGGGCGAAGCGGATGGCGCGTAGCTATTCGTGCTGAAGAATGTTGACGAGCGTGCCGAGCGGGTCCCTGATGTAGAACCGGCGGACGCCCCACGGCTCGTTGGCGGGGCCGTACTCCACGGGAATCCCGCTTTTCCGCACGCGTTGCAAGGCTTCATCGAGGTCATCCACCTCGATGGACAGGTCAGGTACGGGCGTGTCGGAACCGCCCTGGCTTGCGAAGCTGACCTGGACCGTCATTTTGTCGGGGCTGGTGTACGTGCGAAGCCAGCCGTGGTCCATGGCGAGTTCGAGACCCAGAATATCCCGGTAGAACGCATCCACCGCGGCGGGTTCGGGTGTCGGGATGTTGGCGACGATTCGTTTGACCTTCATGGGACCTCCGGATGTGCGGGTTGCCAACCCCACAGCTTATTGAAGCCGGACGTTTTTCCGCAAGCGGGTCTTGCCAGGCACTGCGTGGTTTCCCCCATGGACCGGGATGCGCGTGAGGCGTTCCGGCGGCCCGTTCATCCCCTAAGCTGAAAGAGGATTCGTTTTCGGGGGAAGGCATGCTCGGGCGCGCGATGACGGCGGCGGGACTGGGCGGCGTGCTCGGTGCCCATGGTCTGGTCGATCTGCCGGGAAGCGGTGCGCTGGCGCTGGCATCCGGCGTGCTGGGGCTGGCGGGGTGGGGAATATGGCGTGCGAGCGCGCGCGGGTCGGAACGGCCCGGTGAGGCCGGGCATCGCGATGTGTTGGCGGGGGCGGGTCGGACGCGTGCCGCTGCCCTGTTGCGCGGCGCGATGCTCTGCCTGTTGGGCGCCTGGGCCGGCTTCACGTTCACCGTGCTGTGCGCCCAGGCGCGCCTGGACCAGACGCTGGCCGACGGCAATGTGGACCGTGTGTCGCGCGTCACGCTGCGCGTCGACAGCCTGCCCAAATTGCAGCCGGACCTGCTGGCTTTCGACGCCGTGGTGCTGGATGCGCATCCCGGCGGCGTGCCGGAGCGCATCCGGGTGCGCTGGCCGGCCGGCGGCTGGCGCGGTCCCTATGCGCCTGCTCAGCCGCCCGATCCGCCGTTTCCCGAAGTGCGTCCGGGGCAGATCTGGCGCATGGCCCTGGTGCTGCGGCCGGTGCGCGCGGCGCAAAATCTGCACGCGTTTGATTACGAAGCCCATGCTTTCGCCGCCGGGATTCGTGCGCAAGGCACGGTGCGCGGCACGCCGGAATGGCTGCGGGATGAGGACTGGGCCGGGCTGTCGGTGATTGCCGGACGCGCACGTCACGTAGTGCGCGAGGCCATGGCCCCTTATCTGCAGGACCTGCGCTATGGACCGGTGCTGCGGGCCCTGGCCATCGGGGACCAGGATGGGGTGGACGCCGCCGACTGGACGGTCTTCAACCGCACCGGGATCACGCATCTGGTGTCCATCAGCGGTTCGCACATCACCATGCTGGCCGGGGTGGGGGGGCTGGCGGTATCGGCCCTGTGGCGCCGCCTGCGCTGGCGCGGCCGTTGCCTGGCGGAACGTTGGCCGGCCCGTCGGGCGGGCGCCGTCGCGGCGCTGCTGGTCGCCTGGCTCTATTGCCTGCTGGCGGGGTGGGGCGTGCCTGCGCGGCGCACCTTCATGATGCTGGCCGTGGTGGCGGGCGCCCAGGCGCTGCAATTGCGCATCAGCGGTTCGCGGGTGCTGGCCTTGGCGGCTGTGGCTGTGGTCGTGACCGATCCCTGGGCGGTGCTGGCAAGCGGGTTCTGGTTGTCGTTTCTGGCGGTGGCCGTGTTGCTGGCGGTTGGTGCGCGGGTGGAGGAGGCGTCCCGGCCCGAGCGGCGTCGCGACCGTTGGCTGCGCGGCCTGAGGCTCGCCGCGCGCCTGCAGTGGGCCGTGACCTGGGCGCTGGCGCCGCCGCTGGCCTGGAGCTTTCACGAAGTCTCGCTGGTGTCCCCGCTGGCCAATGCTTACGCCATTCCGGTCATCGAACTGTTGGTCACGCCCCTGTCGCTGCTGTTGGCGGCCGTGGCGTTGGTGCCGGGTCTGGAGTCCGTCGCCGCCGGCCTGGCCTGGCTGGCGCATGGGGCGCTGGCCTTGATGATGCGGCCGACCGCATGGCTGGCGGCCTTGCCGGCCTGGCCGGTGCCCGTCGGGCCGGCGTGGGTGTATCTGCTGGCCATGGCCGGGGCGGCGGTGGCGCTGCGGCCGGGAGGCGGGGCCAGGGCCTCGGAGCCCGTCGACCCGGCGCGGAGCGGGCATGGCGTGGCGAGGGGGTGGGCCGATACGGTCCGTCGCCATCGCGCCTGGGCCTGGCTGGCCTTGGCGCCGATGTTGCTGTGGCCGCCGGACCGCCCCGGCGAAGGCGAATGGGATCTGCATGCGTTGGATGTCGGGCAGGGCAGCGCGCTGCTAGTCCGTACGGCGCGCCACACCTTGTTGTTCGATGCGGGCGCTCGCCATGCGCGGGACGCCGACGAGGGCGCCCGCACCCTCATCCCGGCCTTGAAGGCCCTGGGCGCAGGCCGCCTGGATGTCCTGGTCATTTCTCATGCCGACCTGGATCACGCCGGCGGCGCGCGCAGCGTGCTGACAGCGGTGCCGGTGGCGCAGGCCTTCAGCTCCTTCGATCTGGGATCCTGGTTGCGTGCCGAAACCCGCAAGCTGGGCGCCCAGGACACACCGCTACCCTTGGCGGCGGTCCCATGCCGCTTCGGCGACCGCTGGCGCATGGATGGCGTCGAGTTCGAATTCCTCTGGCCGCTGGACGTGCGCGCACGCCGCAAGGGTGCCGAAGCCAACGCCGGTAGTTGTGTGCTGCGCATCCGCGGCGCGCACCACAGTGCGCTCTTGACGGGCGACATCGAATTTCGCACCGAATCGGCCCTGGTCGAACGTGGACTGACCCCAGTGGACATCGTCGTGGCCGCGCATCACGGTTCGCGCACGTCCTCGTCGGCAGCCTTTGTCGATACCGTCGCCGCCCGTCACGTGATCTTCCAGGCGGGCGCCTGGAACCGCCATGGCCACCCGGACGCCGCCGTGCTGGACCGCTGGCGTCAGGCCGGTGCGATCCTCTGGCGCACGGATCAGCAAGGCGGGATCAGTGCCCGGTCGCGCGGGGCTGGATTGTCGCTATCCAGTGTGCTGGAGTCGTCCAGGCGGTATTGGCATGGGCGGCGTCCGATGCCGCCTTGACGGGGGCGGGAGAATCCGCCTGCCGATTCGATTCGATCCGACCCGCTGGCGCGCGGATCTGCAAGACGGGGTAAATGCCCGGTCGCGCAGGACCGGCTTGAAGAGGTACAGTGTTCTGGAGTCGTCCAGATGTGGTTGGCACGGACGGCGCCCGTAGGGATCCACAGCACGATCTCTAATGGTTTTCGCGGTCTTGCGCGAGCGCGCGGGATCGGCGATGATCCGGCAGCCGTCCAAAAGACGACTGTGGTCCTTTCGAGAATGCCCCGGATTCGGGACTTCTCTTGCGGGCTTGTGAAAAATCCAAAAGATTTTTGCGACCTATGACACAGACACCTCTGAAGTTCTACGTGCCCGAGCCCTCGGGGCGTCCCGGCCAGGCGACCGACTTTGCCTATCTGCGCCTGCAGCCCGCCGGTGCGGCGCGCAAGCCTCCCATCGACATCACCCCCTACGACACCCGCGACCTGGCCATGGGTCTGATCCGCGTGCTCGACGACCAGGGCGAAGCCCAGGGACCTTGGGCCGAAGACCCGCCCGACGACGAATTGCTGCGCCGCGGCTTGCGCGCCATGGTCAAGACGCGCATCTTCGATGCCCGCATGGTCATCGCTCAGCGCCAGAAGAAGACCTCGTTCTACATGCAGTGCCTGGGCGAGGAGGCCATCGCCATCGGCCAGTCGCTGGCGCTGCGCGACGGCGACATGCATTTCCCGTCCTACCGCCAGCAGGGCCTGCTCATTGCGCAGGACTACCCCCTGTTCGACATGCTGTGCCAGATCTTTTCCAACGACAAGGATCCGCTGAAAGGCCGCCAGTTGCCGGTGCTGTATTCCGTGCCGGAAAAAGGCTTCTTCACCTTGTCGGGCAACCTGGGGACGCAGATGCCCCAGGCGGTGGGCTGGGCCATGGCCTCGGCGATCAAGGGCGATACCCGCATCGCCTGCGGCTGGATCGGCGACGGCGCCACGGCCGAATCCGACTATCAGGCGGCCCTGCTGTTCGCGCACGTGTACCGGGCGCCGGTGATCCTCAACGTGATCAACAATCAGTGGGCGATCTCGACCTTCCAGTCCGTGGCGGGCGGGGAGGGCATCACGCTGGCGGCGCGCGGCATCGGTTCGAACGTGGCCTCGCTGCGGGTGGACGGCAACGACTTCCTGGCCGTCTACGCCGTGTCGCGTTGGGCCGCCGAACGGGCGCGCAACAATCACGGCGCCACGCTGATCGAATGGGTCAGCTACCGGGCCGGGCCGCACTCCACCTCCGATGATCCGTCCAAATACCGGCCGGCCGATGACTGGTCGCGCTTCCCCCTGGGAGATCCGATCTCGCGGCTGAAAGAACACATGATCAAGCGCGGCATCTGGTCCGAACAAGAGCACCAGGAACTGCAAAAGGCCTGCGAGGCCGAGGTCGTGGCGGCCCAGAAAAAGGCCGAGGCCCATGGCACGATGGCCACGGGACGCACCAGCAGCGTGGCGACCATGTTCGAGGACATTTACAAAGACATGCCGGAACATTTGCGCCGGCAGCGCCAGGAGCTGGGGGTATGAGCATGGCACAGGACAAAGGCAAGACCCGTCCCATGACGATGATCCAGGCCCTGCGATCGGCCATGGACGTGATGCTGGAACGGGATGACAATGTCGTCGTCTTCGGCGAGGACGTGGGTTATTTTGGCGGCGTGTTCCGCTGCACGGAGGGCCTGCAGGCCAAATACGGCCAGTCGCGCGTGTTCGATGCGCCCATTTCGGAAAGCGGCATCGTGGCGGCGGCGATCGGCATGGGGGCCTACGGCCTGCGGCCGGTGGTCGAGATCCAGTTCGCCGACTATTTCTACCCGGCGGCCGACCAGATTTTCTCCGAGGCCGCGCGTCTGCGCTACCGCTCGGCGGGCGGCTATACCGCGCCGCTGACGATCCGCATGCCCTGCGGCGGCGGGATCTTCGGCGGCCAGACCCACAGCCAGAGCCCGGAGGCCCTGTTCACGCACGTCGCCGGTCTGCGCACGGTGATGCCGTCCAACCCCTACGACGCCAAGGGCCTGCTGATCAGCTCCATCGAAAATGATGATCCGGTCATCTTCCTGGAGCCCAAGCGCCTGTACAACGGTCCCTTCGACGGCCATCACGACCAGCCCGTCGTGCCCTGGTCCAAGCACCCGCTGGGCAATGTCCCCGAGGGCTACTACACCGTGCCGCTGGACTCGGCCTCGCTGTACCGCGAAGGCCGGGAACTGACCGTGCTGACCTACGGCACCATGGTGTACGTGGCCGAGGTCGCCGCCCGCGAGGCCGGTATCGAGGCCGACATCCTCGACCTGCGCAGCCTCTGGCCGCTGGACATGGACGCGATCCTGAATTCGGTGCGCAAGACCGGCCGCTGCGTGGTGCTGCACGAGGCCACCCGTACCAGCGGCTTCGGCGCTGAACTGTGCTCGCTGGTCCAGGAGCATTGTTTCTATCATCTGGAGGCCCCGGTGGAACGCATCACGGGGTGGGACACGCCCTATCCCCATTCGCACGAATGGGCTTATTTCCCCGGCCCCAAGCGGGTCGCGGAGGCGTTCAAGCGCGTGTTCCGGGAGGCATAATGGGTATCCACATCATCAAGATGCCGGACATCGGCGAAGGCATCGCAGAAGTCGAATTGGTCGAATGGCACGTCCAGGCGGGCGATGCCGTGGTCGAGGACCAGATCCTGGCCGACGTCATGACCGACAAGGCCACCGTCCAGGTGCCGTCCCCGGTGCATGGGCGTGTCGTGTCGCTGGGCGGCAAGGTCGGTGACGTCATGGCGGTGGGTTCGGAACTCATCCGCCTGGAAGTCGAAGGCGAGGGCAACGAAAGCACCGTCGGGGCGACGTCCCGGGCGGCCTCGGCGCCTGCGGCTGCGACCGCATCGGCGCCCGCCGCGCCGCAGCCGCAGGCGCGGCCCGAGCCCCAACCTGAACCTGAACTCGACGAGTCCCGCCCCGCAGGCCGCGCGACAGCGCCCGAACACGCAGCGCCCGATCCGGCGTCGGTGGCGCGTGGCGCTCAGGCGGCGCACGCGGCTTCGCATGCGCCGTCCCGCCCGGAAGGGCAGCGTCCGCTGGCTTCGCCGGCCGTGCGCCGCCGCGCCTGGGACCTGGGCATCACCCTGCAATACGTGCCGGGCACCGGCCCCGCCGGCCGGATCACGCACGGCGATCTGGACGCCTGGCTGGCGCGCGACCGCAACGCGACCTCGAACCGCACCACCGGGACGCTGTACGCATCCCACGATGAGGAAACCGAGATCCCCGTCATCGGCCTGCGGCGCAAGATCGCCCAGAAGATGCAGGAATCCAAGCGCCGCATTCCGCACTTCACCTACGTCGAGGAAATCGACGTGACGGAACTGGAATCGCTGCGCGCGCGGTTGAATGCCTTGCACAGCGCCCAGCGCGGCAAGCTGACGATGCTGCCGTTCCTGGCGCGCGCCATGGTGCTGGCCCTGCGCGAATTCCCGCAGATCAACGCCCGCTACGACGATGACGCGGGGGTGGTGACTCAGTACGGGGCCGTGCACCTGGGCGTGGCGGCGCAGACGCCGTCGGGCCTGATGGTGCCGGTGCTGCACCATGCCGAAACCCTGGACCTCTGGTCCTGCGCGGCAGAAGTCGCACGCCTGGCCGAGGCGGCCCGCCAGGGCAAGGCGGCGCGCGACGAACTGACCGGCTCGACCATCACGCTGACCAGCCTGGGACCCTTGGGCGGCATCGTGTCCACGCCCGTCATCAACCATCCGGAAGTCGCCATCGTCGGCGTCAACCGCGTGGTCGAACGCCCCGTGTTCCAGGAAAGCCGGGTCGTGGCGCGCAAGCTCATGAACCTGTCTTCGTCTTTCGATCACCGCGTGGTCGACGGCATGCATGCCGCCGAGTTCATCCAGTGCATCCGGCGTTATCTGGAGTGCCCGGCGCTCTTGTTCGTGGAGTAAGCAGCATGTCCAATCCCATCAATACGACTTTGCTCATCATTGGCGGCGGCCCCGGCGGCTACGTGGCCGCCATCCGCGCCGGCCAGTTGGGCATCCCCACCGTGCTGGTCGAAGGCGACGCCCTGGGCGGCACCTGCCTGAACATCGGCTGCATCCCGTCCAAGGCGCTGATCCACGTGGCCGAGCAGTTTCACGCGCTGCAAGGCTATGCCGGCGATTCGCCGCTGGGCATCCGCGCCCAGTCGCCTGAACTCGACCTGGCGCGCAGCGTCGCCTGGAAGGACGGCATCGTCAAGAAGCTGACCACGGGCGTGGGCGCGCTGCTGAAAAAGCACAAGGTGACGGTCGTCCAGGGCTGGGCGCGCATCGTCGACGGCAAGACCGTGGACGTTGATCCTGTCGCCAAAGGCAAGGCCGGCGCGCCTCAGCGCATTCGCTGCGAACACTTGCTGCTCGCCACGGGGTCGGAGCCCGTCGCGCTGCCCTTCATGCCTTTCGGCGGTCCGGTGATTTCCTCGACCGAGGCGCTGTCGCCCAGGAAACTGCCGAAATCCCTGGCCATCGTCGGCGCGGGCTATATCGGCCTGGAACTGGGCATCGTCTACCGCAAGCTGGGCGTGAAGGTCGATGTGATCGAGGCCCAGGACCGCATCCTGCCCGTCTACGATGCCGACCTGGTCAAGCCGGTGCACGCCGCGCTGAAGTCCCTGGGCATAGGTCTGCATTTGCAGACCCAGGTGCTGGGCCTGAGCGAGGACGGCAAGGGCTTGCGGGTCCAGTCGGGCAAGACCGAGGACGTCCTGCCTGCGCAGCAGGTGCTGGTGGCCGTCGGCCGCAAGCCCCGCAGCCGGGGTTTCGGACTCAGTTCCCTGATGCTCGACATGGACGGCCTGGCGGTGCGTGTGGACGACCGCTGCCGCACCTCGATGAACGGGGTCTGGGCCATCGGCGACCTGACGGGCGAGCCCATGCTGGCGCACCGCGCCATGGCGCAGGGCGAGTGCGTGGCCGAGCAGATCGCCGGCCACACGCGGCGCTTCGTGCCGGCGGCGATCCCGGCGGTGTGCTTCACCGACCCGGAAGTCGTCACGGCGGGCCTGTCGCCGCAGCAGGCGGCCCAGGCGGGCATCGACGCGATCGACGCGTCCTTTCCGCTGGCGGCCAACGGCCGGGCGATGACGCTGGAGTCGACCGATGGCTTCGTGCGCGTGGTGGCGCGTCGTGACAATCACCTGATCCTGGGCTGGCAGGCCGTGGGGCGGGGCGTGTCGGAATTCGCCGCTGCCTTCGGCCAGTCCATCGAGATGGGCGCGCGGCTGGAGGATGTCGGCCACACGATCCACGCCCACCCGACCCAGGGCGAGGCGATCCAGGAAGCCGCCTTGCGGGCGCTCGGGCAGGCGCTGCACGTCTGATCCGGAGGCTCCATCGGGCGCGGCGAGGTCCTGGAGGGCCGCGCCGCGCCTCGTCATGTTTAAATACAGGGGTCTGTCCGACTCGAGGTTCTCCCATGTCTTCCGCTTCCCCCGCCGCTCAATCCGGCCCGGCCGACGAGCCTCGCCTGGATTTCGTCGCGTGCGCCAGCCCGTCGGGCCTGCATCGCATGGCGTACTGGGAATGGGGCGATCCGGATAACGACCGGGTGCTGGTCTGCGTGCATGGGCTGACGCGTACCGGGCGGGATTTCGATCCGCTGGCGCGCGCGCTCAGCCAGGAATACCGCGTGGTCTGCCCCGACGTCGTCGGGCGCGGGCGCTCGGACTGGCTGATCGATCCGCTGGGCTACGTGATTCCCCAATACGTGGCTGATCTGGCGACCCTGGTCGCCCGGCTGCGGCCGGCACGGCTGGACTGGGTCGGCACGTCCATGGGCGGGCTGATCGGCTTGGGGTTGGCAGGCATGGCGGCGGTGTCGCCCGCCCTGCGTCCTCCCAGGGGGGCGTGGGGGCTGGGCGCCGCGCCCGATCTGCCGCTGGGCCGCATGGTGTTCAACGACATCGGCCCCGCGCTGAATATGGACGGCCTGGCGCGGATCGGCGAATACGTCGGCCAGGACTTGCGCTTCGACCGCTACGAACAGGCGGTGGATTATGTGCGGACCGTGTCCGCCGGCTTCGGGCCGCACGACGCGGCCGGCTGGGATGCGCTGACCGAGCACGTGTTCCACGAGCAGGACGGCCAGTGGGTCAAGCATTACGACCTGCGCCTGGCCCAGCCTTTCGCCCTGCAGACGCCCGAAGCCACGGCTGCCGCCGAGGCCCTGCTGTGGCAGGCCTGGAGCCATTTGCCCGTGCCCTCCCTGATCCTGCGCGGCGCGCAGTCCGATCTATTGACGCCGGCCACCGCACAGCGGATGCTGGCATGTCATACGCGCACCCGTCTGGTCGAGTTCGACGGAGTGGGGCATGCGCCGACCTTGCGGGATGAGGCGCAGATCGCGGCGGTGCGTGATTTCCTGCTGGCGCCCTGATTGTTGAACGGTTGAATCCGTACGAACCCGGCGGGCTGCCCGCCGGTGCGTTGTCCGCGTACCGGAGTCCATGCCTTTGAACGTTGACCTGCACAGCCATTCATTTCACTCTGACGGGGTCTTGCCGCCCGCGCAGGTGGCTGCCCGCGCCCGCGCGCAGGGGGTGGACTGGTGGGCGCTGAGCGATCACGACGAGACCTCCGGCCTGGCCGAGGCGGCTGCGGCGGCGCGCGAATTGGGCCTGGGCTTCATTCCCGGGGTCGAGGTTTCCGTGACCTTCTGCGAACGCACGATCCACGTGCTGGGTTTGAACATCGACCCGGATCAGCCCGATCTGCGGGCGGGCCTGGCCGGCATCCGCCGCAGCCGCTTCGAGCGCGCCGGGATCATCGCCGAGCGGCTGCGCGAGTGCGGCATCGCCGATGCCTACGAAGGCGCCTTGCGGCACGTGGACAACCCCGAATTGATCGGCCGCGTGCATTTCGCCCGCCATCTGCTGGAACAAGGCCATTGCAAATCCCTGCAGCAGGCCTTCGACCGCTATCTGGGCGAGGGCAAGCGGGCCTTCGTGCCGATGCGCTGGCCCAAGCTGGAATCGGTCGTGCCGTGGATACGCGCAGCCGGCGGCAAGGCGGTGATCGCCCATCCCGGGCGCTACCGCTACACGCCGCAGCAGTTCGATGCGCTGTTTGACGCCTTCAAGGCGCAGGGCGGCGTCGGCCTGGAGGTTGTCTCCAGCGGCCATACGCCCGCCCAGTGCCGCCATTACGCCCGTGTCGCGCAGGCCTGCGGCTTCCAGGCTTCGCGCGGTTCGGATTTCCATGCGCCGGGCATCCCCCATACAGAATTGGGCCGGGTGCCGCCGTTGCCGGACGGTTTGACGCCGGTCTGGCAAGATTGGATCTGAGTCGGATCCGAGGAGTACTGCATGAACAAGGCTTTCGTCAAAGAGTCGGACAACGACGAGGACGACGACCTGCCCGAATCCCAGGCCTTGCCCGCCGGGACCAAGAACTACATGACGGTGACCGGTTATCGGGCGCTGAACGACGAACTGATGCGTCTGATGAATGTGGAACGGCCCGAGGTCGTGTCCGTCGTGTCCTGGGCGGCGTCCAACGGCGACCGTTCGGAAAACGGCGATTATCTGTATGGCAAGAAGCGGCTGCGGGAGATCGACCGCCGCATCCGCTACCTGACGCGCCGACTGGAATCGGCCGAGGTCGTCGATCCGGCCCAGCAGCCCAGCCGCGACCAGGTGTTCTTCGGCGCAACCGTGCATTATTGCGACAGCCGGGGCGAGGAATTCACCGTTACCATCGTCGGCGTGGACGAGGCCGAACCCCTGGCCGGCAAGATCAGTTGGGTGTCGCCCGTGGCCCGCGCCCTGATCAAGGCGCACGAGGGCGACACCGTGACCTTGCGCACGCCTTCGGGGATTGAAGAGCTGGACATTCTGGACGTGGTCTACCCGGACCCCTGAACGGTGGAAGACGGCTAAAATAGACGGTTTTCCATGTCCTCGAGCCGTCCCGCCGTGACTACCGTACTGATCATCCCCGGTTCATCCGCTCTGTCCGACTTTCGCCGGGAGCGCCTGTTGCGCGCCCTGGCCGCCCGGAACCTGCCGGTGGCCGATGTCTACGCGCAAGCCTGCCACTTCGTCGGCATCGACGGCACGCTGGGCGAATCAGATCAGGCGCGTTTGCAGGCGCTGCTGGATGACGGCCGCAAGGTCGAATCTTCGTCCGCCGATCGGCACGCGGCGCGCTTCCTGGTGATTCCGCGCCTGGGGACGATTTCCCCCTGGGCCAGCAAGGCGACCGACATCGCCCGCCATTGCGGCCTGCCGCAGGTGCGCCGCATCGAGCGCGGGGTGCGTTACACCATCGTGCCGGAACGCCGCCTGCTGGGCACGCGCGCGCTGGACGCGGACCAACTGGCCGCCGTGGCCGACTGCGTGCACGACCGCATGACCGAAACCGTGGCGGCCGACGATTTCGACGGTCAGGCGCTGTTTGCCTCGCTGGACGGGCAGCCCGTCCAGGCCGTGCCGGTGCTGGCCGAAGGCCGCGCCGCCCTGGAAGCCTGCAATGCGCGCCTGGGCCTGGCGCTGTCGGATGACGAGATCGACTACCTGCTGCGCGCCTACCGCGACCTGGGGCGCGACCCCAGCGACGTCGAGCTGATGATGTTCGCCCAGGCCAATAGCGAACACTGCCGCCACAAGATCTTCAACGCCCACTGGACGGTGGACGGCCAGCCCCAGGCGCAGACCCTGTTCGACATGATCCGCGCCACCCATGCCGCCCAGCCCGAAGGCACCATCGTGGCCTATTCGGACAACGCCGCCGTCATGGCCGGCGGCCCGGCGCGGATCTTCCATGCGGGCGGCGCCGGCGACACGGTTTACCGGCGTCACGACGTCGTGGCCCACACGCTGATGAAGGTCGAGACCCACAACCACCCCACGGCCATCGCTCCCTTTCCGGGCGCGGCGACCGGCGCGGGCGGCGAGATCCGCGACGAGGGCGCGACCGGTCGCGGCTCCAAGCCCAAGGCGGGCCTGACCGGCTTCACCGTCTCGAACTTGCGCGTGGACGACGCCGTCGAGCCCTGGGAAGACGCGGGCGGCGCGCCCGACCGGATCGCCACGCCGCTGGACATCATGATCGAAGGCCCCATCGGCGGGGCTGCTTTCAACAACGAATTCGGCCGGCCGAATCTGTTGGGCTATTTCCGCAGCTTTGAACAAGAGGCCGGCGGCACGCGCTGGGGCTATCACAAGCCCATCATGCTGGCCGGCGGCCTGGGCCTGATCGACGCACGCCTGACGCACAAGGATCCGCTGCCCCCGGGTGCGCTGCTGGTGCAGTTGGGCGGACCGGGCATGCGCATCGGCATGGGCGGCGGTGCGGCCTCCAGCATGGGGGCGGGCACCAACCAGGCCGAACTCGACTTTGACTCGGTGCAGCGCGGCAATCCTGAAATGCAGCGTCGCGCCCAGGAGGTCATCGACCGCTGCTGGCAGCAGGGCGAATCCAATCCCGTCCTGGCGATCCATGACGTCGGCGCGGGCGGTCTGTCCAATGCTTTCCCTGAACTGGTCAACGACGCCGGGCGCGGCGCGGAATTCGAATTGCGCCGCGTGCCGCTGGAGGAATCCGGCCTGTCGCCCGCCGAAATCTGGAGCAACGAATCCCAGGAACGCTACGTCCTGGCCATCCGGCCCGACGACCTGGACCGTTTCGCGCGCATCGCCGATCGTGAACGCTGTCCCTACGCGGTGGTCGGTATCGCCACCGAGGAACGCCGCCTGCGCGTCACCCTGGACGAAGGCCTGCCCGGCCTGGACCGTCCGGCGGGCGAGGTGGATCCGACCGGGCTGCGGCCCGTGGACGTGCCGGTGGACGTCATCCTGGGCAAGCCGCCGCGCATGCAGCGCAGCGCGGATCGTCTGGCCGTGGCGGGCGAGGCCCTGGGCCTGGGCGACATCGAACTGCCCGATGCGATCGAGCGCGTCCTGCGCCATCCCACCGTGGCGAGCAAATCCTTTTTGATCACCATCGGCGACCGGACCGTGGGCGGTCTCACGGCCCGCGACCAGATGGTCGGCCCCTGGCAGGTGCCGGTGGCCGACTGCGCCGTCACCCTGCGCGACTACGAAGGCGTGGCGGGCGAGGCCATGGCATTGGGCGAACGCAGCCCGATCGCGGTCCTGAACCCGGCGGCTTCGGGCCGCATGGCCGTGGCCGAGGCCCTGACGAACCTGGCCGCGGCCGGTGTCGCCCGTCTGGAAGACGTCAAGCTGTCCGCCAACTGGATGGCCGCTTGCGGCGCGCCCGGCCAGGACGCCGCCCTGTACGACACGGTGTCCGCCGTCAGCGACTGGTGCCAGAGCCTGGGCCTGTCGATTCCGGTGGGCAAGGACTCCCTGTCCATGCGGACCGCCTGGCAGGATGATGCGGGCGCCCACCAGGTCGTATCGCCGGTGTCGCTGGTGGTCACGGCCTTTGCGCCGGTGGCCGACGTGCGCGCCACCCTGACGCCGCAACTGCGCGACGAGGCCGACGGCTCGGTGCTGCTGCTGATCGATCTGGGCGAAGGCCGCCAGCGCCTGGGCGGCTCGGTGCTGGCCCACGCCTACGGCACCATCGGCGCGGAAACACCGGACATGCACGACGCAGCCCTGTTGCGGACGGCCTTTCTGGCGTTGCGCGAACTGGCGGCCCAGGGCTGGGTCCTGGCGTGCCATGACCGCTCTGACGGCGGCCTGCTGGCGGCGGCGGCCGAAATGGCCTTCGCCGGGCGTCTGGGCGTGTCCCTGAACCTGGACATGCTGACCATCGACCCGCACACGGCCGACGCGGGCGACTACAAGATCCGCGCCGATCAGGTGTCCGTCCAGCACCACGAGCGCAATCTGGCGGCCTTGTTCAATGAAGAGGCCGGCTGGCTGCTGCAGGTGCCGCGCGCGCATCGCGACGACGTGCTGCGCCACTTGCGCCAGGCGGGTCTGTCGAACTGCACCCACGTGGTGGGCATGCCCAATACGCGCCGGGAACTGCAGGTCTTCCGCGACGGGTCCGTCATCTACCAGCGTCCCCTGGCCGAACTGGGCCGGGCCTGGAGCGAAACCACGCGGCGCATCATGGCGCGCCGCGACCATCCCGACTGCGCCCAGGCCGAATACGACACCTGGCTGGACACGGAAGACCCGGGCCTGTCGGCGCGCGTGGACTTCGATCCCCAGGCCGACGTGGCGGCGCCCTTCATCGCGACCGGCGCGCGTCCCCGCATGGCCATTCTGCGCGAGCAGGGCTGCAACAGCCAGGTCGAGATGGCCTGGGCCTTCGACACTGCCGGCTTCGAGGCCGTGGACGTGCACATGACCGATCTGCTGTCCGGCCGCATCCGCCTGGACGGCATGAGCGGCCTGGTGGCCGTGGGCGGCTTCAGCTACGGCGACGTGCTGGGCGCGGGCGAGGGCTGGGCGCGCACCATCCGCTTCAACGCGGCGCTGGCCGATCAGTTCGGCGCTTTCTTTGCCCGTCCGGACAGCTTTGCGCTGGGGGTGTGCAACGGCTGCCAGATGATGGCGGCGCTGGCCGACTTCATCCCGGGCGCGGACGCCTGGCCGCGTTTCACGCGCAACGTGTCTGAAAAGTACGAGGCGCGCCTGTCGCTGGTCGAGGTCCTGGATTCACCGTCCCTCTTCTTTGCCGGCATGGCCGGCGCGCGCGCGCCCATCGCCGTGGCGCACGGCGAAGGTTTCGCGGATTTCAGCCGCCAGGGCGACGCCGCCCGGGTGGCCGAAGCCATGGCCTTCGTCGACCACCGGGGCGCGCGCACGGAATCCTATCCGGCCAACCCCAACGGCAGCCCGGCCGGTTTGACGGCGGTGACCACGGCCGACGGCCGCTACACCGTCATGATGCCGCACCCGGAACGCGTCACGCGCAACGTCATGATGTCCTGGCGTCCCGAACGCTGGGGCGCGGCCGACCAGGGCGGGGATGATGCGGCGCACGGCGGCTACACGCCGTGGATGCGCATGTTCCGTAACGCGCGGACTTATCTGGGCTGACGGCCTGCTGGACGGCTTTTCAGGCGCGGGCGCGGTGTCCATCGGACCGCGTCCGCGTCGTCGCATCCGGCAGGCGCGGGAAAACCCTTTGTTAAAACGGTACAATCGATCTTTGTGCGGAGTTCATCCATGCGTCTGATCAAGAAAGCCCTGACCTTTGACGATGTCCTTCTGGTCCCGGCCTATTCCCAGGTTCTGCCGCGCGATACGCGCCTGACTACGCAGTTGACCCGGGGCATTCAGCTCAATATCCCCCTCGTGTCCGCCGCCATGGACACCGTAACCGAAGCGCGTCTGGCCATTGCCATGGCCCAGGAAGGCGGCATCGGGATCATCCATAAGAATCTCAGCGCCGACGAGCAGGCCCGCGAAGTCTCGCGCGTCAAGCGCCACGAATTCGGCATCGTCATTGATCCGGTCACCGTGACCCCCACGATGAAGGTGCGCGATGCCATCGAACTGCAGCGCCAGCACGGCTTTTCCGGCCTGCCGGTGGTCGAGGGCGGCAAGCTGGTGGGGATCGTCACCAACCGCGACCTGCGTTTCGAAGACCGCCTGGACGTGTCCCTGCGCGAAATCATGACGCCGCAGGAACGTCTGGTCACCCTGACCGAGGGCGCCACCCTGGAAGAGGCGCAGGCCCTGATGCATCGCCACCGCCTGGAGCGCGTGCTGATCGTCAATGACAAGTTCCAGTTGCGCGGCCTGGCCACGGTCAAGGACATCGTCAAGAACACCGAGCATCCCCTGGCCAGCAAGGACAGCCAAGGCCAGTTGCGCGTCGGCGCCGCCGTCGGCGTGGGCGAGGGCACGGACGAGCGCGTCGAAAAACTCGCCGCGGCCGGCGTGGACGTGATCGTGGTCGACACCGCCCACGGCCACTCGGCCGGCGTGATCGAACGCGTGCGTTGGGTGAAAAAGCACTATCCCAACATCCAGGTCATCGGCGGCAACATCGCCACCGCGGCGGCCGCGCGCGCGCTGGTCGAAGCCGGCGCCGACGCGGTCAAGGTCGGCATCGGCCCGGGCTCCATCTGCACCACCCGCATCGTGGCCGGCGTGGGCGTGCCGCAGATCACCGCGATTGCCGACGTGGCCCAGGCCCTGGAGGGCACCGGCGTGCCCCTGATCGCCGACGGCGGCATCCGCTATTCCGGCGACGTCTCCAAGGCCCTGGCCGCAGGCGCGTCCACCTGCATGATGGGCGGCATGTTCGCGGGCACCGAAGAAGCCCCGGGCGAAGTCGTGCTGTTCCAGGGGCGTTCGTACAAGTCCTATCGCGGCATGGGCAGCCTGGGCGCCATGGCGGACGGCTCCGCCGACCGCTACTTCCAGGACCCCAACAACAACGTCGACAAACTGGTGCCCGAGGGCATCGAGGCGCGCGTCCCCTACAAGGGCAGCGTCATCGCCATCATCTACCAGTTGGTGGGCGGCATCCGGGCCTCCATGGGCTATTGCGGCTGCGCCACGATCGCGGACCTGCATGCCCAGTCCGAGTTCGTCGAGATCACCGCTGCCGGGGTGCGTGAATCGCACGTCCACGACGTGCAGATCACCAAAGAAGCCCCCAACTACCGGGCGGACTGATCCGGTGGCGGCTCGAGATCCGGCCGCTGAAGGCCTGGCTGCATCCGCTGTTTCGGCGGGTGCGCGCATCAGTGAAGAACTGGCCCGGGCCATGCAGGCCTGGCGCCGGGACTTTCACCGCCATCCCGAACTGGGCCACCAGGAACACCGCACGGCGGCGCGCGTCGCCGAACTGCTGCGGTCCTGGGGCATCGTCGTGCACGAAGGCTACGGCGGCACCACCGGCGTCATCGGCGTGCTGGACGGCCGCCTGGGCGCGGGGCCGACCCTGGGGCTGCGCGCCGACATGGACGCGCTGCCCATGCCGGACACGGGCGCGCACGATCACCGGTCCATCCACGACGGCGTGGCGCATGCCTGCGGTCACGACGGTCATACCGCCATTCTGTTGGGCGCCGCCCGCCATCTGGCGGAGCATCCCGATTTTGCCGGCCGCGTCGTCTTGATCTTCCAGCCGGCCGAGGAACCCCTGACGGGCGCCCAGGCCCTGGTGGATGCGGGCCTGTTCCGCGATTTTCCCTGCGACGAAGTCTACGGACTGCACAACAACAACTGCATCGGCCCGGGGCAGGTCGGCGTGCGCACCGGCGCCATCCTGTCGGCCTGCGATCTGTTCGAGATCCACATCCGCGGGGTCGGCGGCCACGCCGCCATGCCGCATCAGGCCAACGACCCCATCGTCGCCGGCGCGGCGCTGGTACAGTCCCTGCAGTCCGTCGTCAGCCGCAATGTCAGCCCTTTTGATACGGCCGTGCTCAGCGTCTGCCAGTTCCAGGCCGGCAGCGCCATCAACGTCATCGCCGACCACGCCGTATTGCGCGGCACCGTGCGCACCCTGTCGCGCGAGGCGCAGGCCCGGGTGCTGGAACGCTTGCGCGCGCTGTGCGATGGCATGGCCAGCGGCTACGGCTGCGCCTTCGAGTTCCGCCATCTGCTCAGTTCGCCGCCCACCCTCAATCAGGCCGGGCCGGTCGAGCACGTCAAGCGCGCGGCGGCGGCCGTGCTGGGCGCGGATCGGATCGTGGACCCCGTCACGCCGCTCATGGCGTCCGAGGACTTCGCCTATCTGCTGGATCATTGCCCGGGCGCCTATTTTTTCCTGGGCCACGACGGCCTGACCTGCCATCACCCCGAATTCGACTTCGACGACGCGCTGCTGCCGCAGGGCGCAGCGATCTTCGCCACCCTGGTGTATCAGCGGCTGGCGGGCTGAAGGCGAAGAGGGGGCTTATTGCCGCCCTCCGGGCTGGACAGCAGCGGCCGGCCGCCCCAGCCGCAGGATCGGGAGCACGCCCGCCAGCAGGCCCAGCGTGCCCAGCACCAGGGCGAATTCCAGCGACGCGCCAAACCAGGCGTGCGTCAGGCTGAAGAAGATCGGGCCGATCAATTGCCCCAGGGCGAATGAGGCCGTCATCGCCGCCATCTGGCGCTTGGCGCCGGCCTGGCCGACGACGGCCTGGGCCTCTTGCAGGCCGACCATGGTGATCACCATGAAGGTGCTGCCCACGCAGCAAGCGGCCAGCAGGATCGCCGGCAGGGCATGCCACAAGACGGGCGCCAGCACGCCCACCGCCATCACCACCTGGGCGCCGGCCCAGATCTGCGGCCGGGTATAGCGGCGCGACAGGCGGCTGGAAATCACCGTGGAGACCGCAGCCGCCAGGCCGAAGACCGGCCAGGCCAGGCTGAACAGCCAGGGGTCCGGCACCAGCAGCCGCGCTTGGGCCGGCAGGAAGGTGGCCGGCAGGATGTAGCCAAAACCGTAGACCCCGTAGCAGAGGATCAGGCCCCAGTGCAGGGGAGGGGCCGTGCGGACTGCGGCGTGGCTTGATCCGGATGCGGCGGCCGCTTTCAGCGGCGGCGTGGTTGATGCGGCAGGCGCGGGCGTTGCGGCAGGCGCGGCAACGTCCGCCGTCCGCCACAGCATCGACGCGCCCAGCAGCCCGCCCAGGGCCGCGGCGGCCAGCCAGAGCCAGGCGTGCGAAGCCGTCGTCCCTGCGAGCGTGAGGCCCATGCAGGCCAGCCCGGCAAAGGCAATGCCGCAGCCCACGCCCCCGAACACCACGCCGCTGCGTTCCGTCTGCCCGGTGGCGTTCAGGCGTGCGATGCAGAGCGCGGAGGTGCCGATCAGCACCCAGGCGCTGGCCATTCCGGCCAGCAGTCGCCACGACATCCAGCCCAGCCAGTGGCTGTCCAGCCCCATCGCCGCCGTTGTCAGCATCACCGTCCACAGACCGAGCCGCAGCAGCGTTGCGGGCGGCCAGGGCAGGTGCGTGACCAGCAGCGCGCCCAGCAGATAACCCAGATAGTTGGCGCTGGCCAGCCAACTGCCCTGGGACAGGCTCAGCCCCAGATCGGCCTGCATCATCGGCAGCACGGGCGTAAAGGCGAAACGGCCGATGCCCATGGCGACGGCCAGAGCCAGCAATCCGGCCAGGGGGAGGGGAATGCGGGAAGCGTGGGATGCCATGGGCGGTGATCTCCTTGAGCCCTCTACTTTAATCTCATCGATGGCCCGTTGCGCCGCGACATCCGGGGCGTCCCTGGGTTACAGTAACGCCTTGAACAGCCCTCTCGAATCGCCCATCATGCACCACCAGCGCATCCTTATCCTGGACTACGGTTCACAGGTTACCCAGCTTATCGCCCGCCGCGTCCGCGACACCGGCGTGTATTGCGAAATTCACCCGGGCGATGTCAGCGACGACTTCATCCGCGAACAGCAAGGGCAGGGCCTGAAGGGCATCATCTTGTCAGGCAGCCATGCCTCGGCGTATGCCGATGAGTCCCTGAAAGTCCCCGTTGCGGTCTTCCAGGCCGGTGTGCCGGTGCTGGGTATCTGCTACGGCATGCAGTCCATGGCCGTGCAACTGGGCGGCCAGGTCGAATTCTCCGACCATCGCGAATTCGGCTACGCCGAAGTCCGCGCCCACGGCCATACCCGCCTGCTGACCGGCCTGCAGGATTTCGAGACCCCCGAAGGCCACGGCATGCTCAAGGTCTGGATGAGCCATGGCGATCGCGTCACGGCGCTGCCGCCGGGCTTCAAGCGCATGGCCTCCACGCCGTCGTGCGAGATCGCCGGCATGGCCGACGAGGAACGCGGTTTCTACGCCGTCCAGTTCCATCCCGAAGTCACCCATACCCTCCAGGGGCAGGCCATGCTGGCGCGCTTCGTCACCGAGATCTGCGGCTGCGAGCGCGACTGGAACATGCCCGACTACGTGGCCGAGGCCGTCGCCCGCATCCGCGAGCAGGTCGGTTCCGACGAAGTCATCCTGGGCCTGTCCGGCGGCGTGGATTCCTCTGTCGCCGCCGCCTTGATCCACAAGGCCATCGGCGATCAGCTGACCTGCGTCTTCGTCGACCACGGCCTGCTGCGCCTGAACGAAGCCCGGCAGGTCATGGACGTCATGTCCCGCAATCTGGGCGTTCGCGTCATCCACATCGACGCCGGCGAGCAGTTCCTGGGCAAACTGGCCGGCGTCGCAGACCCCGAGGCCAAGCGCAAGATCATCGGCCGGGAATTCGTCGAGGTCTTCCAGGTCGAAGCCGGCAAGCTGAAATCCGCCCGCTGGCTGGCCCAGGGCACCATCTACCCCGATGTGATCGAGTCGGCCGCGTCCAAGACCGGCAAGGCCGTCGCCATCAAATCGCACCACAACGTCGGCGGCCTGCCCGAGACCCTGAACCTGAAGCTGCTGGAACCCCTGCGCGACCTGTTCAAGGACGAAGTCCGCCACCTGGGCCTGGCCCTGGGCCTGCCGCCCGAAATGGTGTTCCGCCACCCGTTCCCCGGCCCCGGCCTGGGGGTGCGCATCCTGGGCGAGGTCAAGCGCGAATACGCCGACCTGCTGCGCCGCGCCGACGACATTTTCATCACCGAACTGCGCAACACCATCGATCCGGAAACCGGCAAGTCCTGGTATGAACTGACGTCCCAGGCCTTCACCGTGTTCCTGCCGGTGAAATCCGTGGGCGTGATGGGCGACGGCCGTACCTACGACTACGTCGTGGCCCTGCGCGCCGTGCAGACCACCGATTTCATGACGGCGGACTGGGCGGAACTGCCTTATTCGCTGCTGAAGAAGGTGTCGTCGCGGATCATCAACGAAGTCCGCGGGATCAATCGGGTCACGTACGACGTGTCGAGCAAGCCGCCGGCGACGATCGAGTGGGAGTGATCCCGCGTCTGGCATGGCCAGGCACTTGATGGCATGAAAAGCCGCTAAGTCCGCGTAATTGCGGGCTTTTTTGTATTTGTGTCTGGCATGGCCTGGCAATAGGAAGAAGCGTCAAGCACCGTTTGAGCATGGCACTAAGGCTGGTACTATCGGCTCGGTGCCATGATGTAAGCGGATGCCAAGCTGCGCAATCTCAAGCCCAGGGACAAGCCCTACAAGCTGAATGACCGGGAAGGTCTCTATGTGGCCATGACTCCAGCCGGCTCCATCTCGTGCCGTTATAACTACTCAATCAACGGATGGCAGAAGACCATCACCTTTGGCCGCTATGGCGTCGGTGGTATGGTAATCCTCCCATTAAAGCGGTGTGGTCAGAAGTAGAATTTTCTCATTGAGGAGTTTTACAGCATGAAGAAGTCACGATTCATAGACAGCCAGATCATGGTTGCGATCAAACGGGTGGAGGCCGGCGTCACGGTGCCTGAGATGTACCGTGAACTGGGCATCAGCTCCGCGACGTTCGACAAGTGGCGTGCCAAGTGCGGCGGCATGGACGTGCCGATGATGTCGCGGATGAAGGAGTTGGAGGCGGAGAGCGCCCGATTACGCAAGATGTACGTCGAGGAGAAGCTCAAGGTGGAACTGCGCGCGGAGGCCCTCGAAAAAAAAGTGGTGAAGCCATCTCGCCGTCGCGAGATGGCTTCACCACGCAGTACAGGAGCACGGAATATCGATCCGGCTGGCCTGCGAGACGTTTGGCATCAGCCAGACATGTTACCGCTATGAGGGCAAGCACAAGGCCGAGAATGACGAGATCGCCGACTAACTACTGCGCCTGACGGACAACCACCGGAACTGGGGACTTGGGCTGTGCTACCTGTATCTGCGCAACGTGAAGATTTCGGTTGGAACCATAAAAGGATTTACCGCATCTATCGGGAGTTGGCGTTAAACCTGCGAATCAAGCCGCGCAAACGCCTGGTGTGCCAAGCGCCTGAGCCGCTGACGGTGCCCACTGCCACGAATCATGTCTGGTCGAGACTTCATGCATGACCAGTTGACCGATGGCCGTAGCATCCAGTTGTTCAATGTGATCGATGATTTCAACCGAGATGCACTGGGCATCGAGATCGACTTCTCCTTGCCCTCGGAGCGAGTCATCCGAGCGTTAAAACAGATCATTGCCTAGTGTGGCAAGCCCTTGGCGATTCGGTGCGATAATGGTCCAGAGTACCTAAGCTCAGCGATCACGGAATGGGCGCGTCGCTGGTGCATCAAACTGGAATACATCCAGCCAAGCAAGCCGCAACAGAACGCCTACGTTGAGCGGTTCAATCGAACTGTGCGCTACGAGTGGCTATCCCAATACAACTGGGAGGATCTGGACCAAGTCCAGCGCGCCGCGACAGAATGGATGTGGTCCTATAATTACGGACACCCGAATATGGCCTTGGGCGGCATCACCCCAAAACAGTGGTTGGCCATGGCCGCGCAGCCTTCCTACTTCTGGCAATCGCTAAAAATGGGGGGATTACCTTTAGCACTGATCCGACGATACTTTGATCTGTAGTGTGACCCGCAAGCTGCGGAATTGGAAATTCATTTCAGTTGTTGCAGGTGATTCAAATCGCGTTTGGCGGCTATGAATTGCCTCCGGTATCTGTGCAAGCGGATCGACGTCCATGGTGTCGCTGTCCACAGCATGCAGGATCTCCTGCCAACTAAGCCAAGACGCGCGCCGATCCTGATCATGGTCGCCAGCGAATCGAGCTGCGTACCTAGCGATCACATATAGAAAAGGGGGACGAGCAGACCCCGGGGCATTGATTCGTAGTTCACGCAGTATCTCTGCAGAGGATCGCCCATCAACCCAGGACCAGATCCGTTCGACCCATTCGTTAGCCTTGCCGATATTTCGCCTTCGACTATCCCGCTCCGCCAATGAAAATCCGAAAACATCGTGCCATTTTAGCTGTGTCAGCACGACCGAACCGGTCTCCATGTCAATGATGACTGCGTCTATGTCAGTCAATATGGAACCGTCTGGTCGATATAACCGCTGGCCGCGCAATGGGACCATGAATCGAGGCGCAGGAAACGCTCTGGCCAGATCTGCGCGGAAGATGGCCTCCCGACGATCGACGCCACTATCCCAATCTCTTCTGTAGGTGCTCCGGAGGTGCCGAAAGAGCGCAAAGTATGGGTTAGCTAATGCACCAAAGCAGGGCAGCAAGACGAAGTTCTTTCCGAAATCGATATAGAACGATGCCGGCATTTCGTAGGCGCGTTCCCAGTCATCTAAACCGTCGATTGCGAGCGTCAACGCCTGCATCGTTGGCAGGATACGACCCTTTGCAAGCCCAGCTTCTTCCCATACTGCTTCCACGTCTTCTCTGCGTGCAAAGATTGTGAGAACGTCATGCAAAGCGATGGATGGCCTCTTTATTTTGAGCAAGACCGCAAAATCCATGTGAGCAAGGACTCTTCCTAATGCCTGCTCGCAGGCAGTCTTCCAATCGCCGAAACTGCGGTCGCCGATCCTTGTGTCATCTGGAAGTGCCTCGGCTTCAAGAAAATTTTGCCCCAGTGATTTGGCCTTCTCTCGATAGGCCATTACGATCTCCCAGTCGTTCTCGTACCGGATGAACCAGTCGTTATGTACGTCGACGTACCTGCTCATCCTCGCATGGATATGCTTCCATTGCTCCGATGAGAACTGTGGAGAAACAACGGGACTTTTGTTTGTCCTGTCTAGGGAAGACAAAAGGGCCTGCTCTGGGGCGCTACCTTCCGTCTCGATTCGGATATGATCAGGGCCGAGGCGCTTTGTATGTGCGAGTCCGTAGCGTTCGAGCATGGCAAGTCGGCACAGGAACGCCAACTGTCCGCAAGACATCAGGTAGGCATAAGAGAACTTGGCCACCTTCTGGTGATTGGGTGCGAAAGGAACTCCGTCGCCTTGATCCCTGACTGCGGCGAGCAAGGGTCGGAGAGCGTAAGGGGCACCCATGCACAGCATGGCGTGATTCAACCTTCGTTGAGAAGTAGCACCATCGCTTAAAGAATACTGGCCCCAGTAGGATGCCGTGGTAAGAGAGTCCAGAGACCTCACGAGCGCAATGAGACCTTCCTTTTCTCGATCCTGCCAGACGGCGGCTGCATGATCCTGCAGTTCGCGTAAGCTGCTGAATAATGCCTGTTCTGCATCGGAGAGAAGCTGTCTGTTCATGCATGCCGCCTATGGAAGGGGTATCGTTGCCGTAGCGGCAGGTATCTCCGGCATGGAGGCTGGGCCTGTTCGAGATGTTTCGTTGGAGCTTGATTCTGTTTGCGTGCTTTTGTGCCAGAGCAACACGGGGACTGAATCGCCCCGGAACCTCTAGACACCCACGTGCCTCATAATGAGGCGATGAGGAGTTGTCATGAGCA
>NZ_JBHSDY010000009.1:0-57692 GCF_042651965.1 Castellaniella hirudinis
CAGCGCCAGCTTGGCCGAACCCTTCACGATCGGCGTGTCGTCGCCCGGGAAGTCGTACTTGGACAGAAGTTCACGCACTTCCATCTCGACCAGTTCCAGCAGCTCTTCGTCGTCGACCATGTCGCACTTGTTCAGGAACACGACGATGTAGGGCACGCCCACCTGGCGGGCCAGCAGGATGTGCTCACGCGTCTGGGGCATCGGGCCGTCAGCGGCCGAGCACACCAGGATCGCGCCGTCCATCTGCGCAGCACCCGTGATCATGTTCTTGACGTAGTCGGCGTGACCCGGGCAGTCCACGTGCGCGTAGTGACGGTTGGCCGTCTCGTATTCCACGTGCGAGGTGCTGATCGTGATGCCGCGCGCCTTTTCTTCGGGCGCGTTGTCGATCTGGTCGTAGCCCTTGGCTTCGCCGCCCAGCGCCTTGGCCAGCACCGTGGTGATCGCCGCGGTCAGCGTCGTCTTGCCGTGGTCAACGTGGCCGATCGTACCCACGTTCACGTGCGGTTTGGTCCGTTCAAACTTACCTTTTGCCATGATATATCCCGTATTTCCTAGGAAATGAAAAGTGGATGCCCGGCCTGCCGGCCGGGCTATGTATTACTTGCCGCGAGCGGCGATGACTTCGTCGGCGACGTTACGCGGCGCCTCGGCGTACTGCTTGAATTCCATCGTGTAGGTGGCGCGACCTTGAGTCTGCGAACGCAGGCTGGTCGAATAACCGAACATCTCGGCCAGGGGAACTTCGGCCTTGATGATCTTGCCGCCGCCCGGGATGTCGTCCATGCCCTGGACCATGCCGCGGCGGGACGACAAGTCGCCCATCACCGTACCGGCGTAGTCTTCCGGCGTTTCGACTTCGACGTGCATCATCGGCTCGAGCAGGACCGGGTTGGCCTTGCGCATGCCGTCCTTGAACGCCATCGAGGCAGCCATGCGGAACGCGTTTTCGTTCGAGTCCACATCGTGGTACGAACCGAAGAACAGCGTGACCTTGACGTCCACGACCGGGTAGCCGGCCACCACGCCCGCAGGCAGGGTTTCCTGGATGCCCTTGTCCACCGCCGGGATGAACTCGCGCGGCACCACGCCGCCCTTGATGGCGTCGACGAACTCGTAGCCGCCGCCCGCTTCCAGGGGTTCGAGCTTGAGCACGACGTGGCCGTACTGGCCGCGACCGCCGGACTGCTTGACGAACTTGCCTTCGATTTCTTCGCAGGTCTTGCGGATGGTTTCGCGGTAGGCCACCTGGGGCTTGCCGACGTTGGCTTCGACGCCGAATTCACGACGCATCCGGTCGACCAGCACTTCGAGGTGCAGTTCGCCCATGCCGGAGATGATGGTCTGGCCGGATTCTTCGTCGCTGCGCACGCGGAAGGACGGATCCTCGGCGGCCAGGCGTTGCAGGGCGATGCCCATCTTTTCCTGGTCGGCCTTGGACTTGGGTTCCACGGCCTGCGAGATCACGGGCTCGGGGAATTCCATCTTTTCCAGCAGCACGTGATCGCCCACGTCGCACAGGGTTTCACCCGTGGTGACTTCCTTCAGGCCCACGACGGCGGCGATGTCGCCCGCAACCACTTCCTTGATTTCGGCGCGGTTGTTGGCGTGCATCTGCAGGATGCGGCCGATGCGTTCCTTCTTGCCCTTGATCGGGTTGTAGACGGTGTCGCCCGAGGACAGCACGCCCGAATACACGCGGATGAAGGTCAACTGGCCCACGAACGGGTCGGTCATCAGCTTGAACGCCAGAGCGGACAGCTTTTCCTTGTCATCGGCCTTGCGAACGACTTCGTTGCCTTCGTCGTCGGTGCCATGAACCGGGGGGATGTCCACCGGGGAGGGCAGATAGTCGATGACGGCGTCGAGCATGCGCTGCACGCCCTTGTTCTTGAAGGCGGTGCCGCACAGCATGGGCTGGATTTCGCCCGCGATGGTGCGCAGACGGATGCCCTTGTCGATTTCCTGCTCGGTCAGCGAGCCGGTCTCGAGGTACTTGTTCATCAGTTCCTCGTTGGCCTCGGCAGCGGCTTCCATCAGGTTTTCATGCCACTTGGCGGCCTCGTCGGCCATCTCGGCAGGAATGTCGATGTAGTCGAACTTCGTGCCCTGGGAGGCTTCGTCCCAGATGATGCCGCGCATCTTGGTCAGGTCGATGACGCCCTTGAAGTTGTCTTCGGCGCCGATCGGGATGACGATGGGCACGGGGTTGGCCTTCAGGCGCAGACGCAGCTGGTCGTAGACCTTGAAGAAGTTCGCGCCGGTGCGGTCCATCTTGTTGACGAAGGCCAGGCGGGGCACGCCGTACTTGTTGGCCTGACGCCACACGGTTTCCGACTGCGGCTGCACGCCACCCACGGCGCAATACACCATGCAGGCGCCGTCGAGCACGCGCATCGAGCGTTCGACTTCGATGGTGAAGTCGACGTGGCCCGGGGTGTCAATGATGTTGACGCGGTGCTCTTCGTACTGGTGCTCCATCCCGCGCCAGAAGGCCGTGGTGGCCGCCGACGTGATGGTGATGCCGCGTTCCTGTTCCTGCTCCATCCAGTCCATGGTGGCGGAGCCTTCATGGGTTTCGCCAATCTTGTGGTTGACGCCGGTGTAGAACAGGATGCGCTCGGTGGTGGTGGTCTTCCCTGCGTCGATGTGCGCAGAGATACCGATATTGCGATAGCGCTCGATGGGGGTTTTGCGGGCCATGATGTGTTTCCTGGTGATTGACCGGCTGGATTACCAGCGGAAGTGGCTGAAGGCTTTGTTGGCCTCGGCCATCTTGTGAGTGTCTTCGCGCTTCTTCATGGCGCCGCCGCGGCCTTCGGCGGCATCCATCAGTTCACCGGCGAGACGCAGGTCCATCGACTTTTCACCGCGCTTCTTGGCGGCTTCTCGCAGCCAGCGCATGGCCAGGGCCAGGCGGCGCACGGGGCGCACTTCGACCGGCACCTGGTAGTTGGCGCCACCGACGCGGCGGGATTTGACTTCGACCACCGGTTTGATGTTGTTGATGGCGGTGTTGAAGATCTCGATGGGTTCCTTACCCGTTTTGGCCTGGATCTGGTCCAAGGCGCCGTACACGATGCGTTCCGCCACGGCTTTCTTGCCGGACAGCATGACGACGTTCATGAACTTGGCCAGCTCGACACTGCCAAATTTGGGATCGGGGAGGATTTCACGTTTCGGTACTTCGCGACGACGAGGCATTTCGATTTCCTTGTGACGATTCAGTTGAGCCGCTGGGCGGCCTCGGCTTCCATACGGAGAGCCACTTACGTGCCACAACCCGATGGTTGCGGCTGCACGACCGATCTAAAGCGATCGGGGTACTGCGGGAATTACTTCTTGGGGCGCTTGGCACCGTACTTGGAACGGGACTGCTTGCGATCCTTGACGCCTTGCAGGTCCAGCGAACCGCGGACGATGTGGTAGCGCACACCCGGCAAGTCCTTCACACGGCCGCCGCGCACCAGAACCACCGAGTGTTCCTGGAGGTTGTGGCCTTCGCCGCCGATGTAGGAGATGACCTCGTAGCCGTTGGTCAGGCGCACCTTGGCGACCTTACGCAGAGCGGAGTTCGGCTTCTTCGGGGTGGTGGTGTAAACACGGGTGCAGACGCCGCGACGCTGGGGGCAGTTATCCAGCGCCGGGCTCTTGCTGCTCTCGCGACTGACTTGGCGCGGTTTGCGCAGCAGTTGAGCAATGGTAGGCATGACCTTTACGCATCCTTTGTACTTGCGTACGTTTTACGTCGATATCCAAAGTGCCCGGGCTTGCTTGGCCGCGCGGGACGCGGCGGGGGCATTTTCAGGCGATGTGCGCAAAATCCGCCTGAAACGAATGACGTAAAGAGCGGGTCTTGCACAAGGGGCTTGCTCATTGAAAGCACGGACTGAACCGTGGGTTTCAGCGGGTCCGGGTTTCAATCGAGTTGCCAATCGAACCGGACCGGGGGCAGCACAAGACCGGCGGCGCATACCGCGACCAGATGCCATTAACCCAGCAAGCCAGGAAGTTTAGCACGGTTTGTTTCGACGGGGCAAAGAGTTATTGCGTTTTGAACACGCCTCAAGGGCTCCGGTCCCCCGGGAGGCCTTTCGACAGCATCACGGCCAGGCGTCGCAGCAGCGGCGCAAAAGACAGCAGCAGGCCGCCCGCGGCAATGATCAGCATTCCCAGGCGGCTCACGGAATCCGGCACGGACGAAAACGCCAGCCAGCCCAGCAGGGTCGCCCAGAAGATCTGCGTGTAGCTGTACGGTCCCAAGGTGGCGGCCGGCGCGTACATCAGGGCCTGGGTCATGATCAAATGTCCCAGCGCGGCCACTGTACCCAGGCCGATCAGCAGCAGCAGGTCGAACCAGGCCATGGGCTCCCAGGCCATATAGCCCCAGGGCGTCAGCACCAGCGCGCCGATCAGGCCGGTGTACAGATTGCTGGTGGCGGGATGTTCGGAACTGCGCGAGAAGCGCGTGACGATCTGGTAGCAGGCATTGCAGACGGCCGTCCCCACGGGAAACAGGATGGCCCAGGTCAGCAGGCCCCCACCCGGCCGGGCGATGATCAGCACCCCCGCAAAGCCGCACGCCACGGCGACCCAGTCGAGGCGACGGGCCTTTTCCTTCAGCACCAGCCCGGACAGCAGCGTGACGAGCACCGGCGCCATGAAGACGATGGCGGTGGTCTCGGCCAGGGGCAGGCGCGCCAGGCCGTTGACCACCAGCACGCTGCCGCAGCACAGGAACAGGCCGCGGAACAACTGCACGCCATAGCGGCGGGTGCGGAACAGGTTGCGCCCCATGCGCGGTTGAAAGATCAGGAAGACGGCCAGCACCTGGGCCGTGTAGCGCACCCAGACGAGCTGAATCACCGGGTAGCCGGCCGTCAGGTATTTGGTGCCCGTGTCCAGGACGGCGAAGAACAGACAGGCCGCGCACATGAGCAACGGCCCCAGCCAGACCCGGGCGGGACGATTCACATCCATGGCATCGAACCGGTCAAATCAAACTCGTCAAGGAATGCGCGCCCGGGAGGCTTGGACAGTCAGTCATATGATGTTCCAGGAAAGTGTAAGAATAGATCATTACGGCGCTCACCGGTGCCGGATTCGGGGCCATGGAACCAAAAAATAGAACCGTATTCGGTTATCATAGGTTCATGATTGAACTCCCCCTCTTGTGAGAAGGCCGCCCCCTATGACCCGTGAAGGCGTCGCCGCGGTAGACCGCGCACTGACCATCCTGGACGTATTCATCGACGGGGGAGACAGCCTCACCCTCACGGACATTTCGAAGCGGGCGGGGTTCTACAAGAGCACGACGCTGCGACTGGCCGAATCCCTGGAAAAATTCGGTTATCTGCGCCGTCTCGAGGACGGCACCTACCGCCTCGGCCCCAAGCCCCTGTATCTCGGCTCGCTCTATCAAAAGCACTTCCGCAGCGCCGACATCGTCGTCCCCGTGCTGCGCAAGATCGTGGATGAACTCCACGAGGGCGCCTCCTTTTTCATCAAGGACCATGACGCCCGGATCTGCCTGCACCGGGTCGATGCGCCGCGCTCCGTGCGCGACGCCGTCCACGAAGGCGACGCGCTGCCCCTCAACGTCGGCGCCTCAGGCCACGTCATGCGCGCCTTCGCTCAAGAAGCAGGCGAGAAATATGACGACATACGACGTTCTTTTTACGCAATCTCCCTGGGTGAACGGGATCCCGAAATCGGCGCCGTGGCCTGTCCCGTCTTCGGCATCGGCCAGCAACTGGCCGGCGTGGTGTCCATCTCGGGCCCCAAATACCGCTTCAGCGAAGAAAAGGTCGCCCAGTTCATCCCCACCCTCAAACGCTACGCGGCCGAGCTGACCGACGCCCTGGGCGGGACCTGGCCGGACGGCGACACCGGTACATTGCCATGAATGCCGAGGAAACCGAGTTTGGCGGTCCGCCGCCGCTGATCCGGGGCATCGAGTTCATCGAATTCGCCTCCACCCGCCCCGAAGAACTGGGCGCCATCCTGAACCGGATCGGATTTCGCCTGCTGGCGCGACACTGCTCCCGCCAGGTGCTCCTGTACCGCCAGGGCGCCATGAACATCATCGTCAATTCCGATCCCGCCACCCTGGAGGGCATGGCGCGCGAGGGCGAAGATCACCAGATCAGCGCGATCGCGTTCCAGGTGGACCACGCCGGCCAGGCCTACGACCGCAGCATGGCGTGGGGCGCCTGGCCCATCCCCACCCGGGCCGGCGCGATGGAACTGAACATCCCCGGCATCCACGGGGTGGGCGACACGGTCATCTATCTCGTCGACCGCCTGCGCCCCTTTTCCATTTACGACATCGATTTCATCTACCTGAGCGACCAGCGCGAGGTGGAGCCCATCGTCCCGGACCTGCATTTCTTCGGCCTGGTGCAATACATCACCCTCGGGCGCAGCGCCCAATGGACTGATTTCTATGCCCAGTTGTTCGGCTTCAAGGCCCTGCCCCCGGAAACCCATCTAGGCATCCTGCCGCGCGGCACCATTCTTGCCAGCCCCTGCGGGCGCTTCTATCTGCAACTCGTCGAACCGGTCGGCGACGCCCTGTACGACACGGAGTGGGACGAGCAGTTCGCGCGGCTGGCCTTCGGGACGCCGGACGTACTCGGCACGGTCCAGGCCATGAGCGCACAAGGCGTGCCCTTCCAGGACAATGCCTTCGTCCACCCGGACAGCCATGGCGCCATCACCGCCGCCATGTCCTACGACGTGACCTTCGAACTGGTGCGCCACGCCGCCGAACCGGCTCCGGTTGCGGACACCGCCCCATGAGCCAGGAGCGCTTCGGCATCGACCTGGCCTGCATGGCCGGTTCCCTCGAAGAACGCCTGCGCGCCGCAGAATCGGCCGGCTTCTCCCAGGTCATGCTGTGGGCCAGGGACCTGGCCAACCACCCGGACGGCTACGAAACCGCCGTCCGCAGGGTGCGCGACAGCGGCCTGGAAATCACCGGCCTGCAATTGATGCGCGACTACGAAGGCATGAACGGCCCGGCGCATCGGCACAAGCTCGACGTCGCCAAGGCCTTGCTGGAAATGTGCGTCGACGTGGGGGCGCCGATGCTGATCGTGTCCGCCTCGGCGGCGATGCCCCGCCAGTGCGAGCCGGAGCGCGCCGAGGCCGACCTGCGCAAACTGGCCAACCTGGCCGTACCGACGGGTGTGCGCATCGGCTTCAAGGCGATTCCCTGGAGCCATACCAGCGCGGACATCCGCAGCGCCTGGGATCTGGTGGGCCGCACCAACCACGCCAATCTCGGCCTCGTGCTGGATACCTTCCATTTCATCGCCGAGGGCCAGTCCTTCGAGATCCTGGACGAAATCCCGCCGGACAAGATCATGCTGGTGCAGCTCGCCGACTTCGGCGTCCCGGTTTTCCAGGAACATCGACGGCACGACGCCGACCACACGCGGGTGTTTCCGGGGGACGGCACGATGAGCAGCCAGGTCGCCGCCCTGGTCCGGCGCCTGGACGGCATGGACTACGCGGGCGGCTACAGCCTGCTGGTCTTCAACAAGGACTACCGGCAGTTGCCCGCCCACGTCGTGGCACGCCTGGGCGGCCGCTCGATCGACTGGGTCCACGACCAGGCCTTGCGCCGCCGCCTGCCGTTGCGGCAGGCGAAGGGCGCGCGCGCTTGAGCCTGGACGCGCCGCGGTTGAGCGGCGGGTCTTGACAGCGGGTTTCAGCGGCGGATGAACGGATTCGGCACGTCCAGATCCGTGGACACCCAGACGCTCTTGGTATCCAGGTATTCATGGATGGCGTCCGAGCCGGACTCGCGCCCGATGCCCGAGCGCTTGTAGCCGCCGAACGGCGTCGTGAAGCTGGTGGCGCGGTAGTTGTTGACCCAGACCGTGCCGGCCTTCAGGCGCTCGGTCACGTACAGCGCGCGATGCAGGCTGCGCGTCCAGACCGCCCCGGCCAGGCCATAGAGGATGTCGTTGCCGATGCGGATGGCGTCGGCCTCGTCCTTGAAGGGAATGATGCACAGCACCGGGCCGAAGACTTCTTCTTGCGCGATGCGCATGCGGTTGTCCACGCCGGTGAAGATCGTGGGTTCGATGAACTGGCCCGCCCCCAGATCGTCGCGCGCCTTGCCGCCCAGCACGCACCGGGCGCCCTCGTCGCGGGCGATGCGGATGTAGTCCAGGATCTTTTCGAACTGCGGACGGGTCGAAATCGGCCCGATCTGCGTGTCGGGCCGGGTCGGATCGCCCAGTTTGGCCGTGCTGACGAAATCGACCAGACGCCGGATCAGTTCGTCGTGGATGCCTTCCTGCACCAGCACGCGCGAGCCGGCCTGGCAGCTCTGGCCGGAGGCGGCGAAGATCCCCGACACGACGCCCTTGACGGCCTGATCCAGGTCCGCGTCGTCGAAGATGATGTTGGGCGACTTGCCGCCCAGTTCCAGGGTGACGGTCTTGAGATTGCGCGCAGCGGCTTCGTAGATGCGCTTGCCGGCCAGTTCGCCGCCGGTGAAACCGATGTGGGCCACGTCGGGGTGGGACACCAGCGGTTCGCCGACTTCGGCGCCGAAACCCGTGACGACGTTGACGACGCCGGGCGGGAAGCCCGCCTGCTCAAACAGCGCGGCGAATTCCACCATCGAGGCCGAGGTGAACTCCGAGGGCTTGACCACCGCCGTGCAACCGGCCGCCAGCGCCGGCGCCAGCTTCCAGCTGGTCAGGGTCAGGGGGGAATTCCAGGGCGTGATGATCGCCACCACCCCCTTGGCCTCGTAGCGGGTAAAGGTGAACACCCCGGTCTTGTCGGTGGGGATGACCTTGCTTTCGACCTTGTCGGCCAGGCCGGCGTAGTAATGGAAATATTCGCCCATGTAGCGCACCTGGGCGACGACCTCGGAGGACAGCTTGCCGTTGTCGCGCTGCTCGATTTCCGCCAGACGCGGGGCGTGCTCGATGATGAGGTCCGCCAGACGGCGCAGCAACTGGCCGCGGCGCGTGGCGGTCAGGCCGCCCCAGGCGCCCTCGAAGGCCGCCTTGGCCGCCGCCACGGCGGCGTTCACGTCCGCCGCGTTGCCACGCGCGATCTGCGCCCAGGCTTCGCCCGAATACGGATTTTCGGTGTCGAAATAGTCACCGGAAGCCGGCGGCACGGGGGCGCCATTGATGAAATGATCGTATTTAGGCTGTGTCATGATGGTTGCAGGCTCTTGGAATCGGATGAAAGAAATGGCGTGCGCGGCGCCCGGCCTTCAGGCGGGCAGCGGGACGCGCACGCTGCGGCCTTCGCGGGCGGCCTCGCGGATGGCGTCGACGACGCGCAGGTTCTGCACGCCGTCGCGCACGCTGACCAGCGCTTGGGCCTCGCCCCGGATGACGGCGGCGAAATGCTCGATCTGCTCGGCCAGCGGGTCCTTGCGCTGCAGATCCAGCATGTCCGTCTGGAACGGTTTCCACCACGAGCGATCGGCCTGGCCGGCATACGAGCGCAGGCGCATCGTGGGGACGGCCAGCGAGCCCATCGTACCCGCCAGGATGTAGCAATCCTCGTCGGGATAGGTGCTGTAGGCCTTGTTTTCCTGCGAGGTCTGTTCCCAGCTGCGCGGCGAGGCCACGGTGTCCGACAGCAGAAAAGTCCCGAGGACGCCGCTGTCGAAGCGCAGGCTGATCGCCGCGGTGTCCTCGACCTCGAAGCCGCGCGCGGCGTTCGAGACCACCGCCTGGACCTCGGTGATCTCGCCGCAAAGAGACCGCAGGTTGTCGATCTCGTGGATCATATTGATCAGGATGGGCCCGGCGCCCGGCTGGGTGCGCCACGGGGCTTCGGTGAAATAGTCGTCCGGCTTGCAGAACAGGGCCGTGCCCGTCACCGCGACGAGGCGCCCCAGGCGGCCGCTGCGCACGACTTCGCGCGCCAGCGCCATGATGGGGCTGTGCGCGCGGTGGTGCCCCACCAGGAACGGCACCCGGCTGCCTTCGACGGCCGCGATCAGGCGTTCGCCTGCTTCGAGCGTGTGGGCGACCGGCTTTTCAATCAGCGCCGGAACCCCGGCGGCCAGGCATTCGAGCGCCTGATCGACGTGCATGGCATTGGGCGTGCCGATGATGATGCCATCGGGACGGGCCTCGGCCAATAGCTGGGCCAAGGTCTGGAAATGAACCACCCCGGCCTCGTCGGCCACCGCGCGCGCCCCGGGAGCCGGATCGACGATGGCGGAAAGCACGCAGGATTCGCTCGCCTGGATGCGCAGCATGTGCTGCCGCCCGATGAGCCCGGCGCCCAGCACGGCGATGTTGAGGGGTGTCGTCACGATGAGGCCTTTTGTCACTTGCAGGGTTAAAGTTCTTCCCTGCAGAATCTTATTCTGTAGCATAGAATAATTCAAGCCCGGAAAAATCCCTAGCTCAATTCCATTGACGCTGGCGCGCTGACTCCTATAGTCTGCGTCATGTACCAACTGGTACATAGGCACTCAACGGAACCCTCATGCGACCGGATCATGAAACCCCCGCCTTGCTGCTCGGCCTGATCGGCGAAGGCATCGGCGAATCACTCAGCCCCACCCTGTATGAAAGCGAAGCCGCCCAGCGCGGCATTCTGTGCATCTACCAGCGCATCGATCTCGATGAACTGAAGCTCGGCCCCGAACACCTGCCTGAACTGCTGACGGCGGCGGAGCGCCTCGGCTTTGCGGGCCTGAACATCACCCACCCCTGCAAGCAGGCGGTCATCCCCTATCTGCACGAACTGTCGGACGAAGCGCGCGCGATCGGCGCCGTCAACACCGTGGTGCTGCGCAACGGCCGACGCATCGGCCACAACACCGACCATTACGGGTTTTCGCAGAACATGCGCGAACACCTCGGCGCGCGCGAACCGGGCCGCGTCGTCCAGCTCGGCGCCGGCGGCGCCGGGGTCGCCGTCGCCGACGCGCTCCTGCGCCTGGGCGCACGCAGCCTGACCCTGTTCGACCAGGCGCCCGAACGCGCCCAGGCGCTGGCGCACACCCTGCAAACCCGCTTCCCCCAGGCGCAGGTGGCCGCAGGCCGGAACCTGGCTGACGCCATGCGCGAGGCCGACGGCCTGGTCAACGCCACGCCGGTGGGCATGCGCAAGCATCCGGGCACGCCGCTGCCGCCCGAACTGCTGGAACCGCGCCACTGGTTCTCGGAAATCATCTATTTCCCGCTGGAAACCGAACTGCTGCGCATCGCGCGCCAGAAGGGCTGCCATACAGTCAACGGCCTGGGCATGGTCGTGCACCAGGCGGCCCGGGCGTTTGAGCTCTATACGGGGGGACTGCCGGCCGATGCGCGCCGCATGGCCGCCCACGTCACCGAAGTATTAAGCCGGCGCGCCGAAGCCGCGCACGCCGGCTAGCACCGACTCAAACCGAACCGGCCGCTTCCACGCCAGGAGGATCCGCATTGAAAAAACTTCTTGATATCTACATGAGCGTCCTGGAGACCCTCATCGCCGCCCTGCTGGTGGTGATGGTCGTCCTGGTCTTCGGCAACGTCGTGCTGCGCTACGGCTTCAATTCAGGCATCCTCGTGTCCGAAGAAATGTCCCGCTCGCTGTTCATCTGGGTCACGTTCCTGGGCAGCATCATCGCCCTGCGCGAAAACGCCCACCTGGGCTCGAACTTCATCATCAAGCACTTCGGACCGCGCGCCAAGCGATCCGCCCTGGTCCTGGGGCGGGTCATCATGCTCTACATCTGCTGGCTGGTCTTCTCGGGCGCACTGACGCAGACCCGGATCAACGCGGACGTGGCTGCGCCGATCACCGGCATGTCCATGGGCATCTTCTATGCCAGCGGCATTGTGTTCAGCGTGTCCGCCGCGCTGATCCTGCTGGGTGACATCCTCAAACTCTCGACCTGCCCGCGCGAAGCAATCGAAGCCTTCCTCGACGAATCGGGAGAGCACGCATGATTCTCACGACCTTCCTCGTCGCCCTGCTGGGCGCGATGGCCATCGGCATCCCCATCGCCTTCGCGCTCCTGATTTCGGGCGCGGCGCTGATGTGGCAACTGGACATGTTCGACTCCCAGATCCTGGCGCAGAACCTGATCAACGGCGCGAACAGCTTCCCCCTGCTGGCGGTGCCTTTCTTCATGCTGGCCGGCGAAATCATGAACGTGGGCGGCCTGTCGCGGCGCATCGTGGATTTCGCCATGGCGCTGGTGGGCCACGTCAAGGGCGGCCTGGGCTACGTCACCATCATCACGGCCGTCCTGATGGCGGCGCTGTCGGGCTCCGCCGTCGCGGACGCGGCCGCCATGACCGCCCTGCTGCTGCCCATGATGACGGCGGCGGGCCACAACCGGGCGCGCTCGGCAGGCCTGATCGCCTCGGCCGGGATCATCGCGCCCATCATTCCGCCCAGCATCGGCTTCATCATCTTCGGCGTGGCCGCCAACGTGTCGATTTCCAAGCTGTTCATGGCCGGCATCTTCCCGGGGGTCATGCTGGGCGCGGCACTATGGCTCACCTGGCGTTATCTGGTGCGCCGCGAAACGCTCACCGAGCCGCCGCCCCGCAAATCGCGCGCCGAGATCATGAAGTCCGCCCGCGAGGCCGCCTGGGCCATCGGCATGCCGGTGATCATCATCGTCGGCCTGCGTTTCGGGGTCTTCACCCCGACCGAAGCCGCAGTCGTAGCGGCGGTGTATGCCCTGTTCGTATCGTTCGTGATCTATCGCGAAATGACGCTGCGCCAGCTCTACCGGGCATTCGTCACGTCGGCCAAGGTGACCGCCGTCATCATGCTGCTGGTGGCGGCCGCCATGGTCAGCGCCTGGCTGATCACGGTGGCCGGGCTGCCCGACCAGATCGTGGGCCTGCTGGAGCCGTTCCTGGATCAGCCCAAGCTGCTGATCGTCATCTGCATGGTGCTCATCATCCTCGTGGGCACGTCCATGGACATGACCCCCACCATTCTGATCCTGACGCCCGTGCTGATGCCCGCCATCAAGGCGGCGGGCATCGACCCGGTGTACTTCGGCGTGCTGTTCATGATCAATACGGCCATCGGCCTGATCACGCCGCCAGTGGGCACCGTCCTGAATACCGTGGCGGGCGTGGGACGCGTCAGCATGGACGAAGTCGTCAAAGGCGTCTGGCCGTTCATGCTGGCCCAGATCACCGTGCTGGCCCTGCTCGTGCTTTTCCCCGATCTCGTGCTCGTGCCCGCGAGCTGGTTCTACTGATTCATCCTCACTCCAAGGAGACACCATGAAACGCCTCATCCTTTCCTCACTCCTGGCCATGGGCCTCGGCCTGGCCTCCCTGGGCGTCAGCCACGCGGCCGACATCCGCGAGCATTCCATCAAGTTCGCCTCGCAGAACAACAAGGGCCACCCCCAGGTCATGGGGATGCAGAAATTCGCCGACCTGGTGGCCCAGAAGTCCGGCAACAAGATCCGCGTCCGCCTGTTCCCCGGCGGCGTGCTGGGCGGCGACCTGGAAACCGTGTCCTCGCTGCAGGGCGGCACCATCGAGATGACCGTGCTGAACTCCGGCATCCTGCAGGCGCAGGTCAAGGACTTCGCCGCGTTCGACTTCCCCTTCCTGTTCAACAATGACAAGGAAGTCGACGCCCTGGTGGACGGCCCCTTCGGCCAGACGGTGCACAAGAAGCTGCAGGACAAGGGCCTGGTGGGCCTGGCGTACTTCGACCTGGGCTTTCGCAACATCACCAACGGCAAGCACCCGATCAACAAACCCGAAGACATCGCCGGCCTGAAGCTGCGCGTGATCCAGTCGCCGATCTACGTCGACGTGTTCAAGGCGCTGGGCGCCAACCCCACGCCCCTGGCCTGGCCCGAGGTCTACAACGCGCTGGAACAGGGCGCCGTCGACGGCCAGGAAAACCCGTTCACGGTCATCCTGAACGCCAAGCTCGACGAAGTGCAGAAAAACCTGGCCATCACGCGCCACATCTACAACCCCCAGTCCGTCATCATCAGCAAGAAGTTCTGGGACTCGCTCAACGCGGATGAGCAGAAGCTGATCCAGGATGCCGCCGACGAGGCCGCCGCCTACCAGCGCCAGGTGTCCCGCGACGCCGCCCTCACGGCGCTGGAAACCCTGAAGAAGCACGGCATGCAGGTCACGGAACTGTCGCCTGCGGACCTGGACAAGATGCGCGAGATGGTCAAGCCGGTGGTCGAAAAATATACTCAGGAAGTCGGCGAAGACACCGTCAAGTCGATGTATGCGGAAATCGACAAGGCCCGCAAACAATAACCGCGTCCGGCGCGGGTCATTCACGGCCCGCGCCGGCGCGTTGATTCTGACCACGTAATACAGGAAATCGTATGAAAATCCTCATGCTGCATGGCATCAACCACAATATGTTCGGCAAGCGCGACCCCAAGCAATACGGGACGATCACGCTGGAACAGATCGACGCGCAACTGGCCGGCCTGGCCAAGGAACTGGGCGTCACGATCGACAGCTACCAGACCAACTGCGAAGGCGCGATGTGCGAACGGATCCACCAGGCCTACCAGGACGGCGTGGACGCCGTCCTGATCAACGCCGGCGCCTGGACGCACTACAGCTACGGCCTGCGCGACGCGCTGGCGATCCTGACCGTGCCCATCGTCGAACTGCACATGTCCAACATCCACGCCCGCGAAGAATTCCGCCACAAGTCGGTCTTCGCGGAAATCGCCCTGGGCCAGATCTGCGGCTTCGGCGTGGACAGCTACCTGCTGGCCCTGCGCGCCGCCGTGTCTGCGGCCCAGGCCCGCAAGGCGGGCTGATCTGCAGCACACGCCGCGAGCCGCCCGGCTCGCGGCGCGCTCCGGCGCCTGACCACGGCCCGGCAAAACCTCTCATAGAAGAGGTTCCATCCATGACAGGAGACAGACCCATGAAAAAGCTGCTCAGCCTGACGCTGGCCGGCGCCTGCGCCGCATTCCTGGCCAGTGCGCCGGCGCAGGCGGACACCCCGGTGCGCACGATCAAATTCGGCCACCTGAACAACACCGACCACCCCGTCAGCTTCGGCGTCCAGAAATTCGCCAAGCTCCTGGAAGAAAAAAGCGGCGGCAAGCTCAAGGTCAGGGAATTTCCGGCCTCCACCCTGGGCAGCGAACTGCAGCAGCAAGCGGCCCTGCAGGGCGGCGTCCAGGAAATGTCCGCCCCCGCGACCACGTCCGTGGCCGGGATCGTCAAGGAATTCGGCCTGGTCGACTTCCCCTTTTCCGTCTCCTCATTCGAAGAGGCCGACGCGCTGCTCGACGGCCCCTTTGGCCAGGCGTTGATCGACAAGCTGCCGGAAAAAGGCCTGGTCGCGCTCGGCTACTGGGACCTGGGCTTTCGCAACATCACCAACAGCAAGCATCCGGTCACCAGGACCGAGGACCTGGCAGGCCTCAAGATCCGCGTGATTCCGAATCCGGTGTTCCTCAAGACCTTTGAAGCGCTGGGCGCCAATCCGCTGCCCCTGACGTTCGGCGAGCTGTACAACGCCATGGAATCCAAGGCCGTGGACGGCCAGGAGAATCCGTTCTCGGTCATCCTGTCGAACAAGATGTACGAGGTCCAGAAATACGTCAGCGCGACCAACCACGTCTACGCGGCCAACATCGTCCTGGTCAGCAAGAAGTTCTGGGATACGCTGTCGCCGCAGGAACAGCAATGGATGCGGGAAACCGCGGATGAAACCCGCGCCTACCAACGCAAGGTCAGCCGCGAAGCCGCGCAAAAAGCGGTCGATCAGCTCAAGGCCCACGGCATGGCGTACAACGACGTCGCGCCCGAAGAACGCCAGCGCATGCGCGACACCGCCCAGCCCGTGCTCGACCAGTTCACCGCCGAGTACGACCCGGCCATCGTCAAGCTGTACAAGGACGAACTGGCGCGCATCCACAAGTAAGCCGGGCCACACGGTCCGCTCGGCCCCTGCGGGGGCCGTCCCGACGGCACGAGGGGCGCCCTGCGGCGCCCCCCGGCATTTCTCAAGCCGAATGGCTTCCGGCGCCTCTCAGGCCTTCAGCCCGGCGACGGCGGCCTCCTGGTGCAGCACGCCTTCGTTCACCATGGCTTCGATCTCGGCCTGCCCATAGCCCAACGCTTCGGCGACCCACCGATTGTGCTGGCCCATCAGCGGCGCCGGTTCGCGGATCGTCGTGTCGCAGCCCGAAAACCGGAACGGCGTGTTGAGCAGATCGACGTCGCCCACCACCGGATGGTGCTGGCGCACCACCATGCCGCGCGCCTGGACCTGCGGATCGTGCAGCACTTCGCCGATGTCCTGCACCTTGGCGCAGGGCACGTCGACCGCGTCCAGCGCCTCCAGGCACTGCGCGACCGTGCGCTTCTCGACCCAGGCGCGCACCACGGGCAGGATTTCGAGGCGGTTGGCGTTGCGGCCCTGCGCCGAGTGGAAACGGGTATCGGCGGCAAAGGCCTCGCCGCCGACCAGCAGGGCCAGGCGTTTCCAGGAGGCCTCGATCTGCGCGGCGATGACCAGATAGCCGTCCGTCGCCGTGAACACGCCGTACAGCGTGGAATCGGGCAGGTCGTGGCCGGTCTGCTCGGGAATCACCTGGCCGTTCGACAAGGTGTAGCACTGCCCCGCGTACTCGTGCATGGAGACCAGGCAGTCATACAGCGAAAGATCGATGTGTTGTCCCTTGCCGGACTTGATGCGCCCCAGCAACGCCGCATTGATGGCGGCCACGCCATGGATGCCGGTGTACATGTCGCCCAGCGCAATGCGCAGCAGCGGCGGCGCCTCGCCCGGCGAGCCGACCATGGCCATGATGCCGCTCTTGGCCTCGGCGATCAGCCCGAAGCCGGCGCGATGGGACTCGGGCCCGGTATGGCCGTACGCCGAGATCGAGCAATAGACCAGGCCGGGGTTCAACTTCGAGAGCGCCTCGTAGCCCAGCCCGAGCCGGGTCAAGGCGCCGGGCCGGTAGTTCTCGACGAAGACGTCGGCCGTGGCCACCAGTTTTTCCATCAATTCCCGCCCGCGCGGGTCTTTCAGGTTCACGCACAGCCCTTTCTTGCCCATGTTCTGCTGCAGGAAATAGCCGCTCTGGCCCTGGACGAAAAAGGGGTGCTGCCGCCCGGCGTCGCCCTCGGTGGGCCGTTCGACCTTGATCACCTCGGCGCCCAGCGCCGCCAGGCAGCGCGACAGATAAGGGCCCGCGAGAAAGTGGCTGTAGTCGATGACCCGGATGCCCTCCAGGGGGCGCATTTGCGTCGTCATGGCAAGTCCTCTCAATGCTTGAAGCCGGGGCTGCAGGGGATCATGAGCCGGTGTTCGCCGCGCTGCACGACCTCGTTGTGCTGATTGCGCATTTCAGAGGGCAGCACCAGGATGCCCCAGTCCGGCCGGCTGCGCGACAGTCGGGCGCTGGCCACATGAAAACGCACCTGCACGGTATCATTGATCTTGATCGGGCCGGTGAAGTCCCACACCCAGCCCAGCGACATGCCGGGCACGAAGCGCAGATCGGACTGGTTCTTGAGGCCGTCGGTCAGGGCCAGGCCGAGCAGGCCGTGCGCCACACGGGTGCCAAACGGCGTCGTGCGGGCATAGGCCTCGTCGGTGTGGACCGGGGTGTAATCGCCGGTCAGGTCGGCAAACGTGTTGATGTGGGCTTCGGTCACCGTCAGCGTGGGCGAAATGCCCTGGGCGCCGACCTCGACCTCGTCAAAATAATGTTCTTTCACGGCTTCGATCCTTTCAGCAATCTCAACAATCAAACAATTCGAGCGCAATGCCGTCGGGCGTGCGCAACCAGTTCGGCCCCTGCGGCAACGCCGTCACAGCCCAGTCCGCCGCCCGCGCCAGCACCGTTTCCATGCCCTTCACACGGATCGCGACATGCGCGATCCAGGGCTGCGCCTGCGCGGCCTGCTCCGCCATGTCGGGCGAGGCGATGAGCTGGATGCCGCCTTTCAACCAGACTTGGCGCGGCGCCTCGGGCGGGCCGTCGGTCTCGCGCACCGGCATGTCCAGGACCTCTTTGAAGAAGCGGATGTTCCAGGCGATGTCCTTGACCCGCACGGCGACATGATCGACGCCGGCCGGCCGCACCGGCGCGGTCTTGCCCAGCATGGTTTCGATCCCTTGCACGCAAGCGACCAGGGTGCTGTTGACCGGGGTCGAAATGCCGAGCTGCGCGCCGCGATCCACCACGGCGCCATTGACGAAGCCGACCTCGGTGACGCTG
The DNA here is from genome assembly GCF_042651965.1 of Castellaniella hirudinis. Taxonomy (NCBI): domain Bacteria; kingdom Pseudomonadati; phylum Pseudomonadota; class Betaproteobacteria; order Burkholderiales; family Alcaligenaceae; genus Castellaniella; species Castellaniella hirudinis. The sequence continues at coordinate 18,200 of NZ_JBHSDY010000009.1, forward strand.
CCCTTGTCCAGGCTCTGCAGCATCGAGGTGCGGAAATCCGCCGGCAGGCCGGCGCCCGCCTTGCGCCAGGCCTCGAACGGATCGCTGATGGACAGGCGCACGCCGCTGGCGGAGGCGATCTCCATCGCCTCGCGCACCGCAGCCACACCCACGGCTTCGAGGGGGCCGCACGCATACAGCTCACCGTAAGGCATGCGCGAAATGGCGGTGACTGCGCCCGTGGCCACATTGATCAGGAGCTTGTCCCAGATCGTGCCCATGATGTTTTCGCTGACCTCGATCAGCATGCCGGCGCGCTCGAACTCGCGCGCGACCGCACGCACGCGGTCGGTGACACGGCCGTCGAGTTCGCCGATCACAGTTTCCTTGCCGCGCACCCCGTAGATGATGCGGCCCGGGCCCAGCAGCGTGCCGCCGACATAGGTCTTGCCGGCCAGCACACGCTCGCGGCCCACGTATTCCGCCAGAATGTCCTCGTGGCCCAGGCCGTTCTGCAGGGACAGCACCAGGGTCTGCGGGGTCAGCAGCGGTCCGGCCTGTTCCATGGCTTCGCGCGTGTGAAAAGACTTCACCAGCAGGATGATCAGGTCCACGGGTCCGACCTGCCCGGCCGAAGTCGCGGCCTTGATGCGCACCCGGCGTTCGCCGTCATGGTCGCGCAGGATCAGGCCTTCGGTGTTGATGGCATCCACGTGGGCGGCGTTGCGATTGACCAGCGTCACATCCGCGCCGCCTTCGGCCAGCCCGGCGCCGATGGCGCAACCCAGGGCGCCCGCGCCCAATATGCAGATCTTCATGGAAAAACTCTCCTCGGTACGTCATCGTGCCCGGCATTCATTCTAGACAGGCAAGAATCTAAGTTAAATGCAATAATCACAATGTCGGTCATTGAACATCTAAATAATTAATGTCTGATACGCCTCTCGAGCCGCTGCCCGAAACCAAGCTGTTGCGCCTGTTCGACGTGCTCTATGCCCAGGGCAGCGTCACCGCGGCCGCACAGCAACTGGGCCTCAGCCAGCCGACCATCAGCATCTGGCTCGCCCAGTTGCGCGAGCAACTGGGCGACCCGCTGTTCGTGCGCACGTCCAAAGGCATGCAGCCGACCCCGCGCGCCGAGGCCCTGATCAGCATCGTGCGCACCGCGCTGGACGCCCTGCGCCAGATCAGCGGCGTCGCGCCCGAGTTCGACCCCACCCAGTCCGACCGGCGCTTCTGCATCGCCATGAGCGATGCAAGCCACGTCAATCTGCTGCCGCAGATCCTCGGCCACCTGCGCCAGACCGCGGCCTCCTGCAGCCTCAAGGCCGGCCCGATCGATCCTACCCTGCCCGAACGCCTGCAATCGGGCGCGGCCGACCTGGCCCTGGGCCTGATTCCCGAACTGGGGGCGGGTTTCTACCAGCAGACGCTGTTCACACAAGACTGGGTCTGCCTGGCGCGCAAGGACCACCCGCGCATCCGCGCACGGCTGGACCTGGCCGACTACCGCCGCGAGGGGCACATCGAGATCGTCTCGGGCACCGGCCACAGCCTGCTCGAACATGCGCTCAGGCGCGCGCGGATCAGGCGCACGGTGGTGCTCGAACTGCCCGGTTTCCTCGGCCTGTCGGCCGTGCTGGAGGCCGGCGACCTGGTCGTGACCGTGCCGCGCCAGACCGGCGAAACCCTGGCCGGCCGCAATGCGCTGCGCCTGCACCCGTGTCCGTTCCCGATCGCGCCCTTCAGTGTGAAACAGCACTGGCATACCCGATTCCACCACGATCCCGGCAACCGCTGGCTGCGCCAGGCCTGCATGACCCTGTTTGGCCGCAGCCCCGCGCCGCGCCGCCGTTCTTCTTCCGCATGACGTCATGACCCAGAAACCGTCGTCTCCCCGCAACCGCAGCAACGACTCGGCGGCGAGCCGCAGAAACATCCTCGAAGTCGCCATCCGGGAATTCGCCAAGAAGGGGCTCGCAGGCGCGCGCATCGACGAGATCGCGGCGCAGACCGCGACCAGCAAGCGCATGATCTACTACTACTTCGGCGGCAAGCAGGGCCTGTATCTGGCCGCGCTCGAAGAATCCTACCGCAGCATCCGCCAGGTCGAGGGCACCCTGCACCTGGAAGCCCTGCCGCCCGAAGAGGCCATGCGCACCCTGGTCGGCTTCACCTTTGATTACCAGGCCCGCAATCCCGACTTCGTGCGCCTGGTGATGAACGAGAACATGCACCATGGGACCTATCTTGCCCAATCCGCCTCGATCAAGGATCTGAACGTCCCGGCGATCGCGGGCATTCGCGACATCTACGCGCGCGGCTGCGCCCAGGGCCTGTTCCGGCCGGGCCTGGATCCCATCGACCTGCATGCCTCGATCAGCGCGCTGTGCTTTTTCAATGTGTCGAACCAGCATACGTTTTCGCTGATCTTCAAGCGCGACCTGATGGCCCCGGAGGTCTATGCGCAACGCCGCAGCAATGTGGTCGACCTGATCCTGCGCTACATGCTGGCCTGAAAGGCGGCCGCCGGTGCCCGTCGCCGGGAGCGGGCGGCCCGCCGGGCGCGCCGCCACCGTCACACGGCCGCCGAAGACTCCTCGGCGGGCAAGCCGGCCCCCAGGAACAGCCGTTCGATATTGGGATCGAGCAGCAGCTCGGCGGCGGGCTTGTGCAACACGCAGGTGCCCGAAGCCAGCGCCAGCGCATCATCCGAAATCTTCAGCGCGCTATTGACGTTCTGCTCGACCATCAGCACCGTCAACCCCTGCGCCGTCAACTGACGCAACAGCTCGAACACGCCCGCCACGATCTGCGGCGACAGGCCGATCGAGGGCTCGTCGATCAGCAACACGCTGGGACGCAACAGCAAGGCGCGGCCGATCTCGAGCTGCTTCTGTTCGCCGCCCGACAGCGTCGAGGCCTGCGAATGCAGCCGCTCCTTGAGCCGGGGGAAACGATCCAGGACTTCGGGAATCCGCTCGTGCGTGGTCTTCATGCCCAGCGTGATGCCGCCCAGTTCCAGGTTCTGATAAACCGTGAGCTGGCCGAACAGGTTGCGCCCCTGGGGCACAAAGGCGATGCCGCGCGCCAGCAGTTCACGCGCGCTGGAGTGGGTGATGTCCTCGCCGTGCAGCAGGATCTTGCCCTGGCGGACCTTGAGCAGCCCGAACAGGGTCTTGAGCACGGTGGACTTGCCCGCCCCGTTGGGGCCCAGCAGCAGGGTGATGGCGCCGCTGCGGGCCTGGAAGGACAGCTCGTTGAGGATCATGAAATCCTTGTAGCCGGCCACGACCCCCTGGAATTCAATCGCGGTTTCAGACATCGTCTCAGCTCCCCAGGTAGGCGTCGAGCACCTGTTTGTTCGCCCGCACTTCGGCGGGGGTGCCCACCATCATCACCTCGCCTTCGACCATCACCAGGATGCGATGGCAGAGGTCCATGACGAAGTCCATATTGTGTTCGATCACCACGAACGAGCCCTGGCGTCGCTGGTTGAGTTCCTTGAGCATGCGCGCAATCCCGCTCACCAGCCGTGGATTGACCCCGGCGCAAGGCTCGTCGAGCAGCACCAGCGCGGGCTCGCTCATGAACGCCATGGCAATGTCCACGAGCTTCTGCTGGCCGTAGGACAGCGCGCCGGCCGGCTTGTGCTTGACGTGGGCGATGTTGAACAGGTCGATCAGTTCATCGGCACGGCCGCCCAGCCCCGAATCGGAGGGCGCGAACAGGCGCTGCATCATGGTGCCGCGATGCTCCTGCGCAGCCACGATCAGGTTGTCGCGCACGGTCATGTTGCCGAAGACCTGCAGGGTCTGGAACGTGCGCCCCACGCCCTGCATGCTGAGCTGCTGCGGATTGAGATGCGTGATCTCCTTGCCGTTGAGGAAGATCTGGCCCTCGTCAGGCGTGATCTGCCCGAGCATGCTGTTGAACATGGTGGTCTTGCCCGAGCCGTTGGGCCCGATGACGCCGAAGATCTCACCCGGCATGACCTCGAAGGACACGCCGCGCACCGCCTGGATGGCGCCGTAGGATTTCTTGAGCCCCTTGACGCTCAGTATCGGATTCATGCGCCTCTCCTTGCCTGCGCGGCCGCCGACAGGCGCGCCGCCTCATGCGCCTTGGCTTCGCGGCGTGCGGCCAGGGCCTGGCGCAGCGACAGCAGCCCGCCCGGCAGCCAGATCATCAACAACACGACCACGCCGCCGAACAGCAGCAGGTACCAGCCCTCGGTGAAGCGCAGCCACTCGGGCGCGAAGACGCCGATGAACGAACCCAGCACCGGTCCGAGCAGATAGCCCGGGCCGCCGAGGATCACCATCAGGAACATCAGGATGGAGATCTGCACGTTGAAGGGCTCCGGATCGATGAACTGCACCAGCGAGGCGAACAGTGAACCGGCCACGCCCGCATACACCCCGCCGATGGCGAAGGCCAGCAGCGTGTAGCGCTGGATGTTCACGCCCAGGCTCTCGGCGCGGATCGGATTGTCGCGCAACGCCGTGAAGGCCTTGCCCCAGGGCGAATGGATCAGCCACCACAGCAGCAGGAAGGCGATCAGGGCGAAGACCAGCACGAAGTAGTAGTACGGAATCGCCCCCTTGAAGACATAGCCGAACAGGCTGGGACGCGCGATGCCCGAGATCCCGAACGTGCCGCCGGTCAGCCATTCCTCGTTGCGCAGGACCAGCACGAAGATTTCGTTCAGGCCCAGCGTGGCGAAAGCCAGGTAATGCATCTGCACGCGCAAGGCCGGGAAGCCCACCAGCAGGCCCAGCACGAAGCACAGCGCCATGGCCACGGGCATGGCCGCCCAGAAATCGACGCCAGCCTGCATCAGAATGGCCGAGGTATAGGCGCCGACCCCGAAGAAGGCGGCATGACCCAGGGCCTTGAGGCCCGCATAACCGACGATCAGGTTGAGTCCCAGATTGGCGATGACGTAGACCAGCCAGTACGTCAGCAGATACACGCCGTAGGTCTTGAAGAAGTGCGGCGCGATGATCAGCGCCACGAGGCTCAGCACGCCCAGGAACAGATTGATTTTCTTCATGGCCGCCCCCTCAGACCTTGCGCTCGGCGGGCGCGCCCAGCAAGCCGTTGGGCTTGAACAGGATCACCAGCATGAACAGCGCCAGCGCAGCCCCGTCCTTGTAGGCGGAGGACACGTAAGCCCCGAGCAGATTCTCGCTCACGCCGATGATGATGCCGCCCAGCAGGGCGCCGCGCGAGTTGTTGAACCCGCCGATGATGGCCGCCAGGAAGGCCTTCAGCCCCAGGGTGATGCCCATGTCGAACTTGGCCAGATACAGCGGCGTGACCAGCAGCGCGGCCAGGCTGGCCAGCATGGCGTTGATGGCGAAGGTGTAGAAGATCATGCGGTTGACCTTGATCCCCAGCACCTCGGCCGACTCGGTGTTCTGCGCCACCGCCTGCATGGCGCGGCCGGTGACCGTGCGCTGCAGGAAAGCCTGCAGGCCCAGCACGACGACCAGGGTGACGGCCAGCGTACCCAGGTCGCCGGCCGACACGCTCACGCCGGCAAAGCGGAAGACCTCGTAGCCGAAGACGTTCTTGAAAGGCAATGCCTGGGCGCCGAAGGCGATCTGCACGCCGCTGCGCATGATCAGCGCCAGCCCGATCGTGGCCACCACCAGGGGCATCACGCCGAACTTGCGCATCGGATCGACGATGGCGCGCTTGAAGCCGAATCCCAGCACGGCGGTGGCGACCACCAGCGTGAGCAGAAAGCTCACCAGCAGGGGCAGGCCCAGCGACTGGAAGGCCAGCATCGAGAATGCCGGCAGCATGACGAACTCGCCCGTGGCGAAGTTGATCGTCCCGGAGGCTTGCCATAGCAAGGTGAATCCGAGGGCGGCCAGGGCGTAGATCGCCCCGGTGGCCATCCCGGAAATAATGAGTTGAATGAAGTCTGTCATCTCGACAATCACTGGTTTGGCCCCGCCCCGCAGGGCAAGGCCCTTGTAATGCCTCATACGCCCCCCCGGAGAACGTCCGGGAGAGGTGCCTATGCCGATTTATTTCTTGCCCAGGGGCGGCAGGATTTCCCTGACTTTCTGGCGGCCGTTGTCCACCTGCACCAGAAAGCTTTCGCGGTCCAGATCGCCCTTGTCGTCGATCGAGACGTCCATCAGAACGCCCGGATGGTCCTTGGTCGAGATGTGGATGCCATGCAGGGTCTTGGTCACCAGTTCGCGGTCGAACTTGCCGGCCTTCTCGATGGCCGCCTTGAGGATGTAGATCCCGGTGTAGCCCTTGATCCCGTTATGGTCCGACACGTAGCCATAGGCCTTCTGGAAATCCTCGCTGAACTTTTTCATGCCTCGGATGGGCGCATCCACCGTCAGGCCGACGTGGGCGATGGCGCCCTCGGCGGCGGGACCCGCCAGCTCGATGACCTTCTGGCCCGTGAGCGTGGTCTCGCCGATGACCGGCTTGTCCCAGCCCTGCTTCTTGAGTTCGCGCAGCAGGCGGGCGGATTCTTCTTCGTTCAGGTAGGCGAAGATCGCGTCGGCGTTGCTCTGCTTGGCCTTGAGCACGGCCGCACTGAAGTCCACCTGGCCGGTGCTGGTCGAAATGTCTTCGACGACCTTCACGTGGGTCTTCTTGAGCGCCTCGATGATGGCGTCACGTCCGCCCTTGCCGAAGTCGTTGTTCACGAAGATCACGGCCACGCTGTTGATGTCCGGACGGCCGTCGAGATAGCGCGCGACCTTGGGCATCGCATCGGCCTGGGTCAGGCTGGTCCGGAAGACATAGGGGTTGCCCTTTTCAGTGATGGCCGCAGCCTCGCCGCCGATGAAGTTGGGTACGCCGGCCGCTTCTGTCGTGGCCATGCTGACCATGATCGAGCCCGAGAACACCGGGCCGAACACGGCGAAGACGTCATCGTCAATCGCCTTCTGGGACAGGCCCTTGGCGATGCCGGGATTGGTCTGCGTATCGGCCGAGGTCACCTCGATCTGGCGGCCCAGGATGCCGCCGGCCGCATTGATTTCCTTGATGGCCAGATCCGCGCCGTTCTTGAAGTTGGTGCCCGCGGTCGCCCCCGGGCCCGTCAGTTCGACGACCTCGGCGATCTTGACGGTGTCGGCGGCGGACGCCGGCACGGCCACGCCTCCGACGGCCACGGCCAGCGCACTTGCCAGGGCCAGTTTCTTGAACAAATCCAGTGTCTTCATGTTGTCTCCTTGAGTGACGCGAAATGACGCCGAGCAGCGGGGGGGGTGTCAGTCTACGCTGACGTGTGAAATCTTCTTGCCCGGCGAATAGATGTCGAGAATGTTCCAATGCCCCGATGTGGGAACCGGATTATTACGCATCAGAACATCGATGACTGAAGGTTTCTTGCTGCTTATAGCACGCGCGAGCGCGTCCTTGAATTCTGAAGCGCTCTGGACCTGCACGCCTTCCGCGCCATAGGCGCGGGCGATCGCGGCGTAGTCCGGCGTGTAGGGCTTGCCGTCCTTGGCGAAGACCGTGCCGGTCGTCGTGCCGTAGTGCGCTTTCTGCAAACCGGCGATGGTGCCGAACGCGCAGTTGTTCATCACCACCCACACGACGGGGATGTTCTCTTCGACGGCGGTCGCCAGCAGGGCGGGATTCTGGCCGAAGCCGCCGTCCCCCACCAGGGACACCACCACGCGGTCCGGGCACGCCAGCTTGGCGCCCAGCGCGCCGGGCGCGCCGAAGCCCATGGTGGCATAACCGCCCGGGGTCAGGATGCTGCCCGGCTCATAGATGGGGAACTGCTGGCCCACGCCGTTCTTGTTCCAGCCCACGTCGGTCGTGATGATCGCATCGCGCGGCAGGGCGGCGCGGACGTCGGACAGAATGCGTTCGGGCATCATCGGGAAGGCATCGCTTTCGATGGCCTCGACGTTGCCGGAACTGAACGCGCTGCGCTGCCCCGCCAGGCGCTCGCGCAGCGGCTCGTTGCGGCGCGGCTGGGGCAGCATTTCGCGGGCCACGCGGTTCAGCACCTTGAGCGCCTGCTTCAGGTCGGCCACGGCGCCGATCTGCACCGGATAGTTGCGGCCGATTTCGGCCGGGTCGATGTCGATGTGGATCAGGCGGGTGCCGGGAAAGCGGAAGGTGTATTCGCTTTCCCAGGAGCTGCAGTCGGCTTCGGCGAAACGCGTGCCCAGACCCAGCACCAGATCGGCGTTGAGGCAGGCCTCGTTGACGAATTGCGCGCCCCAGAAACCGGTCATGCCCAGGATCAGCGGATGGTCGTCCGGCAGCACGCCCTTGCCCATCAGCGTGTGGGCGACCGGCACGCCCAGGTGGTCCACCAGTTCGGCCAGTTCCTGGGCGGCGTCCGCCAGGATCACCCCGCCGCCGGCGTAGATCACCGGCTGCTTGGCGTCGAGCAGTTCCTGGATGATGCGCCGGGCCAGGGTGTCGTCGATCGAGGGCTTTTCCAATTGCTTGGTGTGGCTGCGCAGCCGCTCGAACAGCGCGGTATCGATTTCCTTGGAGAAGATGTCCATGGGTACGGACACCAGCACCGGACCGGGGCGGCCGCTTTCAGCCAGTTGGAAGGCCTTTTCGAGGATTTCCGGGAACAGGTCCGGGCGGTCGACGCGCCAGGCCCGCTTCACGAAGGGACGATAGATCTCCCACTGCGCGGCATCGGCGTGCAGATTGATTTCCTGGTGCGGATGCTTGCCGTAGAAATGGCTGGGGATGTCGCCGGCGATCACCACCATGGGGATGGAATCGAGCGCGGCGTTGGCCACGCCGGTCGCGGCATTGGTCAGGCCGGGTCCAAGATGGCTGAGGACCACGGCGGCCTTGCGGGTCATCCGGGCATAGCCGTCCGCGGCGTGCGAGGCGATCTGCTCGTGACGCGTGTTGACGAAACGGATGGCACTGCTCTTGCCCAGTTCCGTCAGCACGGCAATATTGGTATGGCCGCACAGGCCGAAGACGTGCTCGACCCCTCGTTCTTCGAGGTAGCGGACCAACTGGCGGGAAATGAGTTCTTGCATGAGACTTGTCTCCTAAGACTGCTGTGACGGCTGTTCTGGAAGTTCCGCGTGTTGCGGCCCGGTATAGGCGTACGGAATCGAGGGCGGCATGGGCCCCTTGATCCGGCGGCCTTCGCGCATCTGCTCCCAGGCATGGGCCAGGATGCCGACCGAGCGCGACAGAATGAAAATCCCCCGGCCGAGTTCCGGCTCGAAACCGAGTTCGGCATAGATCACCGCGGTCACGCCGTCGATGTTCATGGGAATGTGGCGGCCCTTTTCCTGTTCGAGGATGGCCTCGACCTGGCGCCCGATCCGGGCGAATTCACCCGAGACCACGCCCTGGGCGACCGCCTCGTCGACCAGCGCCAGCAGCCGCTTGGCGCGCGGATCGCGCGGATGGAAACGATGTCCGAAGCCGGGCACGATCTTGCCGTGTTCGGCCCGATACGCATCCAGGGCGGCCTGCACGGGCTGCGGTTCGCCGCGCGCGGCGCGCGCCTGGCTGTCCCGATAGATCTCCATGCACTGCTGGCCCGCCCCGCCGTGGATGTCGCCCAGGACGTTGACCGCCGAACCCATGGCGCCGTTCAGGTCCACGCCGCAACTGATCGCCATGCGGGAAATCGCGATGGACGGCGCATGCGGGCCATGGTCGACCGAGGAGACCAGCGCGGCCTCGAGCAGCGCCGCCTGGGCCTTGCCCGGCAGTTCGCCGCGCAGCATGAGCCAGATCATTTCCGGGAAACTGATCCGGCCGATCAGATCCTGGATGGCATGGCCGCGGATGCTGATCTCGCCGGGATGGATGTCGATGATGTCCGTGGACCACCAGCGACTGGCCTGGTCCACGCGATCGTCGTGCTGTGTCGTCATCTTTCGTGCCGCCCTTTTCTCAATGCTAAATGGCTCGTTCATCCCGCAGGCGCTCGATCTCGGCCTGCGTATAACCCAGTTCCGCCAGGATCGGATCGGTGTGTTCGCCCAGGACCGGCGGCGGCGTCTCGATGTCGGGGCTGCCCCCGGCCATCTTGAACCCTGCCCGGGCCAGCTTGATCGGACGGCCCACGCCGGGCACCTCGTCGAACGATTTGAGCAGCGCCCGCTCGAGGGTCTGCGGATGGCTCAGCGCATCCGGCACACTCAACACACGCCCGGAAGGAATCCCGATCCCGGAGAGGATGTGCTCCCATTCATGCGCGGATTTTTCAGCCAGGGCCTGTTCGATTTCGATCGTCAGGGCCGCCCGGTTCTGCTTGCGGCGCTCTCGTCCGGCGAAACGCGGATCGGCCTTCAGTTCGGGGCGGCCGATCACATCCATCAGGGCTTCGAACTGTTCCTGCTTGTTCGCCGCAATGTTCAGCGGGCCGTCCCCCGTCCTGAAGGTGCCGGAGGGCACTGCCGTGAAATTCTCGTTGCCCATGGGACGCGGGGTCACGCCGGCGATCAGGTAGTTCGACACCACCCATCCCATGGTGACGATGGTGGAATCCAGCATGGAGACGTCGATGAAGTCGCCCTCGCCGGTGCGCTGCTGCCGCACCAGGGCGCTGGCCACGGCGAAGGCCGCCGTGATCCCGCCGATGGTGTCGGCCATCGGATAGCCCACGCGCAGCGGCGCGGAGTCTTCGCTGCCGGTGATGCTCATCACGCCCGACAGCCCCTGGACGATCTGGTCGTACGCGGGCGCATGGCGCATGGGGCCGTCCTGGCCAAAGCCGGAGATCGCGCAATAGACGAGCCTGGGATTGACCGCCTTGAGCGCCTCGTAGCCGACGCCCAGGCGGTCCATCACGCCGGGCCGGAAATTCTCGATCAAGGCGTCGGCGGAGGCGACCAGGCGGCGCAGGACTTCGCGGCCCGCTTCGGATTTCAGATTCAGGGTGATGGAACGCTTGCCGCCGTTCTGGGCCAGAAAGGAGGCCCCCATGCCGCGCCCGTTGAGCTCGGCGTCAGCGCCCAGTTGGCGCGCGAGATCGCCCGACCCCGGCACCTCGACCTTGATGACCTCGGCGCCGAGCAGCGCGAACTGATAGGCGCAGAACGGCCCTGCCAGCACATTCGTCAGATCCAGTACGCGGATACCCGCCAGGGCCTTTGCCATTCTGTTCCTCTTCTCAGCTGATGAGCGTCATCACGCACAAACTTTAGAACACAATTCTATTGGACGCAACTAATTTTTAGAATCTTGTTTTTATTCTTCGCGCAGCAGGGACATGGCTTCAGAAATATCCGGGCGCACGCCGCGCCACAGCAGAAATCCCTCGGCGGCCTGGCTCACCAGCATGCCCAGGCCATCGGAGATGTGCGCCGCGCCGCCCTGGGCGGCATCCTGCAGGAAGGCCGTATGGCCCTTGTTGTAGGCCAGTTCGTAGGCCAGCGAACTCTCGGCGAAAATCCCCTCGGGCAGCGGCAGCCGGTCGCCCGTCAGGCTGACCGAGGTGGCGTTGATGACGACGTCGAACCGGCCGCCTTCGGCGCGCTGGATCGGCCCAGCCTCGACCCGGCCCTGTTCGGCGCGGTCGCTCACAATCGCATGCGCCTTGCTTTCCGTGCGATTCACCACGAGGAAATAGGCCGGCCCGGCCTCCAGCAGCGGCAGGAAGGCCCCCCGGGACGCCCCGCCTGCGCCGATGACCAGCAGGCGGCGTCCCGCCAGGGAGATCCCCATGCGTTCCTGAATATCGTTGACCAGCCCCGCGCCGTCGGTGTTGTCGCCGTAGACGCCCGCATCGTCGAACTTCAGTGTATTGATGGCCTGCGCGGCACGCGCACGGTCGGACATCTCGTCGACCAGGTCGAGCGCATCGAGCTTGAAGGGCGCCGTGACGTTCATCCCCTTGCCGCCCTCGCCCATGAACCGGCGCACTGTTTCGTGAAAGGTGTCGGCGGTCGCCAGGATGGCTTCATAGCTCATGTCCTGGCCTAGCCGGCGCGCGAAAGCCGTCTGCAGGAGCGGGGACTTGGATTGCGCCACGGGGTTGCCGATGATGGCATAGCGATCAGTCATGACAAGGTCTGCGTATCGATGAAGAAGGAGCCTTCATCTTAGGAGGGTTTTCCATCCTACGCAACCGAGTTCTATTATCCAGGCATCGCTGCCGCGCTCAATCTCCAAAACCGAACAAGCGGCGCGGCGTCTCCCACATGACCTGGCGCCGCACCCGGGGATCGGGCATCAGATCCTGTGCCAGCCGCAGCAGGGGGCCGTAATCCAGGCGTTCGGGAGCCTTCAGAAACGGCCAGTCCGAGGCCCACAGGCACCCTTCAGGTCCGAAAGTGTCGAGCAGCGCCTGGAACCCGGGCTGGTTCAAGCCCGCCGCAGCGTCGGGACGGCCCGAGTGATCGATCAGCAGCCGGGCGCGGGTGCGTCCGATCAGCGGCAGCAGGCCGAGCAACTGATCTTTTTCGTATTGGACCTGGGCAAACATGTCCAGGTCGGCCAGCCGGTTGAACAAGGTGTCGGCCTGGCTGAAATGATCGACCCCCGCGAGGGAGACGTTCACCGTGACCCCCAGGACGCCCTGCGCCTTGAGCTCGGCGAGCCGGGCGGCCGACACGTCATTGGGCACGACCCCGACGCCCTTGAACCGGCCTTCGCCCTGTGCAATCGCATCGAGCATGCAGCGGTTGTCGAACCCGTAGCCCGAATTCGGCCCCACCAGCAGCGCATACGGCACGCCATACGCCTGCATGACGGCGCGAAACTGGATCGCGGTGCCGATTTCCTGCCCCGTCGGCCGGTAGGGCGTGTCCTCGCGATAGGGGAAGCGGTGAGGATCGAAGATGTGAAGATGACAGTCGATCTTGGGTTCGTCGAAAATGCTCACCGCAGCATGGCCATGACAGGTTCGACATCGGGCCGACGGCCGAACCACAGGCGATAGGATTCCGCCGCCTGCCCCACCAGCATGCCCAGGCCGTCCGCAACGTGCGCTGCGCCCAATCGGCGGGCATCGCTCATGAAAGCGGTATCACCCCGGCCATACACCAGGTCGTAGGCCAGCGCATCCGGCGCGAAGACCCCGCGCTCCAGCGGCAGATGGGCGTCGCTGAGACTGGCCGACGTGGCGTTGATGATGACGTCGAACGCGCCTTCCTCGACCGCGCTCAACGGACCGGCCGCGACGATCTGCCGGGATGCGCCGCTGGCCTCCACCAGTTCGTGGGCCTTGCTTTCCGTCCGGTTGACCAGCAGCAGATGCGCCGGCCGGGCCTCGAGCAGCGGCAGCAGAATGCCGCGCGCCGCACCGCCCGCGCCGATGATGAGAATCCGGCGGTTTTCCAGCGCGACCCCCAGGCGGTCCCGGATGTCGCTGACCAGGCCCACGCCATCCGTGTTGTCGCCGTGGACGCCCTCGGCACTGAACTTGAGCGTGTTGATGGCCTGGGCGGCACGCGCCCGGTCGGACAGGGTATCGGCGAATTCCAGCGCAGCCAGCTTGAACGGCGCGGTCACGTTCATGCCCTTGCCTCCCTCGTCGATGAACCGCTGCACGGTCTGGGCGAAATCCTCGTGGGTGGCCAGCAATTTGTCGTACTGGAGCTCGTGACCGAATTGACGCGCGAACGCCGTGTGCAGAATGGGGGACTTCGATTGGGATATCGGATTGCCGATGACGGCATAGCGATCGGTCATCGCGGGCTCCTGCGCGGGCGAAAAGGGACTAAGGATACGGTGCGGATTTCCTGATGTAAACCAGCGCTTGATTTTACAGAACTCAATTTCATTTTGATGTTGCGTCTTTCAGAATAGAGTTCTATATTAAATAAACTTTGCCTTCCAGGATCTTTGCAATGGCTCTCCAGTTCTCGCTCGCTCACCTCACGGTGCTGACCTGCTCGCCCATGGACATGATCCGCATCGCCCAGCGCACCGGCTACGACTTCGTCAGCCTGCGGCTGACCGCGGTCACGCCCACGGAACACGTCTTCGCCCTGCAAAACGACCCGGCCATGCTGGCCGAGGTCAAGGCGCTGCTGAAAGACACCGGCGTACGCGTGCTGGACATCGAACTCGCCCGCATGCCGCCCGAGATCGAACCCGAAACCTACGCCGCGGTGCTCGACACGGCGGCGGAACTGGGCGCACGACACATCCTGACCCAACTGCCCGATCCCGACCGCGCGCGCGCGACGGACCGCTTCGCGCGGCTATGCGACATGGCCCGCCCCCTGGGCCTGTCGATCGGCCTGGAATACCCGAGCTGGACGGAAACCCCGGATCTCCGGGCCGCAGCGGACGTGGTGCGCGCAGTCAACCGCCCCAACGCAGGCGTCGTCGTCGACACCCTGCACTTCAACCGCTCGCGCGACAGCGTGGACGAACTGCGCAGCCTGCCGCGCGAATGGTTCCGCTTCGCCCAGGTCTGCGACGCGCCGGCCGAAATCCCCGACACCGTCGAAGGACTGATCCACACCGCGCGCGACGAGCGCTTCGTCCCGGGCGAAGGCGGCATCGACATCCGCCAGATCCTGGACGCCCTGCCGGCCGTTCCCTACTCCCTCGAAATTCCCAATAATGAACAAGTGCAGGCCCTGGGCCACGAGGCATGGGCCCGCCGCTGCATCGAGGGCGCGCGCCGCTACCTGTCCACCTGATTCCCGTATCCTGAACCGCCGGCCCCCGTGCCGGCATATGACGCACGAAAAAGGCCCTGAGGGCCTTTTTCAATTCCAGCGGCACACCCGTTTCAAGCCGTGCCGTACAAGACCTCACCGTGCCTGCCCAGGCTGCGGGCGATGACGCTGCGGTGGATTTCCGAGGTGCCGTCGAAAATGCGGAAGATCCGCGCATCGCGGTAGAGACGCTCGACGGGCAGATCGGCGCAATAGCCCATACCTCCATGCACCTGGACCGCGCGGTCGGCCACGCGCCCCAGCATTTCCGAGGCGTAGACCTTGGCCATCGAGATCTTCTCGCGCGGGTCCTTGCCGTTGTCGATATCCCTGGCCGCATCCCACACCAGCCAACGGGCGGCATTGATCTCGATGGCGCTGTCGGCCAGCATCTGCTGGATCATCTGGAAGCCGCCGATGGCCTGGCCGAACTGTTCGCGGTCGTTGGCGTAGGACACCATCATGTTCAGCAGGCGGGTGGCCTTGCCCACCGCCCGCGCACACACCTGGGCCAGGCGCACCCGCCCCAGGGTTTTCAGGACCTGGCCGAAGCCGGAGCCTTCCGCGCCCAGCAGGCAGTCCGCGTCCAGCGGGACCTCATCGAAATGCAGCTCGACGTGGCTGGTGCCGGTCAGGCCCATCATCTTCTGATTGCGGCCCACCACCAGGCCGGGCAGGTCCTTGTCCACCAGGAACAGCGAAATGCCGCGTGAGCCGGCGTCCGGATCGGTCACGGCGGACACGATGAAGAAGTCCGAAAACTCACCGTCGCTGATGAAATGCTTGCTGCCGGAGAGTACCCAGCCATCGCCCCGCCGCGTCGCCCGCGACCGGATCGCAGCGGCATCGGAACCCGCTCCGGGTTCCGTGATGGCGATGGAGCAGGTCCGCTCGCCCTGCACGGTCGGCAGCAGCCAGCGGTCGCGCTGGACGGCATTGGCGCCCAGCAGGACCTCGTACACATTGCCGAACGCACGCCGGATGAGGATATCCTTGGCGTGGCCGAACTGTTCCTCGACCAGCATGGTATCCAGCGCGGACAGACCTCCGCCGCCGAACTCCTCCGGAATGTTCATGGCGTACATGCCGTTGTCCCGTGATTTCTCGAACAGGGCACGCGCCAGTTCCGGCTCCAGATAGCCTTTTTCCTCGATCCCCTCTTCGAGCGGCAGCAGCTCCCGCTCGACAAATTTCCGGACGGTATCGACGAGCATCACCTGCTCGGACGTGAGATTCAGATCCATGTGCAATCCTTTACTTTCCTGCCGACAGGGGCGGCAGGATCTCGGTCACTTTCTGGCGGCCGTCGGCCACTTCGACCAGGAAGCTTTCGCGGTCGAGGTCGCCCTTGTCGTCGATGGTGACGTCCATCAGCACGCCCGGGTTGTCCTTGACCGAAATGTGCAGGCCGTGCAGGGCGTCGGCCACCGCCTGGCGGTCAAACTTGCCGGCCTTCTCGACGCCCGCCTTGAACAGATACACGCTGGTGTAGCCCTTGAGCGCGTTGTGATCCGAGGTGTAGCCATAGGCCTCCTCGAAGGCCTTGGCGTAGCGCTGCATCTCGGGGCTGGGCGCATCGACGGTCAGACCGACGTGGGCCACCACGCCGTTGGCTGCGGGACCGGCCAGTTCGATGACCTTCTGGTTGACCAGCGTCGATTCACCGATGATGGGCTTGTCCCAGCCCTGCTTCCTGAACTCGCCCAGCAGCCGGGCGGATTCTTCTTCGTTCAGATAGACGAAGGCGGCATCCGCCTCGCTCTGCTTGGCCTTGAGCACCGCCGAACTGAAGTCCACCTGGCCGACGGACGTGGAAATGTCGGCCACGACCTTGACCCTGGTTTTCCCCAGAGCCTCGATAATGGCGTCGCGTCCGCCCTTGCCGAAGTCGTTGTTCACGAACAGGACGGCGATGGTGTTGATGTCCTTGCGGCCGTCCAGGTAGCGCGCGACCTTGGGCATGGCGTCGGATTGCGTCAGGCTCGCCCGGAACACATAGGGGTTGCCCTGCTGGGTGATGGCCGCGGCCTCGCCGCCGATGAAATTGGGCACCTTCGCGGCCTCGGTCGTGGCCATGCTGACCATGATGGAGCCGGAGTACACCGGGCCGAACACGACGAAGGCGTCATCGTCGATGGCTTTCTGGGCCAGCGCCTTGGCGATGCCCGGGTTGGTCTGCGTGTCGGCCGAGGTGGCCACGATCTGGCGGCCCAGGATGCCGCCGGCCGCATTGATCTCCTTGATGGCGAGATTCGCACCATTGCGGTAGTTGGTCCCGGAGGTCGTGCCGGGGCCGGTCAGTTCGACGAGTTGCGCCACTTTCACGGTGTCCGCCGCGTGGGCGGAAAAGGCGAGGCCGGCCGCCATCGTACCGATGGCGGCGGCAAGGGCAAGGCGTCGGGTCAATGCGAGGGGCGCGTACATATTCTTGTCTCCATGGGTATTCATGTATGAAAGGATGCTGCCGTTGGATCCCGGAGCCTATGTCCCGGTCCAGTCCGGCTTACGTTTTTCCGCAAAAGCTTTCGGCCCTTCAACGGCGTCATTGCTGGCCAGCATCTGCTGCAGAATCGGATAGTTCTCGTGCATGACCGAGGCCAGATCGGCCACATCCCGGCTCTGCAGCATGGCCTGCTTGGACGCCATCACGGCCAGCGGCGCGCAGGCGAGGATTTCTTCAGCCAGCGCGCGGGCCCGCGCCATCACCTGATCGGCGGGCACCACTTCATTGATCAGGCCGATGCGCCAAGCCTCTTGCGCCGGGATCGGCGTGCCGGTCAGCACCAGCCTCATGGCGTGCTTCATGGCGATCTCCCGCGGCAGACGCTGCAACATGCCGCCGCCCGAGGCGGCCAGGCCGACACGCGTCTCCGGCAGGCCGAAGCGCGCATGCTCGGCAGCCACGACCAGATCGCAGCCGCCCAGCATTTCCATGCCGCCGCCCAGACACAGGCCATTGACGGCGCCGATCACCGGTTTCCACAGGTCGAAACGATGCGTCATGCCGGCGAAGCCCGTCCTGGGCTTGTTCGCCAGACCCGTCTCGGCCAGGAACTTCAGGTCGGTGCCCACGCAGAAGGCGCGGTCGCCGGCGCCGGTGACGATGGCCACACGCAGCGAATCGTCCGCCGCATAGAGATCAAAGGCGTCGGACATTTCCTGGTGGCCCGCCGGATGCAGCGCATTGAGTACCTGGGGACGGTCGATGGTGATGGTGACGACCTGGCCGTCGACCTCGTAACGGCAGTGCTTGAAATCCGCTTGCTTCATGACAATGTGCTTTATTGGAAAAAGTCGCCTACGCCCACAAGATAGAACTACGGTCTATTTATTGTCTATGCAATGAAGGCAATTCGATTTATTGATGTTTTCAATACGCGGGCCGGACTGCGATGACCGCGCGTGCGCTATCCGGTTTCCAACTCATCGATGCGGACGCTGCGGCCTTCGCGCGCGGACAGGACGGCGGCCTCCGCGATGCACTGCGCCGCGTAGCCATCCTCGATGGTAGGCGCCGGCGTATCCGGCCGCGCGAGAAAATCGGCGAACCCTTCGATGCAGCGATAGTACGAACCGCCGATGCGTTCATAGATGTTCTGCGGAAACGGCCCGGCCGCCAGTTCAGTCCCGACGGCATGACGCACAGCCACGGCCGGCTGGCGGCACGACTCCACCCAGCCATCCGCGCCAAAAGCCTCGATGCGCTCGTCATAGCCGTAGCTGGCCGTGCGGCTGTTGTCGATCTGGCACAGAACGCCGCCGCGCATGCGCAAGCTGATGATGGCCGTATCAAAGTCGCCAAGCTCGCGGACTTCCGGGTGGACCAGCGCGGCGCCCATGGCCGAGACCTCCTCGACCTCGTCGCCTGTGATGAAGCGCGCCAGGTCGAAGAAATGCACGCCCTTGTCGCGGAAGAATCCGCCGCTGGTGCGCAGATACTCCACGCCGGCAAGCCGGCTCGGACCCCGCGACGTGAGCTGGACGATCTGCAGCCGCCCCAGAGCACCGGATGCGACCCGCGTCCGCACGGCCGCGTGGCTCTCCTCGTACCGGCGGTTGAATCCCATCATCACCCGCGCTCCGCAGTCCTGGACCGCCGCAACCGCCCTGCGCGCCTCGGCCAGGCTCAGGTCGATGGGTTTTTCGCAAAAGACCGGCTTGCCCGAGCGCGCAGCGCGCTGCAGCAGTTCGCTATGGCTGTCGGTGGACGAAGCGATCATCACGGCATCGATATCGGACGCCTGCAGGATGTCGTCCAGACAGTGCGACGCGCGCCCGCCGTGCTCGGCGGCAAAGGCCTCGCGGCGCGCCGGGGAACGCGAATACGAAGCTGCAAGCGTCAGGGCGGGGTGGCGCGCGATATTGCGCGCATGCACCGCCCCGATATGGCCAACGCCAATGAGTCCGACTCTATACATGGTCACTCCAGCCGTCACAGGGACAGAAAGCCGCCATCCACCGCGACTTCCACGCCGGTGATGTACGAGGCCTCATCCGAGGCCAGAAAGAGTACGGCGGCCGCCACTTCCTCGACACGGCCGACACGCTTGAGCGGCACGGCGTCGATCTGTTTCTCGCGCCAGACGGGGTCCGCCGAGCCGCGCGACGTGCGCATGGCCGGCAACATGCCGGGCGCCACTGCGTTGACGCGGATGCCATCCTCTGCGTAATGGACCGCGGCCGCGCGGGTCATGGCCTGGACCGCCGCCTTGGAGGCGCTGTAGCCCATGTGCACCCGGGGCTGCCCGACCGAGGCCGAGATCGAAGACATATTGACGATGGCCCCGCCGCCGCGCAAACGCATCAGGGGCACCACGTGCTTCATGCCGAGAAAGACACCCTTGGCATTGACATCCACCAGGCGCTCCCAGGCTCGCGTGCTGGTCAGATCCGGATCAAACGTGCCGCTGATGCCGGCATTGTTGAACAACACATCCAGGCCTCCCTCCGCGCGCAGCAGGCGCGCCAGCGCTTCCCAGTCGTCCTCGCGGCTCACATCCAGCCGGACGAACCGGGCGCCCGGGCCGCCCGCGGCATCCAGGTCGGCCAACAGCGCGCCGGCCTCCTCCTCCAGCAGGTCACAGGCCACGACGGCGGCGCCCTCGCGCGCAAAGGCCAGCGCGGCGCTGCGGCCCATGCCGCTGGCGGCTCCTGTGATCACGACGATCTTGTGTTCGAATTTCTTCATTTCTTCTCCTGCTGAACAGCCGGCCTCAAGCCGGCTCCGCCCACACGGCCGCATCCTCGAACAGCGACAGATCCATGCGCCTGGGCTCGGCCGGAACGAGCGGCGCGAATCCCATGTGATCGAGCACATCGCGCCGGACGTCGAGACCCGGCGCCACCTCGGTCAGCACCAGACCTTCACGGGTCAGTTCGAACACCGCCCGCTCGGTGACGAACAGGGCCTCGTGGCCGCGCCGCAGCGCTTCGGCGCCGGAATAGGTGATCTGCTCGACCCGCTCGACCAGCTTGCGCACGCGGCCTTGCCGGTTCACACGCAGGCCTTCGGGCGTGATGCTCACGTCGCCGCCCTTGGCATCGAAGGTGCCGCAGAACACGACTTTGCGCGCATTCTGGGCAATGTCCATGAACCCGCCCGGCCCCACGGTCAGGCCGCCCAGCCGCGAGACATTGACGTCACCCCGGGCGTCGAGTTCGCCAAATCCCAGGAAAGCGATGTCCAGCCCGCCGCCTGCATAGAAATCAAACTGCGAAGGTCCATCGATCATCGCCGAGGGACTCTGCGCAAAACCGAACAACAGCCCCATCAACAGCGAACCGCCGTAGGTGCCGTGCTCGATGGTCTGGTAGTAACGATCGACCTCGCCCCGCTCGGCGATCAGACGGGCCACCCCCTCGCCAATGCCCACGCCGAAATTCAGAATGGCCCCCTCGCGCAGTTCCTGGTAGGCACGCCGTGCGATCAGGGCGCGCACGGGCGAAGCCTCGGCCGCCAGCGCGCGCGGCGGTCCGGCGCGCTCGCCGGAGATCGTGGGATCGTAGGGCAGGTCGTAGCTCATGCGCTGCTCCGGGTCCACGACCACCACGTCGACGATGGCACCCGGCACCCGGACCGAGCGCGCCGGCAGCGAATTCACATTGACCGCCGTGCGCACCTGGGCGATCACGAGTCCCCCGGAATTGTGCGCCGCCAGCGCCGCCGCGTAGACATCGACATTGGCGGCTTCCTGATCCAGGCTGATATTGCCGTCGGCATCGGCGAACGAACCGCGGATGACGGCCACGTCGATCGGGAACGGCTTGTACCGCAACAGTTCACGTCCGTCGATGGAAACCACCTCGACCAGATCCTCGCCGGCCGAACGGTTCATCTTGCCGCCCTGGTGCCGGGGATCGACGAACGTCCCCAGCCCCACGTGGCTGAAGAGCCCCGGGCGTCCGCCGGCGATCTCACGGTAAAGCTGCATGACGCAGCCGCTCGGCAGGACATAGGCCTCGATCTTTTCATCACGCGCCATTTCCTGCATTTTCGGCGACCAGACCCAGTGGCCGCCGATCACGCGCCGCACCAGCCCCTCGTGGGCGAAATGGTTCATGCCCTCGGTCTTCTTGTCGCCGATCCCCAGCGCGTGCACCACCGTCAGGTCACGGGGATATCCGGTCCCGAGAAACCGCCGGGACACCGCGCGGAAGATGCAGGTCGGCTCCATCAGGCCGCCGCCGCCGCCGATCAGCGCCACGGTGGCGCCGTCACGAATCATGGCCACGGCCTCCTCGGCCGTCCTGAATTTGTTTCGCTTCATGCCCGCACCGTCTGCGCCACATCCGCAGGTCGACGCGGCACCATGAGCTGGTGTTCGCCTTCCTGCACAACTTCGCCCCGCTGGTTCAGCAGGGTGACCTCGACGTGCACGATGCCCATGTGAGGCCGGCTCCTGGGGACCCGCATGTCGGTGATCCGCAGCCGCGCCTGGAGCGTATCGCCGATGCGGATGGGGCGCTTGAACTTCCAGTTCCAGCCCAGTGCGATGCCGTCCTGGAAGAAGGCCGACTGCACCTTCAGACCATCGACCAGCGACAAACCCATCAGCCCATGGGCGATCCGCTGCCCGAACTCGGTGGTTCGCGCATATTCTTCGTCCAGATGCAGGGGCGAAAAATCCCCCGCCACCCCCGCGTAGGCCAGAATGTGGCCCTCGGTGACCGTCACGCGCGGCGTCAGTCGTTCTTCGCCCGGCGTGATCTCGTCATAATATTTTCCCGGCAGCATGATCTTCCTCGAGTGTTGAAAAGGTGCGCGATGCGCTCCGAATGACCGTGCGCCTCAGGGCACCAGCAGAATGCGGCCGATCACGCTCCGGTCGCCCAACAGATGATGGGCCTGCGCAGCCTGCGACAGGGGCAGCTTGCGCCAGACCGTCGGCACGATGCCGTGCTCGTGCATGAAGCCCAGCACCTCGACAAGCTCTTCACGATCCGCGCTCTGGACGCCCTTGATCTCCCATTCCTTCAGGATCAACAGGCCCAGATTGATGTTCACGGGCGTCCCGTGCAGTTCCCCGATGACGGCGCAACGCCCGCCCGGCGCCAGGCTGCGCATGGCCCCATCGAAGGTCGGCGAACCGATCAGTTCGACGACCAGATCCACGCCCCGACCGCCCGTCAGGCGCCGGACCTCTTCGCCAAAGGCGCCGTCAGGACTGACGACGACCTCGTCGGCGCCTGCGGCGCGCAAGGCGTCCACCTTGCCCTGGCTGCCGGTGATGGCGATGCTGCGCGCGCCCAGCGCGCGCACGATCTGGATGGCGGCCAGCCCCAGGCCCCCGCTTGCGCCGGTGATCACCACCCATTGTCCGGCGCGGATCCGGCCGACGTGCCGGATGGCCTTGTACGGCGGCGCGAACACGCACGCGCCGAAGCACGCATGTTCGAACGGCATGCCTTCGGGCAGCTTGACCAGGTTGCCCTGGCGCAGGCAGGCATACTGGGCGTAACCGCCGTCGCGCGTCTGCCCGATGTCGCCCTGCGTCTGCCGGCACAGGGAAGGACGCCCGCGCCGGCAATCCTCGCATTCGCCGCACGCCTGGAAATTGAAGGAGGCCACCCGGTCGCCGGGCGCGAAATCCCGGACGCCTTCACCCACGGCGGACACCGTCCCCGCCAATTCATGGCCCATGATCCGGGGCGGTTTGACGCGCGAACGCATGCCCTTGCGCAGGATCAGATCCAGATGGCAGACCCCGCAGCAGCAGATCTCGACCAGGACCTCGCCGGGCCCCGGCTCGGGCCGGATGACATCCGCGTATTCCAGGACCTCCGGTTCGCCGAATGCACGCAGCACCACGGCCTTCATCATTGCCTGTTCCATCATGTTCCCTTTGTTCCGATTTCGCCGAAGCGCCGGCGCACCGCCCTTATTTATGCAGAATCTGCCCCAGAAACTCGCGCAGGCGCTCGTGCCGGGGATTGGAAAAGAACGTGTCCGGCGGCGCCTGTTCCACGATCCGGCCGCCATCCATGAAAATCACCCGATCCGCGACACTGCGGGCAAAGCCCATTTCATGCGTCACGCACAGCATGGTCATGCCGTCCTGGGCCAGACCGATCATGGTGTCGAGCACTTCCTTGACCATCTCCGGGTCCAGCGCCGAAGTCGGCTCGTCGAACAGCATGATCCGGGGCGTCATGCACAAAGCCCGCGCGATCGCCACGCGCTGCTGCTGCCCGCCCGACAACTGGGCGGGATACTTGTCGGCCTGATCCGGGATGCGCACCCGCTCGAGATACTTCAGCGCCAGTTCCCGCGCCCGGTCCCGAGTCACCTTGCGCACCTTCATCGGGGCGAGCATGCAGTTCTCGAGCACGGTCATGTGGGGGAACAGGTTGAACTGCTGAAAGACCATGCCCACTTCGGCGCGCACTGCCTGGATGTTGCCGGCATGGCCCCCCAGGTCGATCCCGTCGACCATGATGCTGCCCTGCTGGTACTGCTCCAGGCTGTTGAGGCAGCGGATCAGCGTCGATTTGCCGGAGCCGGACGGGCCGCAGATGACGATGCGCTCGCCCTTGGCGACCTCCAGATCGATATCACGCAGGACCTGAAATTCCCCATACCACTTCTGCACTCCCCGCATCGACACGATGCTCCCGGAAGCCCCGGCCGTCTCCAGGGGAGCCGGGGTGCTGCGCTCAGTTGCTTGCCGATCGGACACTGGAACCTCGCTTATCGGGTCACGATGACCGGCAGCGGCGCATCGCCTTCTCCGGTATCGGGCATGTCCGCAGGCAGATCCTTGCCGATCCACTGCTTGTAGAGCGCCGGGAGTTCGCCGTCGGCCAGCTTGCGGCTGATCAGGTCATTGAGGTAATCCACCCATTCCCGCTCGCCGGGACGCACGGCCACGCCGTCGTAGACCCGGGAAAGCACCAGACGGGACTCGTACTTGCCCGCCCCGGCGACCTGCGCCAGGTTGCCCACCTGGGTCACGGCGGCGCCAATGGCGTCGACCTGGCCCGAGACCAGCGCCTGCACCGTCGAGGCGTCATCGTCGAAACGCATCAGTTTGGCGTCCGGCACTTTGGCGTCGGTCAGGGCTTTGTCCTGAGGGGTTCCCCGGGGCACGCCGATCCGCATGCCTTTCAGGTCTTCCCAGCCTTTCATCTGCGGTCCCGCCTTGGCGATCACGACGTTCTCGTTGACCGCGTAGGGCCGCGAGAACAGCACGACCTTCTGCCGATCCGGGAAGATCCCCATCACCGCCGCCAGCATGTCGACCTGTCCGGTCAGCAGCGCGGCCGTCCGGTTGGCCGGAGTCACCGGCACGATCTGCGGCTGGACGCCAAGGTCCTTGGCCACCATGCGGACGAACTCGACCTCGAAGCCGGTGAGCTTGCCCTGGCCGTCGGTAAAGCCCCAGGGCACCTGCGCGACCTGGACGCCGGCCTTGAGCACGCCGGACGCTTTCACTGCAGCGACACTCTGGGCCTGGGCGGCCGGCGCCAGCACCGACCCGAGGGCCAGCGTGGCGGCGGCGCTCAGCAAGAGCCGGCGCATGCGGCCGGCGGGATGAAGCGAGGCGGATGTTTTCATCATGATGTCTCCTGTGGAGGAAGGCGGTCCGCAGACCGCAATGAAAGGATGCTCTGCCGTACCGTCAGGCGGCCGCGGCATACCGGCGTTCGAGCCGTGCCGCATACCGGGACAGGGGAAAGCAGATCAGGAAATAGCCCAGGGCGGCAAAACCGTAGGCCCACAAGGGCTTGTAGGTCGCACTGGAAACGAGTTGTGCGGAGCGGGACAGCTCCACAAAACCAATGATGGCGGCCAGCGAGGTCCCCTTGATCAACTGCACCAGGAAACCGATGGTCGGGGCAAAGGACATGCGCAGCGCCTGCGGCAGCACCACGTAGCGCATCCGATGCACATAGCTCAGCCCCAGCGCGCTGGCCGCCTCGCTCTGGCCGCGCGGCACCGCCTGGACGCCGCCGCGCCAGATCTCGCCCAGAAAGGCAGCGGCGTGCAGGGTCAGGCCCACGGCTGCCGCCACCCATACGTTCACATGGAAGCCGAAAACCGGCAGGCCGTAAAAAACCAGGAACAACTGCAGCAGCATCGGCGTGCCCTGGAAAAAGTCGATGAATCCCGCCGCCGGGACGCGCAGCCAGCGCATCGGCGCCGTGCGCGCCAGGGCCACCAGCAGGCCGAATATCCCGCCGCCGGTGAAGGCAATGACGGACAGGACGAGCGTGGCCTGGGCGCCGGCCAGGATCATCCAGATTTCATTGATCGTGAATTCGCGCACCATGGCCTGGTCTCACTTGGTCGGATAGGAAAAACAGGCGCGGTCGATCGCCTTGAACAGCGTCGAGAACAGCAGCGACATGCACAGGTACAGCAGGGTCGCGACGATGTAGACCTCGAAGCTGCGGAATGTCGTCGAATCGATGCTCTGGGCCACAGAGGTGAGCTCCTCGGCCGAGATCGAAGACACGATGCTGGTCGTCAGCAGCAGCAGGACGAACTGCCCCGAAAGCGCCGGAAAGATCACGCGGAAGGCAGGCTTGAGGATGATGTACCGGAACGTCTGCAAGGGAGACAGCCCCAGCGCCGCCCCTGCCTCGAACTGGCCGCGCGGGATGGCCTCGATCCCGCCGCGCACGATCTCGGCGGAAAAAGCGCCCAGGTTCAGGCTGAGCGCCACGACGGCCGCCGTCCAGGGTGACAGGCTGACGCCGAGCTGGGGCAAGCCGAAGAAGATGAACAGGACCTGCACCAGAAAAGGCGTATTGCGGATGATCTCGATATAACTCACGCCCACGACTTGCAGAAAACCGAAGCGGCTGCGACGCGCCAGAATCGTCAGCATCCCCAGACTCAGTCCAAGCACGGTCGACAAGGCCGTGAGCGCCAGCGTCAGCAGGCAGCCTTGCAGGAAAATTTCCCAGTACGGCAGCAGCGCGGCGAAGTTGAAGGTGTAGGTCATGCGGGTCTCAACCTTTGATCGTGAGACCAGTATATCAATCCACGGAAAGCCTTTCCATTTTAGAAATGCTTTTATATACTAGGATTTTCCCTTAATAGAACTAAGTTCTAAAACATGAATGATCGCCATTCACCGGCTTGACTCATCCAGAGGTTTCGGGAGAATTCCAGTATGGAACAACTTTCCAATACAATGAGACCCCCTCCTCGACGCACCCGCTGCGCGCTCCCCACAAGGTCTGATCATGAGTAGCAATCTACCCCGAGGGCTGTTCATCCTGGAATTGCTCACCCGCAATCCGGGCGGTCTGCCTCTGCATGTCATCGCCACCGAGCTGCAACTCCCGCGCAGCACGACGCACCGGATACTCGCCGAGCTGGTGAGCACCGGCTACGTGCGGCAGCAGGACGGGGATTTCAGCCCCTACCGGCTGACCCTGAAGGTCGCTACCCTGGGCATGCAGTTTCTCTCGGCCACCGGCGTCGTCGAACTGGTCCAGCCGGTGCTCGACAAGCTGGCCGCTGCCAGCGGGGAACTCGCGCGCATGAGCCTCGTCGAGAACGATCGCCTGATCTGGGTCGCCAAGGCGCAAGGCGCCCAGGGGGGGCTGCGCTACGACGCGTTGTCGGACCCGGGCGAGGATGTGCGCCTGTTCTGCAGCTCCAACGGCCAGGCCTGGCTCTCGACGTTGACCGACCAGAAAGCGCTCGAAATCGTTTCCCGGCAGGGTTTCGGCGAGCCGGGACAGTACGGACCCAACGCCCCCCGCACCATCGAGGCCTTCCTTGACTGCCTGCGCCTCGCCCGCGAGAGGCGCTACGCCATCGTCCATGAAACCTATGAGATCGGCCTGGCAGCCATCGCAGCGCCCGTCCTCAACTCGAGCGCCGAAACGGCCATCGGCGCCGTCAGCATCGCCGGCCCCGCGGCCCGGATGAGGCACGCCGAGCACCTGGTCCCCCTGATCCTGGACGCCGCCCGCGAACTGTCCGAACTCAGTCCCGGCATCCTCGCCTGCGGTCGATAAACCGCATTCAGACAAAAAAGCCCCCCACGCTACACTCGCTTCGCTCGCTTGCTGCCCCCGAGGGGGCGCTTTTTGCCTTGGGGCGGCCCGGCGGCAAAAAAAAAAACGGGACGCCTCCGAAGAAGCGTCCCGCTGATCAGAACTTCAGAAGACGAAGTCCTTATTCCTCGCTCGAACCCTCGCCGTCGGCCGCGCCGGCGGCGTCCGGATCCGCTTCGTCCGAGCCCACGTGGGCCATTTCCGACGGTTCCCCGAACGGATTTGCCAGCTCGCGGGCGGCAGCGCGCTCGGCGGCCTCGAAGATTTCCTTGTCGTGGCGGGCGATGTGGTAAGACATGCCCGTGCCGGCCGGGATCAGACGGCCCACGATGACGTTTTCCTTCAGGCCGCGCAGCTCGTCGCGCTTGCCCATGATGGCAGCCTCGGTCAGCACGCGGGTGGTTTCCTGGAAGGACGCCGCCGAGATGAACGAATCCGTCGACAGGGACGCCTTGGTGATGCCCAGCAGCACGTTGTCGTACGTGGCCGGGATCTTGCCTTCGGCATCCATGCGGTCGTTTTCGTTCAGCAGTTCGGAGCGCTCGACCTGCTCACCGGTGATGAAGCTGGTGTCGCCGGAGTTGCTGATGTTCACGCGACGCAGCATCTGGCGCACGATCACTTCGATGTGCTTGTCGTTGATCTTCACGCCCTGCAGACGGTAGACGTCCTGGACCTCGTTGACGATGTAGGAGGCCAGCGGCTCGATGCCCTGCAGGCGCAGGATATCGTGCGGGTCGGCCGGACCGTCGACGATCAGTTCGCCCTTGTTGACCACCTGGCCGTCGTGCACCAGCACCTGCTTTTCCTTGGAAATCAGGAACTCGTGGCTGACGCCGTCCATGTCGGTGATGACCAGGCGCTGCTTGCCCTTGGTGTCCTTGCCGAAGGAGACCGTGCCGGTGACTTCGGCCAGCATGCCGGCGTCCTTGGGCGAACGGGCTTCGAACAGCTCGGCCACGCGCGGCAGACCGCCGGTAATGTCGCGGGTCTTCTGGGATTCCTGCGGAATCCGGGCGAGGAAGTCGCCCACGCCCACGGCCTGGCCGTCGCGCACGGTGATCAGCGCGCCCACGGGCAGCGAGATCGCCACCGCGTGATCGGTGCCGGCCACCTTGATTTCCTGGCCCTGCTCGTCGAGCAGCAGGATCTGCGGGCGGGCGGCGGCGCCCTTGGTGCCGCGCGTCTTGGGCGTGATCACGACCAGCGTGGACAGGCCGGTGATCTCGTCGACCTGACGGGCCACCGTGACGCCTTCTTCGATGTTGGCGAAGCGGATCGTGCCGGCGTATTCGGACACGATGGGGCGCGTCAGCGGATCCCAGGTGGCCAGCTTGGTGCCGGCCTTGACCACGTCACTGTCGCCCACGGCGATGGTGGCGCCGTACGGCACCTTGTGGCGTTCGCGTTCGCGGCGGTTGTCGTCATAAATGACGATTTCACCGGAGCGGGACACGGCGATGCGGTCGCCCTTGGCGTTGGTCAGGTAGCGCAGGCCGATGGCGAAGCCCACCGAACCGGCGGACTTGGTTTCGATCGAGCTGGCCATGGCCGAACGCGAGGCGGCGCCCCCGATGTGGAAGGTCCGCATCGTGAGCTGCGTGCCGGGTTCGCCGATGGACTGGGCGGCGATGACGCCGACGGCCTCGCCCTTGCTGACCAGGTAGCCCCGGCCCAGGTCGCGGCCATAGCAGTGCGCGCACAGACCATGGCGGGTTTCGCAGGTGAGCGGGGTGCGGATCTTGACTTCGTCCACGCCCACTTCGTCGATCAGTTCGACCAGGCCTTCGTCCAGCAGGGTGCCGGCCGGGATCACGGTTTCCTGGGTGTCGGGATTGACGACGTCCAGCGCCGCCACACGGCCCAGCACGCGGTCGCGCAGCGGTTCGATGACTTCACCGCCTTCGACCAGGGCCTTCATCACGTAGCCGTGGGTGGTGCCGCAATCGTCTTCGGTGATCACCAGATCCTGGGTCACGTCCACCAGACGGCGGGTCAGGTAACCCGAGTTGGCGGTCTTCAGGGCGGTGTCGGCCAGGCCTTTACGCGCGCCGTGCGTCGAGATGAAGTACTGCAGCACGTTCAGGCCTTCACGGAAGTTCGCCGTGATGGGGGTTTCGATGATGGAGCCGTCCGGCTTGGCCATCAGGCCGCGCATCCCCGCCAACTGGCGGATCTGGGCGGCGGAACCCCGGGCGCCGGAGTCGGCCATCATGTAGATGGAGTTGAACGATTCCTGGCGGGCTTCCTTGCCGTGACGGTCGATGACCGGCTCGGTGGAGAGCTGTTCCATCATGGCCTTGCCGACGCGGTCGCCGGCCTTGCCCCAGATGTCCACCACGTTGTTGTAGCGCTCTTGGGACGTGACCAGACCGGAGGAATACTGCTTGTCGATTTCCTTGACCTCTTTGGAGGCCTGGGCCAGGATTTCGTTCTTGACGTCGGGCACGACCATGTCGCCCATGGCGATCGAGACGCCGCCGCGCGTGGCCAGGCGGAAGCCCGACTGCATCAGCTTGTCGGCGAAGATCACCGTGGCGCGCAGGCCGCAGCGACGGTACGACATATTGATCAGGCGCGAGATTTCCTTCTTCTTCAGCGCCTTGTTCAGCACCGAGAAGGGCAGGCCCTGGGGCAGGATCTCGGACAGCAGCGCGCGGCCCACGGTGGTCTCGAAACGGCCGATGACAGGCTTCCAGCCGCCGTCCTCGTCCTTGACGTATTCCGGCAGGCGGGTCGTGATGCGCGTCTGCAGCTCGACCTCGTGGTTGTCGTAGGCGCGCTGGACCTCGGCCAGGTCGGCCAGGAACATGCCTTCGCCCTTGCCGTTGACGCGCTCACGCGTGGCGTAGTACAGGCCCAGCACGATGTCCTGGGACGGCACGATGGCGGGTTCGCCGTTGGCCGGGAACAGGACGTTGTTGGAGGCCAGCATCAGGGTGCGGGCTTCCAACTGGGCTTCCAGCGACAGGGGCACGTGCACGGCCATCTGGTCGCCGTCGAAGTCGGCGTTGAAGGCCGCGCAGACCAGCGGGTGCAGCTGGATGGCCTTGCCTTCGATCAGTTGCGGTTCGAAGGCCTGGATGCCCAGGCGGTGCAGCGTCGGCGCGCGGTTGAGCATCACCGGGTGTTCGCGGATGACTTCTTCCAGGATGTCCCAGACCACCGGTTCCTGGCTCTCGACCAGCTTCTTGGCCGCCTTGATGGTGGTCGCCAGACCCATCATTTCCAGACGGTTGAAGATGAAGGGCTTGAACAGTTCCAGCGCCATCAGCTTGGGCAGGCCGCACTGGTGCAGGCGCAGTTGCGGACCCACCACGATCACGGAACGGCCGGAGTAGTCGACGCGCTTGCCCAGCAGGTTCTGACGGAAGCGGCCGCTCTTGCCCTTGATCATGTCGGCCAGGGACTTGAGCTGGCGCTTGTTGGCGCCGGTCATGGCCTTGCCGCGACGGCCGTTGTCCAGCAACGAATCGACGGCTTCCTGCAGCATGCGTTTTTCGTTGCGCAGGATGATGTCCGGAGCCTTCAGTTCCAGCAGGCGCTTCAGGCGGTTGTTGCGGTTGATGACGCGGCGGTACAGGTCGTTCAGGTCGGACGTGGCAAAGCGCCCGCCGTCCAGCGGCACCAGCGGACGCAGGTCCGGCGGCAGCACCGGCAGCACTTCCATGATCATCCAGTCGGGCTTGATGCCGGACTTCTGGAAGCCTTCCAGGACCTTCAGGCGCTTGGAGATCTTCTTGATCTTGGCATCGGAACCGGTGGCCTTGAGTTCGGCCCGCAGCTTTTCGACTTCGGAATCGATGTCGATGTTGCGCAGCAGTTCACGCACGGCCTCGGCGCCCATCAGGGCGTGGAAGTCGTCGCCGTATTCCTCGGTCTTGGCCAGGTAGTCGTCGTCGGACATGATCTGGCCGCGCTTGAGCGGCGTCATGCCCGGTTCGATCACGCACCAGGCTTCAAAGTACAGCACGCGCTCGATGTCGCGCAGCGTCATGTCCAGCACCATGCCCAGACGGGAGGGCAGGGACTTCAGGAACCAGATGTGCGCGACCGGGCTGGCCAGTTCGATGTGGCCCATGCGCTCGCGGCGCACCTTGGCGACGGTGACTTCGACGCCGCACTTCTCGCAGATCACGCCACGGTGCTTCAGGCGCTTGTACTTGCCGCACAAGCACTCGTAGTCCTTGATCGGGCCGAAGATCTTGGCGCAGAACAGGCCGTCGCGTTCGGGCTTGAAGGTGCGATAGTTGATGGTCTCGGGCTTGCGGACTTCGCCGAAGGACCACGAACGGATCTTTTCCGGCGATGCGATGCCGATCTTGATGGCATCGAATTGCTCGTCCTGGGAGACTTGCTTGAAGAGATCGAGTAGCGCTTTCATTATTTACGCTCCAGATCCATGTCCAGGGACAGGGATCGAATTTCCTTGACCAGCACGTTGAACGATTCGGGCATGCCCGCGTCGATCACGTGATCACCCTTGACGATGTTCTCGTAGACCTTGGTCCGGCCGGTGATGTCGTCGGACTTCACCGTCAGCATTTCCTGCAGGGTGTAGGAGGCGCCGTAGGCTTCCAGAGCCCAGACTTCCATTTCCCCGAAACGCTGGCCGCCGAACTGGGCCTTGCCGCCCAGCGGCTGCTGGGTCACCAGGGAGTACGGACCGGTGGAACGGGCGTGCATCTTGTCGTCCACCAGGTGGTGCAGCTTCAGGAAGTGCATGTAGCCCACGGTCACGGGACGCTCGAACTGCTCGCCGGTGCGGCCGTCGGTCAGCCAGGCCTGGGTGCGGCCGCTGGTGAGCTTCAGGCGCTCGGCGACTTCATCCGGGTAGGCGATTTCCAGCATGCGGGTGATGTCTTCCTCGGCCGCGCCGTCGAACACCGGCGTGGCCAGGGGCACGCCACGGCGCAGGTTGTTCGCCATCGTCAGCACTTCGTCGTCGGTGAGCTGATCCAGCTTCACCGAACCGCCGCACGAGTTGTAGATGGTGTCCAGCGTCTTGCGCACGGCCTTGACCTGGGTGCCGCGTTCTTCGTCGAGCATGTCGGCGACACGCTGGCCCAGGCCCTTGGCGGCCCAGCCCAGGTGGACTTCCAGCACCTGGCCGATGTTCATCCGCGAAGGCACGCCCAGCGGGTTCAACACGATGTCCACGGGGGTGCCGTCGGCCATGTGCGGCATGTCTTCGACCGGGGTGATGCGCGAGACCACGCCCTTGTTGCCGTGGCGGCCGGCCATCTTGTCGCCCGGCTGCAGACGACGCTTGACGGCCAGGTAGACCTTGATCATCTTCAGCACGCCCGGGGGCAGCTCGTCGCCCTGCGTGAGCTTCTTGCGCTTTTCCTCGAAGGCCAGATCGAACTGGTGGCGCTTCTGCTCCAGCGCGTCCTTGACCTGTTCCAGGGTGACGGCGGCTTCTTCGTCGGCCAGGCGGATGTCGAACCACTGCCAGCGGTCCAGGTCATCCAGGTACTCGGCCGCCAGGTCGGTGTTCTTGACCAGCTTGCGCGGGCCGCCGTTGGCGGTCTTGCCGATCAGGTTCTTGCGCAGACGGTCGAACGCGTCGTTCTCGACGATGCGCAACTGGTCGTTCAGGTCCTGGCGGTAGCGGCGCAGCTCATCGTCGATGATGGACTGGGCGCGCTTGTCGCGCTCGATGCCTTCGCGGGTGAAGACCTGCACGTCGATGACGGTGCCGACCATGCCGGAGGGCACGCGCAGCGAGGTGTCCTTCACGTCGGAGGCTTTTTCACCGAAGATCGCGCGCAGCAGCTTTTCTTCCGGCGTCAGCTGGGTTTCGCCCTTGGGCGTGACCTTGCCGACCAGCACGTCGTCGGCGCGCACTTCGGCGCCGATGTGCACGATCCCGGAGTCATCCAGACGGTTGAGCTGGATTTCGGCCAGGTTGGAGATGTCGCGCGTGATTTCCTCGGGTCCGAGCTTGGTGTCGCGGGCGACCACGGTCAGCTCTTCGATGTGGATCGACGTGTAGCGGTCGTCGGCGACGACGCGCTCGGAGATCAGCACCGAGTCCTCGAAGTTGTAGCCGTTCCAGGGCATGAACGCGATCAGCATGTTCTGCCCCAGGGCCAGTTCGCCCAGGTCGCTGGAAGCGCCGTCGGCCAGCACGTCGCCGCGCGCCACCAGATCACCGCGCGACACGATGGGCCGCTGGTTGATGTTGGTGTTCTGGTTGGAACGGGTGTACTTCTTCAGGTTGTAGATGTCCACGCCGACTTCGCCGGCGACGTTTTCATCATCGTTCACACGGATCACGACACGCTCGGCGTCGATGAAGTCCACGATCCCGCCCCGCACGGCCTGCACGGTCGTACCCGAGTCCACCGCCACGGTGCGCTCGACGCCGGTGCCGACCAGCGGCTTTTCGGGCCGCAGGCAGGGCACGGCCTGGCGCTGCATGTTGGCGCCCATCAGCGCCCGGTTGGCGTCGTCGTGTTCCAGGAAGGGAATCAGCGAAGCGGCGACCGACACGATCTGCGACGGGGCCACGTCCATGTAGTGCACGTTGGCCGGCGCGGTCAGCATGGTTTCACCGGCCTCGCGGCAGGCGACCAGGTCATCGGAAAAACGGCCTTCTTCGTCCAGCACCGCGTTGGCCTGGGCGATGACGTACTTGCTTTCTTCGATGGCCGACAGGTATTCGATCTGGTCGGAGACCTTGCCGTCGATGATCTTGCGGTAGGGCGTTTCCAGGAAGCCGTACTCGTTCAGGCGCGCATACAGCGCCAGCGAGTTGATCAGGCCGATGTTCGGGCCTTCCGGCGTTTCGATCGGGCAGACGCGGCCGTAGTGGGTCGGATGCACGTCGCGGACTTCGAAGCCGGCGCGCTCGCGCGTCAGACCGCCCGGTCCCAGGGCGGAGACACGCCGCTTGTGCGTGATTTCCGACAGCGGGTTGGTCTGGTCCATGAACTGGGACAACTGGCTGGAACCGAAGAATTCCTTGATCGCGGCCGAGATCGGCTTGGAATTGATCAAGTCGTGCGGCATCAGGTTTTCGGTTTCGGCCTGGCCCAGGCGTTCCTTGACGGCGCGCTCGACGCGCACCAGGCCGGCGCGGAACTGGTTCTCGGCCAGTTCGCCCACGCAGCGCACGCGGCGGTTGCCCAGGTGATCGATGTCGTCGATCTGGCCACGGCCGTTGCGCAGTTCCACCAGCAGCTTGATGGTGTCGAGGATGTCCTCGTCGGTCAGGGTCAGCGGGCCGGTGTTGCCGGCGTCGCGGCCCAGGCGGCTGTTGACCTTCATCCGGCCGACGCGCGACAGGTCGTAGGTTTCTTCGGAGTAGAACAGGCGCTGGAACAGGGCCTCGACGGCTTCCTCGGTGGGCGGCTCGCCGGGGCGCATCATGCGGTAGATCGCCACGCGCGCGGCCATCTGGTCGGCGGTGTCGTCGGTGCGCAGGGTCTGCGAGATGTAGGCGCCTTCGTTCAGCTCGTTGATGTAGAGCGTCTCGATGTCGCGGATGCCGGCTGCGCGGAATTCCGCCAGCAGGGATTCGGTGATCTCGTCGTTGGCCTGGGCCAGGACTTCGCCGGTATCCGGGCTGACGACGTTCTTGGCCAGGACGCGGCCCAGCAGGAAGTCCTCGGGCACCGAGATGTGGTCGACCTTGGCGGCGGTCAGGTCGCGCAGGTGCTTGGCATTGATACGCTTGTCTTTTTCGACGATGACATTGCCCTTCTTGTCGGCGATGTCAAAGCGGGCGACTTCGCCCTTCCAGCGCTCGGGCACGAATTCGAGCATGCCGCCTTCCTGGTGGAGGGCGATGTGGTCGAAGCTGGAGAAATAGGCCAGGATGGCTTCCGGGGTCATGCCCAGCGCCTTCAGCAGGATCGTCACGGCCATCTTGCGGCGACGGTCGATGCGGAAGAACAGGATGTCCTTGGGGTCGAACTCGAAGTCCAGCCACGAACCGCGGTAGGGAATCACGCGCGCGGAGAACAGCAGCTTGCCCGAGCTGTGGGTCTTGCCGCGGTCATGCTCGAAGAACACGCCGGGCGAACGGTGCAGCTGGGACACGATGACACGTTCCGTGCCATTGATGACGAAAGAACCGGTGTCCGTCATGAGCGGAATTTCGCCCATGTAGACTTCCTGCTCCTTGACTTCCTTGACGGTGGGCTTGCTGACCTCGCGGTCCATCAGCACCAGGCGCACCTTGGCGCGCAGCGGCGACGCGAAGGTCAGGCCACGCTGCTGACATTCCTTGACGTCAAACACCGGGGTGCCCAGCACGTAGCTGACAAACTCCAAACGCGCCATCTGATTGTGGCTGACGATTGGAAATATCGAATTGAAGGCCGCCTGCAGTCCTTCTTCCTTGCGTTTGGACGCGGTGACGTCGGATTGCAGGAAGGTTTTGAAAGATTGCAGTTGCGTCGCCAGCAGGTAAGGAACGTCCTGGACGTCCTCGCGCTTGGCGAAGCTTTTGCGTATGCGCTTCTTTTCGGTGTACGAATAAGGCATGAGCACTCCGACTCGAGGGTTGCTTAGGCCGTCAACCACGGCCAGGGTTTACGACTCCGGAAAACCCGGCTCGGTCTGATGCGGCGAGGCATCGAACACGGGTTTTCTGGAAACGCAAAAGCCCGGGAGGCTTTGGAAAGCGTCGAACGGGCCTGAAACAGGGGTTCGTCGCTTCCCCGGGCTTCCCGGGCGCGGCAGTAAGGTCTTACTTGAGTTCGACCTTGGCGCCGGCTTCTTCCAGCTTCTTCTTGGCGTCTTCGGCGGTCGCCTTGTCCGCGCCTTCCTTGACGGGCTTCGGAGCGCCGTCGACCAGGTCCTTGGCTTCCTTCAGACCCAGGCCGGTGATTTCGCGCACGGCCTTGATGACGTTGACCTTGTTGGCGCCGACTTCGGCCAGGACGACCGTGAACTCGGTCTGCTCTTCAGCAGCGGCGGCAGCGCCGCCGGCGGCCGGGGCAGCAGCCACGGCGACAGCGGCCGCAGCAGCGGACACGCCGAACTTGTCTTCCATTTCCTTGATCAGCTCGGACAGTTCGAGCACGCTCATGGCGGCGATCGCGTCCAGGATTTCAGCTTTAGTTGCCATTTTTAGAACTCCAAATTAATTGAATAAGCCAGGTTTGGTTGTCGCTTCCAACAACGAAGGGATGCCGGCAAGCCGCTTAAGCAGCTTGCTTCTGATCGCGGACGGCCGCCAGGCCGCGCACGAACTTCGTGGGCACTTCGTTGAGCGTACGCACAAACTGAGCGATGGGCGCCTGCATGGTGCCCAGCAGCTTCGACAGCAATTCGTCGCGGGACGGCATGGTGGCCAGGGCCTTGACGCCATCCTGGTTCAGCAGGCTGTTGGGCAGAGCCCCGCCTGTGATGACCAGCTTGTCATTGCTTTTCGCGAAATCGGCCAGCACTTTGGCGGCCGCCACCGGATCGGCGCTGATCCCATAGATCAACGGACCGGTGAGCTGAGCGGACAGACCCTCGAAGGGGGTGCCGGCCAGCGCGCGGCGCACCAGCGTGTTTTTCAACACGCGCAGGTACACGCCCGATTCACGCGCAGTCTTGCGCAATACGGTTACGGAGGCGACGTCCAGACCACGGTACTCAGCGACGATGATCGATTGGGCGCGACCGACTTCGGCCGAGACTTCCTCGATGACCACCGCCTTTTCTTGGCGATTGAGACTCATGGTTGAACACTCCATCTAACGACGCCGGGGAAACCCCCGGCATCAACCGAATGCGGCGCGCCTGGTCGAGTTCATGAATGAATTCTTCCTGGGCGCCGTCTACGCTGGATCCGGTGAGACAACCCGGGATTAAGCGTCACGCCAGGTGGCGTTCGGCTCCAGCGGTCTTTGACAGCGGCGCCCGATCCAGGATCGGGCACAGCCCAAAGTTCTGTTGGCCGGCCGCCTCAGGCGGTCAGCGATGCCAATTCGACACGTGCACCGCCACCCATGGTGGAGGACACGGCGACCTTGCGCAGGTAGATACCCTTGGCCGCCGCGGGGCGGGCCTTGTTCAGGGCATCGATCAGCGCAGCCAGGTTGGTCTGCAGCTTTTCGACGTCGAAGGACGCGCGACCGATGGTGGCGTGGATGATCCCCGCCTTGTCGGTGCGATACTGCACCTGACCTGCCTTGGCGTTCTTGACGGCGGTGACGACGTCGGGGGTCACGGTGCCGACCTTGGGGTTCGGCATCAGGCCACGGGGGCCCAGGACCTGGCCCAGGGCGCCGACGACACGCATCGTGTCGGGCGAGGCGATGACCACGTCGAAGTCGATGTTGCCGGCCTTGATGCTGGCGGCCAGATCGTCCAGACCGACGATGTCGGCGCCGGCGGCCTTGGCGGCATCAGCCTTTTCGCCCTGGGCGAAGACGGCGACACGCACGCTCTTGCCGGTACCGGCGGGCAGCACCACGGAGCCGCGGACCAGTTGGTCGGACTTCTTGGGGTCGATGCCCAGTTGCACGGCGACGTCGATGGACTCATCGAACTTGGCCGTGGCGGTTTCCTTGACCAGCGTGATGGCTTCGGCCACGGGATACAGCTTGGTGCGATCGATCTTGGCCGCAATGGCGGCAACGCGTTTGCTCAGCTTAGCCATGATCAGACGACTCCTTCCACGTCGATGCCCATGCTGCGGGCGCTACCGGCGATGGTACGCACGGCGGCGTCCAGGTCGGCGGCCGTCAGGTCAGGCTGCTTGGTCTTGGCGATTTCTTCGGCCTGGGCGCGCGTCAGCGTGCCGACCTTGGCCGAGTTCGGGGTTGCGGAGCCCTTTTGGACGCCGGAGGCCTTCTTGATCAGGATCGTGGCCGGCGGAGTCTTCATGATGAACGTGAAGCTCTTGTCGGCGAAAGCGGTGATCACCACGGGGATCGGCAGACCGGGTTCCAGACCCTGGGTCTTGGCGTTGAACGCCTTGCAGAATTCCATGATGTTCAGACCGCGCTGACCCAGCGCCGGACCGATCGGGGGGGAGGGGTTGGCCTTACCAGCTGGCACTTGCAGCTTGATGAAGCCGACGATTTTCTTCGCCATGCGATGCTCCTGTCGGGTACATGCGCCGATACCTGATGGGATCGGCTCCCCGGGTGGTTAATAACGCCCCCACGCTGCACCTTCGGTTTGCTGCCCCCCAAGGGGGCCGCGTTTTACCTAAGGGCGGCCTGGCGGTAAAACTATCAGACCTTTTCGACCTGACCGAAATCCAGTTCGACCGGGGTGGCGCGACCAAAGATCGTGACCGACACGCGGACCTTGCTTTTTTCGTAGTTGACTTCTTCGACGTTGCCGTTGAAGTCTGCAAACGGACCTTCCTTGACGCGGACGGTTTCGCCGATCTCGAAGAGGACCTTGGGACGCGGCTTTTCGACGCCTTCTTCCATCTGGGAAAGGATCTTTTCGACTTCCTTTTCGGAGATGGGCGCAGGGCGGTTGCCGGAGCCGCCGAGGAATCCCGTGACGCGGTTGGTGCTTTTCACCAGGTGCCAGGTTTCATCGGTGAGGTCCATTTCGACCAGGACGTAGCCCGGGAAAATACGACGCTCGGAAATCGACTTGCGGCCGTCCTTGATTTCGACGACTTCTTCGGAAGGCACGAGAATGCGGCCGAAGGCGTCCTGCAGCCCGGCGCGCTCGATGCGTTCGACCAGGGCCTTATGGACGCTTTTTTCCATGCCCGAATAGACATGGACGACGTACCAGCGCTTGCTCATGCGGTTTTTGTTCCTTAGTTCCAGCCCAGCAGCAGGCCATAAATGACCCAGCCCAGCAGCTTGTCGGCGATCCACAGCAGAGCGCCCATGGCCAGCACGAAGGCGAACACGATCGCGGTCATCCGCGTGGTTTCCTGGCGCGTAGGCCAGACGACGCGGCGCGTCTCGTTGTAGGCTTCGCGACCGAAGGCGAAAGTACGCCGGCCGGTGTCGCTGAACCAGACGATGAGTGCGGCCAGGATCAAGCCTGCCACGAAGGCGCCTACGCGCACATAGCCCGGCTGATTCACAAGGGCCGAATACGCCACGATACCCGCAACGATCACAAGCACGGCCAGGCCGAGCTTGATGCGTTCGGCGGCGCGGCTGACGGTTTCTACGTTCTGGTGAGACATATACGGGTGTTCGACGCCGCTGCTGCGGCAATGAGATCGGTGGCAGGGGCAGAAGGAATCGAACCCTCAACCTTCGGTTTTGGAGACCGACGCTCTGCCAATTGAGCTATACCCCTAAACCTCGAAAAACGGTGGCGCTGCCGCACCCCCGTTTTTTGAAAACATCGGTGGGCGGCCTGACCAGCCCACCATTGTACTACAGAATTACTTGATGATTTTGGCGACGACGCCGGCGCCCACGGTACGACCGCCTTCGCGGATGGCGAAGCGC